>JADIYI010000008.1:657333-985999 GCA_016705365.1 Gammaproteobacteria bacterium | reverse complement strand
CGGATGAAGCGCGTACTGCTGCTGATCGAGCCACTGTCGATCCTGCTGATCGGCACCGCCATCGGCACTATCGTGATCGGCATCGTGCTCGCCATTACCAGCGTGTCCGACATCCCGCTCTAGTGTAGGTCGTCATACGGTTTGTAACTTATTAAGTTTTTCTCTACCGCGCATCACCTTCTCCAGAATGTCGCTCGCAGATTTGGTCCATATGTAAGGCGCTGGTGCTTTATTGTGCCTTTCAATGAACGCCATGACCGACTCTTCCAACTCGCCCACACTACTGAATACACCCCGCTTCAACTGCTTCTCAGATAGCTCGCGAAAGAACCGCTCCACCATGTTTAACCACGATGCGCTGGTCGGCGTGAAGTGCACATGGAATCGCTTGTGGTACTTCAACCAGCTTTTTACTTTCGGATGCTTATGCGTTGCGTAGTTGTCACAAATAATGTGAATCTCTTTATCCTTGGCCGTCGTCTTGTTGATCTCGCGGAGAAATACCAGCCATTCCTGATGTCGATGCCGCTGGGCTGGTACCCAGCACTTCACCCGTCAGGGTGTTCAGCGCGGCAAACAGCGTCGTAGTGCCGTTGCGTTTGTAATCATGCGTCATGGTCGCTGCCTTGCCTTTTTTCATGGGCAGGCCCGGCTGCGTTCTATCCAGTGCTTGTATCTGACTTTTTTCATCACAACTGAAAACGATGGCATTTTCAGGCGGTGATATATAAAGACCGACAATCGCCTCCAGCTTCTCGGCGAACTCTTTATCGTTTGATAGCTTGAACGTGCTTATCCGGTGCGGTTTCAAGCCGTGGCGCTTCCAGATCCGGGCCACCGTTGACATGCTAATGGCTGCTTTCTCCGCCATCAGGCGCTGGCCCCAATGGGTGGCATTTTCCGGCGTCGTTTGCGTTGTAAGCCTGATCACCTGGGCAACCTTGCGTGAACTGATCTTCGGTTTGCGCCCTGGTCGCGGTGCGTCCTGGCTGATGCCATCGATTCCACTCTCGGCGTAGCGCTGTCTCCAGCGACCCGCCTTCTGTCTTGTAACGCCCAGCGCTTCAGCAATCTCTTCGTTCGTTCGACTCTTGCCGGCCAGCAAGACAATTTGCGAACGTTCTGCGAGGCGGACCGATACCGAGCGTGACTTTGATAGTTTGCTCAGGTGCGCAACTTCCTCGTCGGATAAGACAATTTTTACTGCAACGCGCACAAAAAGCCCTCTCTGTCTGCAAGAGCCTATATGTTACACTATTTATGGCGATCTATACTAGATGGGTTCGTGCGCTGGTGCGCACGAGAGGAGGTCACCTGTGTCCACCAGCTTCGGGCCTCGGTGCTGGAAGCGTACCGCCGTTCACTGGTCACCCACCGCAGTGCGCTCGATGCGTCGCTCGCCCCCGGTACGATCCGCAACCGTCTGACGGCCGTGCTGTTGCTCTGCCAAGCGCTGTATCGCCGTCGGCTCATCCGGACCGACCCCACGGCAGATTTCGTTCTGCCCCGGCTACCCGGCGACTGCCGCGCGGCATCCTCAGTGTGCGGAGATCGAAGTCATTTGTACCCAGTCCCAGCGCCAGGGGCTCCAGGGGCATCCGGGATCGCGCGCTCGTTGAAGTGCTATACGCCACAGGCATACGGCGCATCGAGCTCTCCCGTCTCGATCTCCGCGATGTAGACCTCGAGGTCGGCACCGTCGTGGTCCGTCGTGCAAGGGCGGGCACGACCGGCGGGTGCCGATGCATGCGCGGGCCTGCAGTTGGGTGCAGCGCTATCTCCGGGAGGTGCGTCCGGCCTTGAAGGCGAGGAAAGCGCCCAGGCGCTGTTTCTCTCGAACTACGGCACACGCATCTCCCGAAGCACACTGACCCGCAAAATTGCGCAATACATTCGGCGCAGCGGCAGTTTGGTCTCTGGCGCCTGCTCGGTGTTCCGCCACTCGGCAGCAACCCACATGCTCGATCACGGGGCCGATATCCGCTACATCCAGGAATTTCTCGGACACGCGGATATCAGCACGACGCAGATCTATACGCATGTCTCGCAGCGCGAACTGCGCGCGGTCTACACACGAACGCATCCGTTGGCACGTGAATAGTAAGGGAACGCCCCTACGCCACCACTCGCTTCGGCTTATCAAGCCCCTCTGGGCCCTTCTCCGGCGTGCAAATCCCGCCGCTTGTGGATGACGGCAATACCTCGATCAGAGTTAGTCATTCTTGATCTGATAGAGGATCCGGTAGGAGTAGAGCGACAACTCGCGCACGGTGTCGTCGTTTAGCTCAGGGACTACCCGTCCCAAGCGGGGCAACGCATCCAGGCCACTGGTTTTTTGCACCAGGGCCTCGCTGACTCGCATCGCGTAGAGCGGCGAATCTTGGGCAATATAGTCGTGAATATGGCGAAGCTGAGCCTTGGCGTGGGCCGTCCACGTCACCACGACTGGATATCCTCAATCATCCTCAACCCGCTGAGTGTTCCCCTCGATGGCGTCCCGTTGCCCGCGCCAATGTTCTCCAGCACGTACAACCGGTACATGATCTCCTCCATGTCTGCCGTGTCCGGCAACTTTTGGATCGCTTCAAGGGCTTTCTGCTTGACGCTTTGGATCTGCATGGTCAACTCCTCGGAAATCGAGCGACAGGCACACGGTGCTGCCTTGCTTGGCAGTTAGTCTAACACCGCCAACCGCGGGTATTGTTAGTGGCACCGGCGCAATCGCGCTGCGCGATTTCATCACTCAGGATCGGCTGAATGCGGCCGTGCCAGGTTCGCTAAATGCCAGGCACCCTGCCATTCGCACGCCCGCAGACGCGAGTTCATCCACATGGATGGCGCAGGCCGCTATGTCGCAAGGTCGCGGCTCGCGCACAGGATCGAATTTGCGGCAAGGCGCCCTGCAATTGCGACAGATTGAGTTAGAAGCGAAGAACCATTTTCGCTCTCGGTGTGTCTACCCGGTAACCCTCCTTGGAGGTGACCTCATGCACATACACCGATCCTGTCCGCTTGCCGACGCTGCAGTACTGTATCTCGATGACTGCCTCTCCCGCGGGCAGAGCAGCTTGACCATTGCGAACAAACGCTGGATTCTCGATGGGTTCGTGCGATGGTGCGCGATCGCGGGCTTCACTCACGCCCACCAGCTCCGCGCCTCGGTGCTGGAAGCCTACCGCCGTTCACTGGTCACCCACCGCAGTGCGCTCGATGCGTCGCTTGCCCCGGGAACGATCCGCAACCGTCTGACGGCCGTGCTGTTGCTCTGCCAGGCGCTGTATCGCCGCCGGCTGATCCGGACCGACCCGACGGCAGATTTCGTTCTGCCCCGGCTACCCCGGCGACTGCCGCGCGGCATCCTCAGTGTGCGTGAGATCGAAGTCATTTGTACCCAGTCGCAGCGCCGGGGTATCAGGGGCATCCGGGATCGCGCGCTCGTCGAGGTGCTCTACGCCACCGGGATACGCCGTGTTGAGCTCACACGGCTCGATCTCCCCGACGTGGACCTTGAGGTCGGTACCGTCGTGGTCCGTCGGGGCAAGGGTGGGCACGACCGGCGGGTCCCGATGCATGCACGTGCCTGCCAGTGGGTGCATCACTATCTTCGAGAGGTGCGTCCTGCCCTTGAATGCGACGAGAGCGCCCAGGCGCTGTTTCTGTCAAATTACGGCACACGCATCTCCCGAAGCACACTGACCCGCAAAATTGGGCAATACATTCGGCGCAGCGGCAGTTTGGTCTCTGGCGCCTGCTCGGTGTTCCGCCACTCGGCAGCAACCCACATGCTCGATCACGGGGCCGATATCCGCTACATCCAGGAATTTCTCGGACACGCGGATATCAGCACGACGCAGATCTATACGCATGTCTCGCAGCGCGAGTTGCGCGCGGTCTATGCCCGGGCGCATCCGCTGGCGCGCGGGCAGTAGGGGGTCGTCGACCCAGAGTCCTGGTCGTGAACCCAGTCGTGAACCCAGGGCTAGCTACACAGGGTGTACTGCTGGCACTATGGGGGCAGAGGAAACGGCAATGAGCGAAATTGCTTTTGTAGTGGAGAATGCGCCGGAAGGCGGCTTCAGTGCCCACGCGGTTGGAGAATCCATCCACACGCAAGCGGAGCCAGAGGATGAACTCCACGACCGCGTAAGGGATGCCGTACGCTGTCATTTCGAGGACGGCGGACCCGATAGTAAAATTTTGTCAATCGAACTTTCACCAGCCGCGAGTAATCTCATGCCACTCTTTAACGCAGTGGATCACGATCGTGGCAGCCGACGACAAGGCGTTCCATGAGCCGCTGGGGCAGCGCATCGCGCAAGTGCCGAAGCCCAAGCAGCGCTTCGTCATGGAGATGCTGGATACCGTGTTGTAACAGGCCTCGTGAGGAGAAGCCCATGCAAAGCGTCAAGCAAATCGTGCATAACATCGCCGATCACCTGCCGGAACAGGCCACGCTCGATGACGCGATGTATGCGCTGTACGTCCGTCAGAAACTCGAACGCGCGCGGCAAGCGGCCAAGGAAGGCCGGGTAACCTCACAAGAAGAAATGGAACGGCGTTTCCTGCCTCATGCGCGTTGAGTGGTCCGATCCGGCACGCGACGATCTCGACGACCTCCATCGCTACATCAGTCGCGATTCCGTCCATTACGCCCACGCCTTCGCCGAGCGCATCCTGCGCGCCACGCGGCGGCTGGGGGAGTTTCCGGAAAGCGGGCGGCATGTGCCGGAAGACGATACCCGGCAGACCCGCGAGTTGATCGTCCAGGGCTATCGCGTGATGTATTCCGTCGAAGCGGATCATGTCCTGGTCCTCGCCGTGATGAGCGGCAGTCGCGATCTCACGAATCCCGCGCTTCAGCCCTGGCCGCACTGAGCAACGAAGACCGATCAACCAGCCGGCGACATTTGCGGAAAGCGTAAACGGAACCGCCCGGTAGTGCCGCGCGGTGGATGGGGAAATTGCGGCTAAGAAGAGAATGGCAAATGTAACGTCAAACGCCGACTCCTTTTGCACCGAGCCGTGCCGCTTTTGTCGACATGTCCTTTATCGGTACGCTGTTGTCATTCAAAAGAAGGCTGCGAATTTCGAGTAATCCTGGTTCATCAAGATCCAATTTCAGAACCTCATTTGCTATAACAAGTCTTCGATAAATATCTGACGACCTCCAAAGCTCATAGTCCGGCTTACCCGATATTTGTTTTGCCGGAAAGTGCTGGACCCCATCTTCAATGTCTCCATAAACCAGCCTGGCAAATTCGGAATCCTCCTGCCCATTTGGCCACTGCTCGTAGAATTCCTCGATTGTCATCGACCCATCAAGTGCCCTACGGCAGATCTTCGCAACTATCGATTTCCATTCGTTGTATGCATTCATCATCACTACCATGGCCAGTGCTTAACCGTTCCCGGAACATCAATGTGCGGGCGATTTACCATCTCCCCGTCCAACTTGAATTTGTGCCAGTCAGCTCTAATCAGGTTCTTGCCATACCGGTCCACGCCAACTCCTGCACCGCCAGCGTTAGGGTAACGCCTTACCCATGTACTGAATCCGGCTCTTGCCGCCACTGCACCTCCCATGGCGACTCCACCTTCGACGGTCCCAGCAACGTGACCAGCGCTATACAGCCCAGATTCGTAATTGACCCCTTCGTCAATACTCAACGCGCCACGAACCGCATGGAGATCTCCGAATCCAAAAGTGATACTTCTATAAACGCCGTCGCCAAACCCCGTTACTCCATCAACAAGCCCTTGGGGTGCGGACGGTAAGTTCATCGCAAGTAACGGGTTCCCTTCAGAATCGTAATATCCGGTCGGATCGTTAATGTCCGAATCCTGGTAGGTGAGGCCGTCGCCTTCGGAGTAGTCTCCGCTGCTGCTGCCGATCTCCGCAGCCGCCGCCATAAACGCCCCCGTCATAGCCCCATTTGCGAACTTCCCTCCCTGCAACACGGTTATCGTTCCCCCCAAAACGCCACTGGCGGCAATGTTGAGCGTATGTTGCCCGACATCCCCTGCGGCTCCCCAGCCGAACCCGGCGCCATCCAGCCCCGCGAACGCCGCCGCGCTGAAGGCGCCGATCGCCGCCCCCTGCAGGACGTTCCCGCCGTTGACCGCCGCGCTCGATCCTCCCGCGATGGCACCGTACACCGCGCTCTGCCAGATGCCGTAGCCCAGCGGGTGCCATGCGAGTAGCGCACCGCCGATCTCCCCGACGTGGACCTTGAGGTCGGTACCGTCGTGGTCCGTCGGAGCAAGGGTGGGCACGACCGGCGGGTCCCGATGCATGCACGTGCCTGCCAGTGGGTGCATCACTATCTTCGAGAGGTGCGTCCTGCCCTTGAATGCGACGAGAGCGGCCAGGCGCTGTTCCTGTCAAATTACGGCACACGCATCTCCCGCAGCACGCTGAGTCGCAAGATCGGGCAATACATTCGACGCAGCGGTGCGCTGGTTTCCGGTGCCTGCTCGGTTTTCCGCCATTCGGCGGCAACGCACATGCTCGATCACGGGGCCGATATCCGCTACATCCAGGAATTTCTGGGACATGCGGATATCAGCACGACACAGTTCTACACGCATGTCTCGCAGCGGGAACTGCGCGCGGTCTATGCCCGGACGCATCCGCTGGCGCGGGAGGCAGATGCGTCGGCGCCACCCGCCGCGGGAGCCAGAGGTGTTGTCTGACCGCTTCAATAAATTGTTGTCCGTACATTGTCCGGGCGATAAGATGTGGGCATTCCGTGTTCGACGAGGTGATAAGTGAGCTCCCTGAAGGTTTCAAAGTCCGAGCGCATCGATGTGCGCGCAAGCGCCGCGGTGAAGCAACTGCTGCAGGAAGCAGCGCGCGCAGCGCACAAGAGTGTCAGCGAGTTCCTGCTGGACGCCGCTGTGGTCGCAGCGTCGCAGGCACTTGCGGACCGCCGACAATTCACTTTGGGGGAGGCGCAGTGGCGCGCCTTTCAGGCGGCGCTGGACCGACCCGTGCAGAACAAGCCCCGGCTCAAGAAGCTCCTCAGCGACCCCGGGGTGTCGGGTTGACGTCGGGCTATTCCGCAATTCACAAGCTCGGTGCCGAGGACCAGGTTGATGGGTTCGATTGCGCAGAGCCCGCGCTCAATCAATTCCTGCAGCGCTTGGCGCTGGTGAACCAGAGAGCGAATAGCGCCCAAACGTACGTCTGCTGCCAGGGCGACCGCGTTGCTGCCGGCTTCTATAGTCTGACGGTCGGCAGTGTTGAACCGCAGGCCGCGCCAACGAGGGCAAGCAAAGGGCTGGCTCGCCACCCCGTGCCGGTAATGATTCTCGCCCGCCTTGCCGTGGACCAGGACCATCAGCGCAAGCGTTTGGGACAGGCGCTGCTCCGTGACGCGTTATTGCGCACTGTTCAGGCTGCGGATATCGCGGGAATCCGTTGTCTGCTCGTTCACGCCAAGGACGATGCCGCGCGCCAGTGGTACCTGTCCTGGGAATTCGAGCCCAGTCCGACGGATCCGTATCACCTGTTCCTGATGATCAAGGATCTGAAGGCGATGCTATGAGCGGATTCCGGGCGAGGGCACTTTGGCCCAACCTCATGCATCCACATGGATGGCGTAACAAGTACCTCGGGGCAGCGGCGTGAATCAGCGCGCCGCCCGTACGACGCAAGCAGAATCAGGAGCTAAGCTCAGTCAACCCACGACTTGCACGTTCAGACCGTGGACCCTGCGGAAGGCTTTGTCGCCCGTCAGGAATATGTGATCCGAGCCAAGTTGCAAACAACTCGCGGCTTGCAGGGCGTCGGGTGTTCGCAGTCCATGCTTGACGCGAATAGCGGCAGCTAATTCGACAACATCCCTGGTCAGTTCCACCCAGAGCAGGTCTGGCCGGCCGAAGAACGCATCGTACGCGGCAAGCGTGGTCAGATCATTGGCTTTCATCGGTCCGACCCGACACTCCAGCCACGTCATGCGGCTTAGCGCGGAGACGAGCTCAGGGTGCTTTTTCGTTATGGTGCTCAATTCTCGTCGCACTTTGCCCGCGAACGGTTGCTTGCCCTCGATCAAGTAGATCAGCGCGCTCGCGTCGAAGCAGGCAATCACCAGGAGCGCTCGCTGGCCAAGTCTGCGTCTATTCGTGCCTTGCTTCGCTTGCCGCTCGAAGGCTGTGCGAGCAGCCATTGAATTGCGGTCATCCCGCCACCGCTTGGCGCCTTGCCCTGAGTGAGACGCTGGTATTCGTCCTCAGAAAGCACCACGGCGGCGGGCTTGTTGCGCTTGACGATATGCACGGGCCCTTTGCGTAGGCCCTCCTCGATGGCCGCCATGCCGCGGCGCTTGATTTCAGCAGCAGTGAGCGTGTTGTTCATGGTGCATCCGAAAAGTACTGAATATCGGCAAAGAATACCGATATCAATACTGTTAGGCAATCGCTTTAAGTTACCTGCAGCGCCCGCGCCCTCCGTGGTGCAAAGGAGCAATCCGCAATCAGCCAGTCCTGCCGGATTGCAGCAATGTTGGTGGCTCGCCATGCTGACAAGCTGGTGTGGTCTTCGCGCCATCCGCATGGATGACATCGCTGCCACGCGGTCGGCGAGGAGCTACAAGGCTCGGCGCTGCACCTGCCCATACCTGCTGGCACGAAAAGTAGCTGTCACCGAAGGCAGCGCGAACATTTCGCGGCGTGTGGAACCCATCCGCTGCAAAAGAGTGTGCGGCGCGGGCTTTTACGGTTGCTCACATGCAACACATTAGCTAGGATTAGCTAACCTATATTGCCCTCCACTGAGGTTTCCGCACATGGGAATCACCCAGGTAAACATGCATGAGGCCAAAAGCCGACTTTCGGAACTCGCCGAGCTGGCTCAGCGCGGTGAGATCGTGATCATTGCAAAGGCGGGCAAGCCATATCTCGACCTGTTGCCACACCGCGAGCAGCGCAAGCCGCGCCGCGCCGGTCGCCTGGCTGGGCGCATTCGCCTGGCCGATGACTTCGATGACACACCTGCCGATGTAATCGAGGCCTTCGAGGGCCAATCATGAGGCGTGTGCTTCTCGATACGCATACGCTACTCTGGTGGCTCGGGGACGATCCGCGCCTCGGTCCAGATGCGCGAACGATAATAGCGGACGAGCGCAATGACGCATTCGTGAGCGCCGTGAGCAGTTGGGAGATATCGATCAAGAAATCACTCGGAAAGCTGGAGGCGCCTGCGGATCTCGGAGCGATCATCGAGGACGAGGGCTTCAGTCCGTTGGCCATCACGCTCTTTCATGGAGAGCGTGCCGGTTCTCTGGCGCAGCTACATCGCGATCCGTTCGATCGGATGCTGGTCGCGCAGGCCCAGGCCGAGGGCCTGGAGCTAATCACCGCAGATGCCAGATTGGCGGAGTACGGAGTTCGCACTGTCAACGCGCTTCGATAGCGCTATTTCAGCTGCACAGTTCCAACCGCAACTGGATCCCTAGTGCGGCACTTGTGTCATTCGCATCCAGCAACCGATTTACCACCATGCGACTGGTGTGCATGCGGGCCGCCATTTCAGTCCGGGTGACGCTCTTGGATTTCATGGCTTCCGCCAACCGCCAGGCAATCACTCGTTTTGTTGGCTGCGGACCGGCCAGTGTAGGGTACACTTGGCACTCCTCCTAACAGAGCGTCTTGCGCCGAATTGAAGGTGTTGTGATGCATGACATTTCTGTACGCAGATGCCGCAACTGACGGGTTCGGACTTGCGCGGAACCGAAAAAGTGAAGTCGATCCTTGGTGTATTTCGATGAACAGACAGCGAGCGCTCGATTTGTTGCGCCGCAGCAAGCCGGAATTGCAGGCCCAATTCGGCGTGACTCGGCTGGCACTTTTTGGATCGACCGCCCGCGATGCAGCATCGACCAACAGTGATGTCGATGTTCTGGTCGCCTTTGATGGTCCTGCAACCTCCAGGCGTTACTTCGGCGTGCAGTTCTATCTTGAGGACCTGCTCGGGTGCCCAATCGACCTGGTTACCGAGAAAGCTTTGCGTCCGGAGCTACGTCCTTACATCGAACGGGAGCGGCTCATTGTCTGATACCTCCCTGCGCGAATGGCGCTTTTATCTGGACGACATGCTGGATTTCGCCGGCAGGGTGCTGACATACACCGAAGGCTGGACCAGTCCGGTTTCGTTGCGAGCGGCCTCGCCTATGACGCGACGCTGCGCAACCTGGAGCTTATCGGTGAAGCCGCCACCCATGTACCGGACGAAATACGGGCGGCGCATCCCGAAATCCCTTGGCGAATGATCATCGCGACCCGCAATCGCCTCATTCACGGTTATCTAGGCATCGACGACGACACTCTCTGGAGCATCATTCGAGTTGACGTCCCCGAGATTCTGCCGCCACTGCAGGCCCTGAGGCATACGGTCGAGCAACAGTAAGCCCGGCAGGAGCGATCTAAACTTCGATCATTGGCCACTCCGACTCCAATGCAGTCCTCAGGGCAGCCCGGGGGTGCTCATCCCGGTGTTCCCACTCCTGCACGCCGTCCGAATGCCCACCCTGATCGCGTGACACCCCGACTACACAGCCACGACTCCAGCGCGCACATACCCGCTCGGATCCGTCTCATAGAGCGGATTGTTGCTGAGGTAGCTGTAGCGGTTGTAGTCCTGTGTATCGATGGGGCTCTGAACAACGATATCCGCCTGCATGAATCGCCCCAGGCGCGGGTCTTAAGTGTGCTCGCTCATGTGGATGGTGAAGTTGGCCGCTATTTATGCCTCATCGACAAAATTCATTTCGCATGTGATGCCGAATTGGTGTTTGCTGAGGCGAACCACCGGCGCAGATGGCGGTGCCTGTTGCCCGCCACAGTACGGTTGAATCTCACGTATTGTGCTCGCGGAAATGAGTGGGCTTTATCGTAGCGAGATCCAAGGATTGATTACGGTCAGACCCGGCAATTCGAAGTCGCGGCTGTTGCGCGTCACGAGTGATAACTCGTGATGTATGGCAGTCGCTGCGAGCAAGCTGTCCACTGCCGGCAGCGGCCTTCCGGCTTTCGCCAGCAATCTGCCCCAGCAGTCTGCCACCGCCGCGTCGATGTCGAGCACGCGACCGGAAAAGAATGCCGGGACCTCAACTTCGAGCCAATCGAACAGGCGTGTCCTGCGCGGCTCATCGACCAGGCGCTCTACGCCCTTGCGCAGTTCGCCCAGCGTCAGCACGCTGATGTAGAGGGTTGTGGCGGGACGCTGCGCAAACCACTCGCTTACCCCGCTATCGGGCTCCCGACGGCTGAGCTCCGAGAGCACATTGGTATCTACGAGGTAGCTCAGAGCGCTACCTCGCGCGTCAAGCCTGGCTCGCGCTCGAACTCGATATCGGCTTGGGAATGCAGCGGCGAGCGGCGCATGAAATCGACCAGCGAAAGACCGGTTCCCGCCAAGCGGTCGTACTCGGCTCGCGAAACCAGCACGGCAACTGGACGGCCATGCAACGTGATCTCCTGCGGGCCTTCGTGTTCGGCGCCGCGCACCACTTCCGAAAAACGTGCTTTTGCTTCCTGAATTTGCCAGCTCTGCATAGCGGCCACCTCTGACCTGAATGGTCAGACTATAGCGGATACGCCGATCACACGGCAAGCGTGATCGCTCACACTGGTCTCTATCTCACATCGGGGGTGCGGATAAAAACTTGGACTTATTTTATGCCGTAAGTCCAAGACTCTCTCGGTATTCGATGGGGCTGAGAGAGCCAAGGGATATCTTGATCCGCTTCTCGTTGTACCAGCGGATGTAAGAATCGACTACCTGGATGAACTGCTCAATGGTGGTGGTCTTCCAATCCCGAGGGTAGAACAGTTCCGCTTTCAACCGTCCGAAGAAGCCTTCGCATGCAGCGTTGTCTGGCGAGCACCCCTTGCGAGACATCGAGCGAATCAGGTTCGCATCACCGATCCTTGATAGCCACCCAGGCCAGCGGTAGTGGGCGCCACGATCAGAGTGAACGACGGGCCGGCTCTTGCTTTGAGCCACCGTCTCGATGGCAGCATCGAGCACGGTGTCGGCCAGCGCGCAGCCCATGCGCATCAGTGCCTTCGGGCCGAGCGCATTCTCGAAGCGCGAGAGCGTGGGCTGCGAGGCGAGCGCCTCGCCTGTGATCGGATCACGCTCGAGCAGGAGCCTGTGCACCGGATCGGCACCGATGCGCGCCGCGTCGTTGCAGTCCTCGTAGCCGAGGGCGAGCGCGAACACGCGCTGGCGCACGAGGTCCTCGAAGGAGTGGACCACCTTGCCGGCCTGGCGCGTATCCGCGACGCAGGCCGCGATGGCACGGGTCAGGTCGAGGCGTTCATCGCAGGCCTTGAGCAGAACTGCGCCGCCATCGGAACTGCTGTCGGGCTGATCGAACCGGGCAACGACCTGCTTGCCGAAGAGATCGTTGAAAACAACAGACTGTCGTGTGGTATTGTTTTGCACCGGAAGGTCCTTGATGTGCCGAAAACGCCGTGTTGCAACGTCTTTTTAGCACAGATGGGACCTTCCTCATTTGTGAATTCGCGAATAATCCGGGCTAGGCGGCGCGGCGCGTCATCACGAACCGGGAGAACGGCATGAACAGACGCACACGCGAGACGGGTTTCACACTGATCGAGATCCTGGTAGTGCTGGTCATACTCGGCCTGCTCGCCGGGCTGGTCGGTCCGCGGCTGTTCGGCAAGGTCGACAGTTCCAAGGTGCGTACCGCCGAAACGCAGGTGCGCATGCTGAAAACCGCGCTGCAGACCTACCGCCTCGATGTGGGCCGTTACCCGAACGCGGAGGAGGGGCTGGCAGCGCTGCAGCAGCGTCCCGAGGGCGCGGGTGCGCCGACCTGGGCCGGACCCTATCTCGACGAGAACCTGCCCACCGACCCCTGGGGCAATCCCTATCAGTACCGCGATGAGCCCGCCGGCGGACAGGAGTTCACTCTCTACTCGTTTGGTGCCGATGGCGCACCCGGCGGCGAAGGACTGGCCGCCGATATCGGCTACCTGCCGTGACCCGTCGCTCGCGCGGCTTCACCCTGATCGAGATCACGGTGGTGCTGATCGTCTTCGGCGTGGTCCTTGCGCTGGCCGCGCCCGGCCTGGGACGGGTTTACACACGCCTCGAAACGCGCAGCGCGCTGCAGGAAGTGAGCAACGGGATCGGCGCGTTGCCGCTGCTGGCCTGGGCGCTCGGTGAGGAGGGAACCCTCGAGGAACTCGCCGCGCGCCACCTCGAACTCCCGGCGGGCTGGTCGCTGGCCGAAGTCGATGCGGTGTACATTCGCGCCAACGGGATATGCAGCGGTGGCAGGGTGCGCTTGCTGACGCCGCAGGGCGAGCGCGATCTCGAGCTCGCGCCACCGTTGTGCATGGTGGGCGGTGGCGGCTGATGCGGGATCGCGTGCGCGGCTTCAGCCTGCTCGAAGCGATCGTCGCGCTCACCATCGTCGCGGTGGCGATCCTCGGTGCCTATGCCTGGGTCGCCGGGAATATCGTCTCGTTGACCCGGGTGCGGGATCTCGCGCTGGAAGAAGCCGCGTTGCACCAGGCGCTCGGCACGCTGGAGCAGACGGACCTCGGTGGACGGCCGGCGGGCAGCATCCAGTGGCGCGAGTTCCGCATCGACTGGCAGGCCGAGCCGATCGAAGCCACCCGCCCCTCGCGCACCGGCGTCGGTGGCAAGGGGCTCTACGAACTGACGCTGTACCGGGTGATGCTGTCGGTGTTCAGCCACGAGCGTCTGATTGCAACGCCGGAACTGCGCCTGGTGCAGCACACCCGCACTCGAGAGCCGCGGGGCTCGCAGTGAGGCGCCGCATCACCGGGCTCACGCTGGTCGAGATGCTCGTCGTGATCGTGCTGACGGCTTTGACCGCGACGCTGGTGATGCAGGGAATCGGACAGGGACTCGGCCTGTTTCAGCGCGTCTCCGCGGACCAGGGCCAGATCTATCGCGAACTGATATGCCGCCTCTGGATCCAGCAGACGCTGAGCACCGCCGTTGCCAACATCGGGGAGCGCGACGAATTCATCGGTGAATCCTCCACGCTGCAGCTGAAGACCTTTCGCCCGCTGCTTGGATCCGAAGGCATCGCGACCGGCATCGCCTGGAACATACGCCCCGATCGCGGGCTCGATTACCAGGAAGGCGAGCAGCACGTGGCGGTCACGGTGCTGCCTGCGCTGTTGCGCTTCGAGTACCAGGACGCGGAGGCGAAGTGGCATCCGCGCTGGCCCGCCGATGACAGTCACGCGCTGCCCGAACGCGTGCGCCTGGTGTTCGACGACGGTGACAACCTGGAGATCGGCCTGCTGACCGTGCGCGTGGCGTTCGCGAGTCCCGACGATGAAATACCGGACGACGAATAGCATGCAGCCACGCCAGCGCATGGCCCACCCGCGCCAGCGCGGGTTCGTGCTGGTGCTCGGCTTGTGGGCCGCGGTTATCGTGCTGCTGCTCGCCGGGATGCTGGACAGCCACGTCGATGCGCGCCTGGAGCAGGCGCGCCTGATCCGGCTGCGCATCCAGGATGAGCTCGATATGCTCAGCACCCGCAACACCCTGCTGTATCTGCTCGGCACCCAGCGATACACCCGCGCCGGCCTTACCACCACCGCGCCCGGGGAGACACAACCGGACAGCACTCAGGACGAACTGCGAATCGATCCGATCGGCGGTGAAATCGCGCTCGACGGCAGCGCCTATCGCGGCCTCGGCGAGGTCCGCTTTTCCTTGCAGGACGAGAGCGGCCTGATCGCGCTGAACAGCGAATCGCAGGTCGATCTGCAGCGCCTGCTGCAGGTCTTCGATGCCGACGAAGCAAGGGTCAGCCGCCTGCTCGATGCGCTGGCCGATTATCGCGACAGCAACTCGCTGCGCCGTCTCGACGGCGCCGAGGCGCCGGAGTATGCCGCGCTGTCGGAACCGCCCCCGGGCAATTCGGCGCTGCGCTCGGCGGTGGAAATCACCCGGGTGCTGGGCTGGCGCGAATGGCTCTTCGCGCGCCCCGGGTTTCGCGTGCACGACTGGCTCTCGGCGCTCCGGGTAGCGGCATTCAATCCCAACGTGATGCCCGAGAGCCTGCTCGCGCACCTGCCCGGCATGGATGCGGAAAAGGCGGCACGCATCGTCGCACTGCGGCGCGAGGAACCGTTTCGCGCCCTGCCCGATTTCGATATGCGCACCGATGTGCAGTTGGTCTGGGCCGAAGATCAATACCGCTTCTTTCCGTCCGACACCCTGCAACTGCGTACCTGGCGCCAGGGCGCCTCGCACGCCAACCTGCTTGCGCTACAATTAACTCCCCTGAGCCAAAACGGCCCGTGGCAAATAACAAGCAGTTATCGAATCAGGCAAGGCAGCCAGGACGACGCGCATGAAGCTCCGAGCTACCTCTTCAGCACCCGTTCGATGCCAGCACCGTGATGGCACGAGCAGCGTGGCATTGGCCACGCAGCGCCCGCTGTGGCTGGTCGGAGCGGATATCTGCGTGTTCGCGCGCCTCGATCTGGCCAGGATCCCGGAACGACACCGGGCGCGCGCGGTAGCCGAGCGCGCCCGCCAGCTCTCGCCGTTTCCCGACCAGGGCTGGCATGCCGCGGATCGCGACGGCAGCATCGCGTTGTGGTGCTGGGATGCTGCGGGCGTGCGTGCCGCCATGGCCGCCGATCCGGAATCCGAACGCGCGTGGGAGATCGTTCCCGAGCAGGTGTTTTTTTCGCCCGTGCGCGACGCCTGTCTGCGCGAGAGGGGCGCCACCATGGTGCTCGAGCGATGGTGCGATGACGAACTCGTGTTCAGCACGGTACTGCCGGCGGCCGGACAGCATCGCGCGCTGTGCCTGCGTTCGGCGGGGCTCGACGCGGATGCCGACCTGCCGGTGGTCGCGGCCGAACCGGGCCCGCGCTGGGACCGGCGCGCCTTCGACTGGCGCCGCATGCTGCGCGAACCGTTCGCCGCCGGTGTGGCGCTGCTGGCACTGGCAAGCCTGTGGCTGTTGTGGTCGCTCGGCGTGCTCGGCGGCACGCATCTCGCCAACCATCGGCTCGCAAACCGCATCGCCACGCAGCAGCAGAACCTCGCGCCGCTGCTCGAACAGCGCGAGCAGGCACTCGCTATCGCCGCCCGCAATGCCGCGCTCGCCGCATCGTTCGAGCAGGTATCCGCGATCGAAGCGGCCGCCGAATTCGAGTACCTGGTGGGCGCCCGCTACCAGCGCATGCTCGACTGGGAGTTCAGCCCGCGTGCGCTGCGCGTGACGCTGCAGGACGCGACCCCGGACAACCGCGCCTACGTGGAGGCGCTCGAGCGCAGCCCCTGGTTTGACCGTGTCGGCGTGTCACCGGCACCGAATCCCGACCAGATCACGCTGCAGATCTCGCTGGCGCCGCGCGCCACCGACGCCCCGCTGTATGTGCGCGAAGCCCTGGCCGGAGGCCGCTCGTGAGCACATTGGCCACCCGCCTGATCGACGCGGGCCGGCAATTGCAGTCCGAGTTCGCCGCCAACCGGCGCCTGGCGACACTGTTGCTGATGGTGCCGACGATTCTCATCGCCTATCTCGCGCTGCTCGTCGGCGACCGGGTCGCACAGGCCACGGCCGATCGCGCGCCTCTCGAGCGGCGCGCCGCGCGCCTCGATGCGCTCGCCGGCAGTGGCGACTGGCAGAGCCGCATCGATGCCGGGCGGCGCCAGCTCGAACACTGGGAAGCGCAAACGTGGCGTGCACGCTCGGCGGAACTGGCGGCTGCCGATCTGCAAACGGCGTTGCGCCGCATCACCGCCGAGCACCTCGCGTGGAACCGCCTGAAACTTTCACCGGCCGAGCCGGTCCCGGAAATCGATGGCTGGCGCATCAAGGCCGAAATCAATGGCAAACTCAAGGAAGATGGCGTGATGGGCATGGTGCAGGCCATTGCCGAGCACCAGCCACGAATCCTGATCGAGCAGCTGAGCGTCTCGCTCCAGCGCGGCCAGACCCTGCGGCTGCAGCTCGGCGTGGTGGTCACACGCGAGGAGCGGGCACCGTGAACCGCCCCGCCTCGTGGCTGCTGTGGAGCGCGGCGCTCGGTTGTGCACTGCTCAGTCTGGGCGCAGGAACCCTGATGGGCGCTTGGGGCGCGACCCGCGGTGAGCCCGGCGTGCCCGATGCGAGCGCCGCGGTCAGCGCCGCGCCCAGGCCTGATGCTGCTGTGACGCTGCGCACGCTCGGCAACTATAATCATTGGGGACGCTATCGTGCCCCCGCGGCCAGTGTCAGCAAAGCAGCGCCAACCCGGCAGGTGTCGAGCGGGGCCGGAGCGCAGGCCGTGGCAAGGAGTTATCGTCTGGTCGGGATCGAGGGCAGCGGATCGAGGCGCAGCGCGCTGCTGCTGCCGCTCGCGGCATCGCGTAGCGGAGTCGCCGACCTGTTGCGCCTGCGCGCCGGCGATAGCGTCGTCGACGGCGTCACGGTCAGCTCGATCGCTGCCGATGCGATCAGCGTGCAGACGGCCAGTGGCAGCGCCACGCTTTATCTATATGGGAACCCGCAGTGATATTTCAGTTCAGACCGATCGCCAGCTCGAGTCGCGCGCGCGCCGCGCGGGGGCTGCTGGGCGCGTGGCTGGTGCTGATGAGCGGCTGCGAGAACCTCGATCGCGAACAACTCGGTATCAGCAAGGGTCCGGCATTCGACAAGAACGCCGAGTCCAAGGAAGCGTTCTATACCCCGCTGCGCGAGCCGATCGAAACGACGCCTGACCAGGGCGCACCGGTGCCGACGGATTTCTCGACCCAATACAGCGCCACGCCCCATGTGCGCGTCAACGAGGGCGTTTCGAGCCTTGCCGCCAACGATCTCGCCAGCGGGCTGAAAGGCGCACCGATCACGGTCAACTACAACAATATCCCGCTGCCGAACTTCATCAACCAGGTATTCGGCGAACAACTCGGAATGTCATTCACGCTGCAACCGGAGATCCACAAGCAACCGGACCTGGTGACGCTGCGCATAGCGGCCGCGGTCAGTCCGGCCGAACTGTTCCGGATCGCGCGCACCACGCTCGCCGCCTATGGCGTGGTGATCAACCAGGAAGGCGGCGTGTTGGTGTTCCTGATCGACAGGACCAGCAAGGGCGGCCAGACACCGCTGCTGGTCAGCGGACGGACGCTACCCGACGTGCCCGACAGCCAGCGTCCGATCTTCATGTTCGTGCCGCTCGAGGTGGTATCCAACGCCAAGGTGAAAAGCTGGCTCGGCAGCGTGATGGCCGGGTTTGATCTCGAGGTGCAGGAAGACCCGGTGCGCAATGCCGTGGTGCTGGTCGGCAAGCAGCAGGAAGTGGAACAGGCGCTCAGCATCATCAAGTCGCTCGATCAGCCTTTGATGCGCGGCAAGTTTTCGATGAGCGTGCGCCCGGCCTATGTCCCGGTGAAGGAACTCGCCAACGATCTCGAGCGCATCCTGCAGTCGGAAGGCTACGATGCCTCGCAGCGCCCGCCGCTCGGCAGCGTGATCGTCCTGCCGCTCGAGGGCAGCAATTCGCTGGTCGTGTTCGCCCCGACCCAGCAGACTCTCGATCACGTGCGCCAATGGGTCGACAGCATCGATCGCGAGCGCCAGATCGGCATCGATGACGGCATCTTTTCCTACCAGGTCAGCAGCACTGCCGCGGACAATATCGTCGAGGTACTGAATTCGCTCGAAGGCGGCGCCGGCGCGGGGCGCAGGACCTCACGCCCGCTGCGGGTACAGCCGAGCGATGCGATGGACCAGGACTCGGGCGAGCCGGCGGGCCTGCGCGATCGCGCGGCCGGTCGCGCCACATCGAGCGGGCGCTTCGTGGTCGATGCAAACCGCAATGCGGTGGTGTTTCGCGGCAGCGGCCAGGAATGGCTGGACCTGCTGCCTACCATTCGCGCCATGGACCGGCCGGCACCGGCGGTGCTGGTCGAGGTGCTGATCGCCGAAGTCACCCTGACCGACAAGGAAGCCACCGGTGTCGAATGGCTCGCCGACGGTTCAATCACGCTGAACGGCACCACCTACAATGCCATAGCCGGCACACTCGGCGGGCTCGGCATCGGCAGCTCGGGCTTCAATCTTACCCTCGACAATGCCGGGGAGACCCGTGCCGTGCTGAATTTGTTTTACGAAAACAAACGCGCCGAGATCCGCTCGCGCCCGCGCCTGATGGTGATGAGCGGCCAGAGCGCGCGCATCGATGTGGGCGACGAGATCCCGATAGTCAGCTCGTCTTCGCGCTCCATCGATAATCCGGATGCACCGATCGTGAACAACGTCGAATACCGCCGAACTGGCGTGAAACTCGAGATCAAGCCCACCGTGCACGCTTCAGGCTACGTGGATGTGGAGGTCAACCAGGAGCTGAGTCAAGCCCAGGAAACCACCACCAGCAGCATCGATTCACCGACCATTTTCAACCGCAGTATCCAGACCACGGTCAGTTTGAAAGATGGAGGTTCGATCCTGCTCGGCGGGCTGGTGTCATCGATTGGTGGCAACACCGCGCGCGGCGTGCCGATCCTTGGACAGTTGCCGGTCATCGGCAAGCTGTTTCGCACCGATGGCGAGTCCGAGAACCGCACCGAGCTGATGGTGCTGGTGATTCCCTACGTGGTGCGCACCCCCGAGGAAGCGGCGGAACTTTCCCGCACCCTCACCCAGCCATTGTGAGCGCATTCAGGCACGCCAGAACGCCGGCGTAAACAACACCAGGATGGTCATCAGCTCCATGCGTCCCAACAGCATCGCGAACGACAGTGTCGAGATGCCAAGATCGCTGAGCGGAATGAAATTGCTGCTGGCCTCGCCGAACGCGGGTCCGGTGCAGTTGATCGTGGCCGATATCGCGGTGAATGCGGTCCAGGGGTCTACCCCATCGATCACCAGGACGGCTATCAACAGCATCGACATCACCAGGTAGAAGAACAGGAATCCGAACACGCTGCGGAAGATATCCGCCGGCACGGTCCGGCGTTGATACTTGGTGGTGATAATGGCCTGCGGGTGGAGGATCTGGCGAAATTCGGCCGCCAGCGCCTTGGCGGCAATGACCACCCGCACCACCTTCATGCCACCGGAGGTCGACCCCGAACAGCCGCCGACATAACTCAGGATCACCATCGTGAAACCGAGTGCCAGCGGGAAGTGCGCCATGTCGCCCGACACATAACCGGTACCGGTCATGAACGACACGGCATGGAGCATACCGAGACGCCACGCGCCTCCCACCCCGTCGCCAAGCCCCGCATGCCAGAGCTGCAGCCCCGCCAGCAGCCCGCCCACACCGGCAATCTGCAGAAAGCGCCGGGTCTCCTCGTCACGCCAGTAGGCGCCCATGCGACGGCGGTTCAGCGCTCCGAGATGCAACGCGAAATTGATCCCGCCCGCAGCCATGAACACGATGGCCACCCATTCGACGGCCGGGCTGCGAAACTGGCCGATGCTCGCGTCATGCGGGGCAAAACCGCCGGTTGCAATGGTGGTGAAACTGTAGGCCAAGGCGTCGAAAACACCCATGCCGGCCAGGTAATACGAGCAGGCGCAGAGCAATGTGAGCAGTACATATACCCCCCACAGATAGCGCGCGGCATTGGTTGCCCGCGGCACCACCTTGGCTTCCTTCATCGGGCCCGGCACTTCGAGCTTGAACAGGCGCATGCCGCCGACATTGAGATCGGGAGCAATGGCAACCAGGAAGATGATCACGCCAAGACCACCGGTCCATTGCAGAAACTGCCGGTACATCAGCAAGGCGCGCGGCATCGAGTCGAGCCCGACCAGAATCGTGGCACCGGTGGTGGTCACTCCCGAAACCGCCTCGAACACGGCATCGGCCCAGCCCAAACCCGAAATCAACCGGAACGGAATGGCCGAAAGCAAACCAAACAGCATCCAGGTGCCCGCAACCAGCAGCAAAGCGTCGCGGTTGACGACGCTTGGCAATGCGCCACGCGCCCCCCTCAGGCCCCATGCGAACAGGAGGAAAACCGCAACTCCGGGCAGCAGAAAATCAAGGGCAATTCCCTGCTCGAATACCAGCAGGTCGAGCAGCCCGAACAAAAAAAACGTTGCGCTCACCACGCCGGTGACGACTGCCAGCAGACGCATCAACAGAACCGGCTTCACGAGGATGCGGCCACGGTTGCCGGCAGCACGACCAGTGCCAGCAAGGCACACAGTGCGAACACCGCGCCGGCTGCAAAGGTCGCTTGCGGACCCAGCTTGCTCCACAGGAAACCGGCGACGAGACTGGCAACCAGCAGCGCGATCCCGGCAGCGAAATGCAGCACACCGAACGCCGATCCACGCAGGGCCGCCGGCGCGGTATCCGCAACCAGCGCGGAGAGCAGCCCCTGGGTCGCACCCAGGTGCAGGCCCCAAAGGACCGCCCCGAGCGCGGTGAGCCACGGGGTCTGTGCAATCGCGAGCACTGCATCGGCCAGGATCAACAGCGCGATTCCCAGCCCCAGCAGCGGCTTGCGTCCGAGCCGGTCGGACAGCACGCCCACGGGCCAGGCACTCGTTGCATAGGCGACATTCATCGCGATCAGGATCAACGGAACGAGCGCCGCGGCGAGGCCCAGTTCGCTCGCCCGCAACAGCAGAAAAGCCTCCGAAAAACGCGCCAGCGTCAGCAGCATGCCCAGCAACACGGCCATCCAGTAGACCCGGGGCAAGCGCGCCAGTTCGCCCGGGCGCCACAATGGCCGCGCGCTATCGGCAGGAGCGCCGCTGTCGGGCTCCTTCACGTAGCGCAGGATCACCAACACCGCGATCCCGGCCGGCACCGTGGCGGCCCACAACACGGCGCGAATATCGCCGGCCAGCACCAGCATCAACACCATCGCGAGCAGCGGGCCGAGAACCGCACCCACGGTGTCCATCGATTGACGCAAGCCGAAGGCGGCGCCATGCAGCGCGGGCGGCGTCACATCGGCGAGCAACGCATCGCGCGGCGCACCGCGAATGCCTTTTCCGATACGGTCCAGGAAACGCGCGCCCATCACGGTCAGGGCGCTGTCGGCGAGCGGAAACAGCGGCTTGCTGAGCGCAGCCAGCCCGTAGCCGGCAAGCAGCAACGGTTTGCGGCGCCCGAGGCGATCGCTGATCGCACCCGAGAACAGGCGCATGAAGCTTGCGGTGGCCTCGGCGATACCCTCGATCAGCCCGAGCAGCAACGGACTGGCGCCAAGCGTGCCCACCAGGTACAGCGGCAGCAGGCTGTGGATCAGCTCCGAGGAGGTGTCCATGCACAGACTGACAAAACCAAGCGCCACGACGGTGCGCGGCAATCCCTGCTGTTGCATACGACGTTCAGATTTCCCCGGAGCGCATATGGACATCGCTGATCCGGGACGCATGATAGACTGCCGCGCCCTCAGCGTTAAGCTCACAAATGTTCACAGAACGATTGCGCGTCACCGATCCGAAACACACCCATGCCGCCCGCGCCGTTGCGACGGACACGCGCGATACCTCGCCATGCTGAGCTACCGTCATGGCTTTCACGCCGGCAATCACGCCGATGTGCTTAAACACCTGGTACTGGTACAACTGCTCGATTATCTCGCCATCAAGGACAAGAGTTTCTGGTATGTGGACACGCATGCCGGCGCAGGCCGCTACGCACTCGATAGCCGGTTTGCCACGAGCCGGGGAGAATCCGCCACCGGCATCGCGCGGCTCTGGGAGGCAGATCCGCTGCGCCTGTCGAAACCGCTGGCGCGCTATCTCGGCATCGTGCGCGCCCTGAATCCCGGCGGCAAGCTGCGCCACTATCCCGGCTCGCCCTGGTTCGCGCGCAGTTGCATGCGCCCGCAGGACCGCATCTGGCTCCACGAAATGCACCCCGCCGATTACGCGGCCCTCGAAAAAGCCTTTCGTGACAGCCCGGTTCCCGCAAGCGTCGCCGACGATGATGGCTTTGCCGCGCTCAAATCACTGCTGCCGCCACAACCGCGACGTGCGCTGATCATGATCGACCCGTCCTACGAACTCAAAAGCGACTATGCGCAGCTGATCACCACGCTGCGCTCGGCGCTCGCCCGCTTTGCCACCGGCGTGTACCTGGTGTGGTATCCGGTGATTCCGCGGCGCGAGGCGCATGAACTTCCGCGGCGCCTGGAATCGACCGCGAACGGCAACTGGTTGCGGGTGAGCCTCCAGCCCCGCGCGCCGCGCAACGAAACGAGCGGCCTCTACGGAAGCGGTGTGTTGGTGATCAATCCCCCCCATACGCTGCGCCCGGCACTAGAAGCTTGCATGCCGCAGCTCGCGGAATTGCTTGCGATCGATGCCGGGGCCTCGTTCAGCATCGACTCGTCCCGGGATCTGCCGGGCTGAAGCGCGGCCCGCGCCAATCCGGACTAAAGCGCGAGCGGATTCAGCCGCTAACGAGACGTCATACCCGGTTGGTTCGTTCGCCTCCCATGCAAATCGTCGCCTCGCGTATCGCCCTGCAGGGGCAGCACAGCACGCTCGTCGAGCAGCGCCGCAGCGAGATGCTGCGTATCGAGCGCGCCCGCCCGGCACCGCCTGCGGTTGCCGCGCCCGAGCCAACCAGCGCCGATCCCGCCGCCGAGCAGTTCGCGCTCGAGCAGGAAGTGCTGCTGCTCAAGATGCTGGTGGAGACGCTCAGCGGACGCAAGATCAACGTCGCCCGCATCGATACCGGGGAGCCGCAGGAGAGCGCGGCACCCGCAATGCCGACCGCGCCGCCGTTGAGCGTCGAATACAGTTCCTCGGTGTTTTACCGCGAATCCGAGTCCACCAGCTTTCAGGCCGCGGGTTTGGTGACAACCGCCGATGGCACGCAGATCGCGCTCGCGCTCGAATTGACGATGAGCCGCAGCTTCGAAAGCAGCATTAGCTTTGGTGTCAGCAGCGGCCAGCGCCAGGATCCGCTGATCCTGAATCTCGCCGGTAACGCCGCACAACTCAGCAGCGCAAAATATTCCTTCGATCTCGATGGCGACGGTCGGACCGAACAGATTTCGTTTGCGACCGGCAACAGTGCATTCCTCGCCCTCGATCGCAACGGCAACGGCCGGATCGACAACGGGCTGGAACTGTTCGGAACACGCAGCGGTGACGGATTCTCCGACCTGGCGCGCCACGACAGCGACGCCAATGGCTTCATCGACGAGGGCGATCCGGTATTTTCGCGTCTCCTCGCCTACGCCAGGAACAGCGCTGGCGAGGAGAGTACGCAATCTCTCTCCGAGCTCGGGATCGGTGCCCTCTACCTGAGTCGCGTCGAAACCCCTTTCGAGCTGCGCGACGCCGGCAACCAGACGCTTGGCACGGTGCGCAGCAGCGGATTGTTCATCACCGAGAATTACGCGAGCGGCACGCTGCAGCAGGTTGACCTGGCGGTCTAGCCCGGATGGTTCATGCTCGCGAGCAACTCGTCGTGGGTCAGGGCGCTCATGTGTTTTACCACCGCCCCGGCATGGCCGGGGGATTTCCCGTTCTGCTCAAGGGCACTCGATATCCATTCAGTTCACGTTTTTGTGCGGCGCGTTTTTGTAGTAGTCCTTGTTCCAGGTCTGCTCTTCCAGTTTGAGATGCTTGATGCGCCAGCCATCAGGTGTTTTCACCGCATCCACGTAGTAGACGCCGCCGGCGGCCAGCACGCGGTTGTGCATATAGGCGGTCAGCTTCGCCTGGTCGCCGTTCAGAGTCACGATATGATTGCTGACAAAGTGCCAGGGAAGACCATCGTGCCCCTTCCTGTGCCCGACGCCTTTTACGATCCAGGCATAAATGGCATCGATTCCCTCAAGACGGTCGTCGAGATCAATGGCGTCAGCACCCACTCCGATGTAGTGCGCTGTTGCGTCCGGTAGAAAAACCTCTTCGAATACCGCCTTGTCCAGCGTGTCCACTCCCCACGTGTAGCGGTTGATCAACTGCATGACTTCAAACTGGTCGCTGGCGGTGTCCGCCTGCGCCAATGACGAACAGCCTAGAATCAGCGCAATGATAAAGGTATTCAGTGCTTTCATGGTTCGACCCTCGAGTTGAGCTTTGCATCCGAAGGCCATTGTGCTCCGGATTGCCTCCATCGGCTATTACATGCCTCTCGCAGACAAGCTCAAAATTCAGCCCCACACGCCATCACCGCAGGCGCTATCACCCGCGCCGTGGCAACAAGCGCCGTGCGGCATTCGTAACCGCGTGCGGCCCCGCACCGCGCGGGAACCGTGGCCACCGACGTTCAGAGGCTCGTGCGCGGCATTGTCACTTGCGAGGTCACGATGCCGCCGTTGACTCCGATCACCTCGCCGGTCACATAGGCCGCGGCCGGCGAGGCGAGGTAGAGCGCGCAGGCCGCAACGTCCTCGGGATCGCCAAGTCGGGCCATCGGGGTGCGCGACGCCATCGTGCGCTCCATCTCGTCGTTCATGAAATTGGTGAGCGCCGTAGTGCGCGTGGCGCCTACACCGATCGCATTCACCCGCACCTTCGGCGCGAAGTCCTGGGCGAGTTCCTGGGTCATCCATGACAGCGCCGCCTTGCCCACGCCGTAGGCCACGAAACCAGGCTGCGGATGGCTGCCGGCCATCGAGGAGATGTTGATGATCGCACCCTTGCCCGCCGTAGCCACCATATGCGGAACGCTGAGCCGCGACATCGAGAAAGCCGTGGTGACATTGAAGCGAAAGCAGGTCTCGAAGTCCTCGTCAGTGGTCTCGAGCGCGGATTTGGGCCCCCATCCGCCGGCATTGTTCACGAGGATATCGAGGCGCCCGAACCCGGCGATGGCACGCGCGACCAGCGCCTCGCGCTGAGCCGCGTCCATCACATCGCAGGGCAGCACCAGCGCACGTCGGCCGCGTGCACGCACCTCGGCCGCAGTCGCATCGAGCTCCTTCTGCGTACGCGCCGAGAGCACCACGTCGGCGCCTGCGTCGGCGAAGGCCAGCGCGCAGGCGGCGCCGATGCCGCGGCCGGAGCCAGTGATGATGGCGACCTGGCCATCGAGACGAAAACGATCCAGCATGCTCATCATGAAACTCTCCCGTGATTCGACGATTGGAGTTCGACAGGGAGCTATTGTGAGCGAACGGGCGGGCGTTAAGCTATAAGCCATCCCTCCGCCAAAGCAGAAACCAGCAGTGCCGAGGCCTGCCACGCAAACCAGGGGCGCCGAAGGCCCGGGCGGCCACTCAGCGACGCGTCGGGGCGTACTGGCGCGCAGCGAGTTGTACCGCGCGCCCCGCGATATCGACGCGACGGCTCTCCGGCGGCAACGAGAGCGGCAAGTCGGCCAGTTTGAGCAGTTGCGCCGACGGCTCCTCGTCTGCCGTCAGCGGCGCCGGCAGTCCTTGCCAGCGCATGAAGACATACCCTTCGGAGAAACCGGCCGGATCGAGCCAGTTGGCCACGCCTGGGTCGCCGGAACTGATCACGAAGCGGATCCGGCCGTCCGCGTCCACCGCGGCCTGCGCCCGTGTGAGGCTGGACTGGTGATCGATCCAGTTCGGCGTGACGAACCACGGATCGCCGAGCTGGATACCCTGATACCGCGCACGACTTGCCTTCACCGTGATCAGCAGCACTTCGTCCGGCGCAAGTCGGTAGCGCGCCATCACCGACTGCTGCCCGGCAAGGCCGCCGGCGCTGGTGTCGCTCGCACGCGGCGGCGGCAGCACGTTCACCGGCAGTCTTCTGATCATCGGCAGGTAGTTGCCATTCCAGACGCGATCAGCCGCCGCCACGTGGTCTGCCGCGGAGGCTCCCGGCAGCGAGGCATCGACCGACGCTGCGCCCGCATCAAGACGCTCGATCGCCACGGTGGTCGGCGTTTCGCGCGACCAGTCCTCGAAGCTCTGGCGCACCAACAGCGCCCTCACGCCGCGCGGGAGCGCGCGCCAACGTCCCTCGCGTGCCGGGCCGCCGAGCCACCATTCGAACGCCGCGCCCGGCCGCACCCCCTCGGCATCGAGATCGATCGCCAGCAGGTTGTGGCCCAGCGCGACTATCGGATAGGCGTCGAGCAGCTGGAACGTAAGCATCGCGTGCGTGCCGCGCCGCCCATGGATGCGGTAAGCGCCACCGTCCACGATCAGCGCCGTCTCATAGATGTTGTCGGGATTCGCGAGTCCGGCGCGGCCGTCGATTCCCTGGCTGCGCGCAAAATAGGGCTTGTCCAGGTGCCGGGACTGTTCCCAGATCCCGAGCGCCGCGCCGACGATGCCGGCAGCGTAGCGCGCCGTGGCCTCGGGGCCCGCAGCAGCCGCAACGGGATCGGCGGTGAGCCCCGCCTCGAGACGGGTTACCGCGATGCCCAGCGTGACCGGCTCCTGCGCCACGGCAAGGCTCGCAGCGCTCCAGGCGAGCAGCAGAGCCCAGCACCCTGACGCGCGCATCAGCCGAAATCCACCAGCCGACAGGGATTCGCGCCGTCCCGGCTCGCCGCCTCGGTGGCGCAGGCCTGGTAGCCGGCGATGTAGTCCGGATCGGATTGCAGCAGTTCGACAACCAATCCTTCCATTCATCGCGGCATCGATGTCCCTCACGAGAAAACCCCATTGCGCGATGGGGCCAAACAGCAGCTCGAACATGGCGCAGTGTCTCTTCGTGGGGTTCGTTGTGATCATGCCCGTGCAATCGCGGCACGTGCCCGCCTTGCGGCCGGCCCGGATGCTACGGAGTTTCACGGTGACATTCAACGTGGATTGGGCGATGATCGGCCGGCCCTGACGATAGCGGAGAAAGAAGATGAAAGCCGTTCGCTGCAAGGACCACAAGGCATGCCTGGCGCACGTGCCCGCGCCCGCCGGCGAGGGTGTGCGGGTGCGCATCGCCGCGGCCGGTATCTGCGGCTCGGACCTGCACATGATTGCGATGGGCTTCCCGCTGCCCTTCACGCTCGGACACGAGATTTCCGGCGTCACGGACAACGGCACGGCGGTTGCCGTCGAACCGATCGCAGCCTGCGGCCACTGCGCCTGCTGCCAGCGCGGCGAGTACAACCTCTGCACGCTCGGCTCCCAGACGGTGCTCGGCGTTGGCCAGGACGGCGGCATGGCCGAGGAGATGATCGTGCCCGAGCGCTGCCTGGTGCCGCTTCCTTCCAACCTCGCGGTGCACGACGCCTGCCTGGTCGAACCGCTGGCGGTCGCGGTGCACGGCATCGCGATGGTGCGGCCAGCCCATCGTGACCGGGTTGCCGTCGTCGGCGGCGGCACGATCGGGCTCTGCGCGGTCGCGATCGCACGGCTCGCGACCCGGGAGGTGTGCCTGCTGGCGCGCCACGACCGGCAGAAAGCGGCCGGCGAGCGCCTGGGCGCCACGTTGCAGCCGACAGGCGAATACGATCTGGTGATCGACTGCGCCGGCACCTCGGAATCACTCGCCGAGGCCGTGCGCCTGTGCCGCCCCGGCGCCACCGTGCTGCTGCTTGCGACTTACTGGGCAGGACTGACGTTGCCGGCCTTCGAGTTCTCGATGAAGCAACTGCGCATCGTGAGTTCGGCGAGCTACTGTCGCCAGGGCCTCAGCCGGGACGTCGACGTGGCGGCGGCGGCAATGGCCATGAACCCGCGCATCGCCGAGTGCCTGATAACGCACCGTCTGCCACTCGACGCTGCCGAGGAGGCCTTCGCGATCGCTGCCGACCGCAAGGGCGGCGCGATCAAGGTCACGATCAACCCCTGAGAGGGCGCCGGCGTCCATGAAGATATGTGTGCTCAACATCACCCCGGTACCGGAGGAGTATCTCGCGGCGGGCCGTGCGAGCATCGAGGCCTGCTGCGCGGGCGTGCTCGCACCGGGCACGGAGCTTGCGTTGCGCGCCCCGACGCTCGGCACCGTGACACTGCCGCAGTACCTCGAAGACTTCCGCAATCCGTGGTTCCAGCACCTCGTGGTGCACGAGGTGATCCGTGCCGTGATTGCGGCTGACCGCGAGGGTTTCGACGCGATCGTCGTCAACTGCTTCGACGACCCCGGCGTCAGGGAGGCACGCGCCCGCGTGCGCACGCCGGTTTTCGGGCTTTCGCAAGCGACCTTTCACCACGCCTGTCAGCTCGGTGAGCACCTCGGCGCGCTCGTGCCGGACATGCCCGGCCAGGTCGCCTTCGTGCAGCGGCAGATCGAGGCCATGGGGCTCGTCTCGCGCATGATTCCGCAGGGCGTGCGCGCCGAGCGCAAGCGCTTCACCGAGTCCTTCGCCGAAGCCCTCGACAGGCCGGAGGCGATGATCACGCGCCTCGAGGCACAGGCACATGAACTGGTGGACGATGGCGCCGATGTAGTCGTGATCGCGTGTGGCGGGCTCGGACAGGTCTGCGGCAGCCGGGGCTGGCATGTGCTGGAGCACCGCGGCGAGCGGGTGCCCGTGGTGAACCCGCTCGGCACCGCCGTGAAGACCGCCGAGACGATGATCACGCTGCAGCGCGCCCTCGGCACCCCGATCCCCAGCCGCGTGCATGCCGCGAGGCTGGGCCAGGAGGATCTCGCACGCATCAATCGCGGCTTCCATATCGAGGACTGAAGCCGCCGCAAAGCACGCGCCCTGTTGTCTCAGATAACCGCCACCGCAGATACCTCCAGCAGAATCTCCGGGGCACTCAGCGTGGTTCCGATCATGGTCATCGCATGCTCGGGAATGGGCTTTCCATCGAACGCTTCGTGCATGGCTTTTTGAATGCCTTCGAAGGCCACGGGACCGATGTCCCTGATGTGGATCGTGGTACTGACCAGGCTCTGGTAGCTGGCCCCGCCCGCGGCCAGCGCGATCTTCAGATTGGCGAACGCCGCGCTGGCCTGGGCGTAGTAATCGTTGCCGCCGACAAGATTCATGTGCTTGTCCATGGCCGTCTGACCGGAGATATGCAAGGTCGTGCCGCCCGTGACAGCCACGACCTGGGCCATGCCATCGTATTTGAACAAGCCATCAGGGTGAATGCGCTCGATACTCGCCGTGCCTGCGCTCGCAATCTCCTGCGCATGGGCGGAAACGCAGATGCCACCCAGGACGGCAGCTCCCGTCATGAGCCCCACCCCACCGGCAATGAACTTGCGTCTGTCCAAGGCTCGTCCTCCCGAATCACTGTGGTACTTGTCGGACTTCTTCAAATGACGGCTACCGCAACGACTTCAAGCAATGATTCCGGCGAACCAAGCGTGGCCCCGATCATGGTCATCGCATGCTCGGGAATGGGCTTTCCATCGAACGCTTCGTGCATGGCTTTTTGAATGCCTTCGAAGGCCACGGGACCGATATCCCTGATGTGGATCGTGGTACTGACCAGGTTCTGGTAGCTGGCCCCGCCCGCGGCCAGCGCGATCTTCAGATTGGCGAACGCCGCGCTGGCCTGGGCGTAGTAATCGTTGCCGCCGACGAGATTCATGTGCTTGTCCATGGCCGTCTGACCGGAGATATACAGTGTCTTGTGGCCCACAGCCGCCACGACCTGGGCCATGCCGTCGAATTGGAACAAAGCATCGGGGTGTATACGCTCGATACTCATAAGATCGCTACTCCTCGGTCAGTGAAATTCATGCTGCAACGCTCGCCTGCGCCAGTTGCCCCCGCTGGCCTCAGCTACGTCGCACCGCCTTGGCCTCTCGACTTCAGCACACTGAAGCCTCGTGGAGCCTGGCGCTGACCACCGCCGCGACCGGAACGTAACCGCAGGCAAGCGGGAAGTGTACCTGTGGGTCGGCCATTGGGTCAGATGAGTCCAAAGCGCTGTCCCAGTCTGGCGGCAGGAATCAGAAGCTTGCGAATCATCAGTTCCTGCTTGCCCGGATTGGCAACAGGTACGGGTGTCTCCACGGGGAACGGCAACTGATCCATCCGGTCGCGGGCCATGGCGTTCGCCAGTGCCATACCCAGCAACGGGGCCATCAGGTTGCCCCAGGCGTTGAAATGCATCAGGCCGAACACCCCGGGCTGCAGTTCGAACATGCCGGGGAACTCCACGTCGCGCAGCGCTACCCGCCCGGTCCAGTAATCATCCATCTGGATGTCCATTGCCCGGGTCTCGGGCCACGTCCGGTGTATCCAGGCCAGATGATTGCCGAAATGCCACAAGCCATCGTCCGGCCGGGAAGCGCTGGGAATACTCGAGGTGATGATCCGTCCGTGCATATCAACGACGAAGGGATTCAGGTCCACGGGCTCCTCGGACAGCGTTGCCCGGCTCGGCATGACGATATCCAGCGCCTCTCTCGGCAGCGGCTTCGTGGATACTGCGTAGGCCGTGAGTGGGTAGAAATTGTTGGTGAACTGCGCAACGATCGCGCTCGGATAGGCGTTGGTGCAGAACACCACTCGATCGGCAACCACGGCGCCCTGCGCCGAAGCCACCCGCCAGCGCCTACCAGAACTGACCAGGGAAAGCGCCTCGCTCTCGCCAAAAACCCGCGCTCCGCGCGCGCTGTCGCAGCAGTGATCATGCCGTTCGTGAACAGGTAAGGATTCACCCGCCCGCCGGACTTGTACAGGACGCCGAAGGGGAAATATCCGGAGCCCGTCAGCGCTTCCACGTCGGCGCCTTCGAGCCACTCCACCTGCTGCCCCTGCTCCTGCTTCCAGTAGACAGACTTCGCTTTCAGCTTGTCGAAGACGCTGCTGCGCCGGGTGACGTGCAGGTAGCCGGACTGCGCCGCGTCGCAAGCGATGTCGTGCTTCTTCGCGAGGTCAAAAGTGATGGTGTGATGCTCGCGGAACAGTTCGAGAAAGGCCTTGCCGCGGCCGGGAAAGCGCTCGAACATGCCGAGATCCTTCAGCGTGGGCAGCACGTGTCCGGCATTGCGGCCGGAAGCGCCCCAGCCGGGCTGTCGCGCCTCCAGCACGACCACATTCACGCCGGCCTCGGCAAGGTGCAGCGCCAGTGAACTGCCCGCGAGCCCCGCTCCCACGACGACCACGTCGGCATCCAGTTCACGATCCAGCACGGGGTAGCCTGGCAGCACGCCGGTCGGCACGGTCCAACCGCTCGTCGCGATTGGCGGTGTGCCCTGCTCATACATTTCCGTGCGCCCCGGGAAGCCCGATTCCGCTGTCACGCCTGTCAGGCCTGCGTCGTTCGAGCCCTGTCCATCGCAACCTGGAACCACGGAACCCGCCAGCAGCACGGCCGAACCTTTCAGGTAGTCGCGTCTGTTCATGTGCCACATTTCGCGTTCAGGTTGATGGAATCGCCATGCTGGACGTTGGGCAATCCGATGACGCGGAAGAATCGGCAACAGCTTGCGGGCATCCGTTCGCACCACTGCGACGCATGCCACAGCCGGTATTCACTTCCCGTCCACGGAGAAGGCGATGATCGCGCCCGCTCCTCCGCTCATGGAACTAACGTTCACATAAAGTATGCCATCGACGATGGTCTGCCCTCCCTCGGCGATCGGTCCGCCACCAGCCTTTACGCCGTTGACGGATTCCATGGCTTGCCCCGCGTCGAAATCCCACAGCACTGCGCCGTCGCGTGCCGCATACGCGCGGATGTGGCCGTCGAGCGCGCCGGAGAACACTGCGCCCGGAATGGCCGTGACCGCCGCGCGTTGCCCGTGCGAGCAGCCTTCGCTGCCCCACGCGCATGACACCTCGGGTGCCTCGATCTGCCAGCGTCGCTTGCCGGTACGGAGGTCGAGGGCGGTCAGTGCGCCGCGCGGCAGCGCCGTGAACACATGCCCCTTCTCGTAGACTTCTTCCACCGGCGCGCGCTGAAAGCTCGCCGCGTAGACGGTATCCTGGTCCGCGGCCTGACCGCCGAGCAGGCTACCTTCGCCCGGGGGCAAACCCACGTCATGCCGCCAAAGCTGCTTGCCCTGGTTGGCGGCATCGAAGGCATAGACGATTCCCGACTCGTTACCCACCACGATCACCGGCTTGCGGTTTTTCAGCGTGCGCAGAATCGGCGAGCTGCCAAAATCGAGGTTGGGACCCTCGGGGTTCGGGCAATTACCGGTAATACTGCCCCCGCAGTTCACGATGGAGTTGTCGCCCTTCAGCACCTGCGACACCCACTTGCGCTCGCCCGTGCGCATGTCGAAGGCGACCAGGGCGTCGGAGACTTCGGTTTCGACTTCCGTATAGGAATTTCCCGTACCGGCGTAAATCAGGCCGCGCTTTGTATCAACGGTTGGCGTGGACCAGATCGCGGCACCCGCGGGGCCAAACATCCGGGTCCCGTCGGAGTTGATCTTGGTTGGACGTGGCTCCTCGGTGATCGCGTGAGCCTTCCAGAGCATCCTCCCGCTCGCGGTATCGAGTGCCACGATACTGCCGCGGAAGCTGCAGCATGGATACAGCCCGGAGGCGCCGGCGGTCACCTCTTCCATCGATGAGACCGGCACATAGAGCCGGTCCGCATGGAGCACCGGCGCGGCTGTCAGACGCACGAACGGGTGCTCGTCTACCTTCGTGCTCCAAAGAAGCGCACCCGACTCGGCGTCGCGCGCATGCACAATGCCTGTTTCCAGTTCTCCGTAGAACACCGCGAACCGGGCAGCCGCAGACGAGCGTGGCAGTGCGCCCACACTTACCGTGGTGCGCACCACCGTGTTTGTTTCGACGGCCCAGTAGGTGCAACCGCTCCTGGCATCCAGGGAGTAGATCGTGCCACCATGGCTCGCCGTGAACAGTCGTCCACCCACGATCACTGCCTGCCCCCACGCCATGCTTCCGGGCAATGCAAAAGCCCATTTCGGCTTCAGGCGCGGCAGCTCGCGAACGCTCAGTCCCGGTGCGGCGACATAGCGCTTGTTTTCATGGTCGCCACCCCAGCCGTTCCAGGTTGCTCCGCGCGTGCGCAGCGGCGGGGCACTCGAGGCACAGCGGTTCGCCGCGGGATCGACCTTGACTGCCGGCGCGGCGCCGAGCTTTTTCGCCGTGATGAACTCTGCCACGGCATCGATCTCCCCGGCATCGAGCCCCGCGGCCTGTGGCTGCATCGCACCACGCCTGAGGGTTTCGACCACCGCCTCGGGCGATCTGAGCAACGAGATATAACCACGCGGCGGTATGCGATCGGTCGGCCGGTCATGGCAGCTCGCACAACGCGCCGCATAGATCGCTGCGCCAGGTTCAGCCGCTCCAGACTGATCGGCGTGGGTGGCGGAAATCCCGGACAGCAGCGCCAGCGTGGCCGCAAGCGCCAACCAGCGCGCGCCGCCTGTCAATGTCAATTTCCAGTGCATCATCTCCGTCTCCCTCAAAGCTCGTAGCGCAAGTCCACGCCCACACTGCGCAGCTCCTTGTACGTGTCGACCGTGTATCCCAGAGGGCCAAAGTCAATGCCCCACTCGCGCACCTCTTCGTCACCGAGGTTGCGTCCCCACAGTGACAGCGACAGATCGCCGCGTGACACCGGGATCTCGCTGAGGGTGAGGCGGGCATTCCACAACGTGTAGCTTTCGGTGGAGTTATACAGATTCATCTGGGCGTCGAACGTACGCTTGCCCGCATACGAGGCATCCACCTGGGCCACGAGCGTGCCGAATGTCGTTGCAGCAGGAAAGGTGTATTGCATTATCAGAGATCCCGAATGCTGGGGTCCCCCTGTCACCGTACTGGCAAAGTCGGCGATATCCGCGACCAGCGCGTCACCGTTCGCACCGAAAACGGGGAACCCGGTCTCGGGATCATTGACGCTGGTGATGAACTCCTTGATATCGACATCGACATAGCCATAAGTCGCCATCAGCAGGATGCTGTCGGTCGGTGCAATCGTGAGGTCGAGTTCGATGCCCTGCGCTTCCGAAGAACCGGCATTGACTATTTTCGAGGAAGCGCCGCCGCTGCCCGCCTCGAATTGGTTCACCTGGCGATCATCGTATTCGTAGTAGAACAGCGCCCCGTTCAGGCGTACCCGGCGCTCGAACCACTCGCTCTTGCCGCCGAGCTCCCACGACGTCACCTCTTCCTCGTTCACCGGATCCTCGAAGGAGCTGACCGTGGACGCGCGGACGTTGAATCCGCCGGCACGATACCCGGTGGCGTACTTGGCGTAGACCATAAGCTCGTCGGTCCAGTTATAGGTCAGCGTGAACGCCGGGTTGAACTGATCCCAGGAGTTGTCGTCCTTGGCGGTGGCGAGTCCGATATCGCTGAAATCCTGGGTCAGCCAGGCCGTCTTTTCGTCGACGCTCCAGCGCAGACCCAGTATCGCCGTCAGCCGTTCGGTCAGCGCATAATCGAACTGTCCGTAGGCAGCCCACGCGTCATTGTCTGTCGAGTATTTGAAATCGGGTGCGCTCAGCAGCACGCTCTTGCCAAAGCAGGTGCCCGCACAGAGAAAATCCTGGTAGCCGCCAGGCAGTTCGCCAAAGGCAAACAGCGCGGGAATGGCATATTCCTGCGGGTCAAAGTTTGTACCCTCCTCGTGGAAATAGTACAGGCCCATATTGTAGCCGAAGCGATCGTCGAACAGCCGCCCGATGAATTGCAGTTCCTGGGACCATTGCTCATGCTCGTTGTAACCGGCCGAGTTGAAGTCGTGCACATAGGTACCCGCCGGATACAGGCTGCCGTCAAAATCCGGCGTGAGCATGCTGGCTCCATCGGTCACGAATTCGCCGAAATCCTGGCCCCCATAGCGGTTGTCATATTCGCGCCACGACGAGATCGACCTCAGGGTCGCCTCGCCAAGCGCCAGGCTCAAAGTCAGCGCGTGGCCATCGATATCCATCGACTGGTCCTTCGAATCCGTGCGGTACGGCAAATGGCCCTTGCGATCCGCGGACGCCATCGCGTCCATCTGCTCGTAAAACGGTCCGCCCAGCCATACGTTGTCCGGCCGCACGTAGGTCAGCTGGCTCAGATTGGTGTTGGCGTCCTGCTGATAATGGTCGTAGGCATAGTCGGCGGTCAGCGTGTCCGTCGGCGTCCAGCGCACCGCGATGCGCCACGACTGCTGGTCGTATTGACCGAGATCGCCACCGGTATAGCTGCTCTCGGCCAGACCGTCGCGCTGGCCATAGTTGAACGAGAGTTTTGCGGACACATTGCCGTACGCCGGCGTATCCACGGAGGTGGCGGAGCGGAACAGTTCGCGCTCGCCATAAGTGAGCTCCTGTTTCAACCCGAACTCCCCGGAGGGCTTGGTCGTGATCACGTTCACCGCCCCGCCCGTGGTGTTGCGCCCGTAGAGAGTACCCTGCGGCCCGCGCAGCACCTCGATGCGCTCCAGGTCCACCACTTCGAAGGCCGCCGCCGAACTGCGCCCGAGATAAACACCATCGACGTAGATGCCAACGGTCGGATCGACTGCGAGCGCCGGTTCGCTGGAACTCACGCCGCGAATTCCGAGCGAATAGCCGTTGAAACTCGCCGGTTGCTTGTCCATGCGCAGGTTCGGTGTGTACGAGGCGATATCGCCGCTTTCGATCACACCCAGTGCCTTCAGAGCCTTCGAATTGAAGACCGACAGGGCGATCGGTGTGTCCTGCAGCGAGCTTTCGACTCGCTCGGCAGTAACGATGATTTCATCAAGCCCGCCGGTCGGCTCGCTCTTGGCTTCTGCCGCGATAGCCGAACAGCTCGTCGCGGCAAGAATGGAAACAGAAAGCAGGGTTCTGACAGATTGCAGTGCGGCCATGTGTACGCTCCTGTAGTTGTAATTGGATCAAGTACGAGCATAAGATACAAGACGATCGTCTTGTGTACAAGTTTTTTGTCTTTTTTATATGACAATCGACATGTTGTTATCAATCCCGGTGCGCCCGGAACGAGCGTCCGGAGAGGGCCATATCGGAATAGCATCATGGCCAATTCTTTTGCAGACCCCTAGAATTCGCCGCGGTCCTGACCATAAGCGGCCAGACTGCTTCAACACGGAGACCTCATGGCCCGGACGCGCTTTCCCAAGGTATCGGACACCACCCACGAACGACGCGCTCATATCCTCGCCGCCACGGCTGCGCTCATCGCGAGAGAGGGTCTTCAGGGCATCTCGGTGCGCACCGTGGCGGATCGGGCGGGATGTTCTCGCGGCTTGGTGGAGCATTATTTTCGCAACAAGGCGGAACTGCTTCTCGCAGCGAACCGCTCGGTCAACGAGACCTATCTGGAGCGGGTCGCGGGAGCGGTGGGCGATCTGGCGGGGCTTGCCGCGCTCGAAGTGAGATTGCGCAAATTACTCCCCTACACTCAAACGGTGCTCGACGAATGGCGGGTACGCCTCGTGTTCTGGCACCAGGCAGGCCAGGAACACACCGACCCGGTTCTGGCGAAAAACAACAACGAATCGTTCTACGCCGCTTACGACGAGATACTGGCAGACGTGCGCTACGCACAGGAACACGGCGAAATTCCGGAGACGGTGCCTTTGATTGTCACATCGGAGCTGGTGCTTCTCGTGGTTATGGGTATAGCGACCGCCTGCCTCGGCAACGCACAGCTGCGCCAGAAGCGCCCGCTCGACCGCCGGGTGGAGATGATCATCGGACTACTGAAGAGCGGGCATGTGAGCGCGTTGCAGGTCGGTGATCCCGAGACGGAATATTGAGGGTCGTTAGGGCCGCACCAGACAACGCATGTCGCGCCTGCACGCAACGGCCACCGGCGACCCTGGGAGCGACAACTGAGCGGACACGACGGGACATCAGCGCGGCGATCGCGCTGTGCTCGCGTTAACCCTCTCAGGGGGCCAGCCGCTCGATGCGCCAGGTGTTTGCGTCGAGGGTATAACTGAAACGGTCATGCAGGCGGTTCGGGCGCCCCTGCCAGAATTCGAAGGCGTCCGGTACCACGCGAAACCCGCCCCAGAACGACGGCAGGGGAATGCGGCCTGCAGCGAACTTGTGCTTGATGCGCGCAAACTCCTCCTCCAGAACCACGCGCGACGACAGCGACCGGCTCTGCGAGGAGGCCCAGGCGGCAAGCTGGCTTTCCCGCGGACGCGACAGGAAGTACTTGAGGCTCTGGGCGGCACTGACCCGCGTAACGCTGCCACCGACGATGATCTGGCGTTCCATGTCCGACCACGGAAACAGCAGGCATACTCGCGGGTTCGCCGCCATTTCATGCGCCTTGCGGCTATCGAGATTGGTGTAGAACACGAAGCCCTCGGCATCACAATGCTTGAGCAGCACCAGCCGCTGCCAGGGTTTTCCGTTTGCATCCACCGTCGCCACGGACATCGCCGTGGGGTCCTTCAGGCCAGTCGCGATCGCCTGCCGCAACCATTGTTCGAACTGCACGAAGGGCGACGCATCGAGGTCTTTGCGCTGCAGACCATCGGCAAGGTAATCGCGTCTGAAATCTTCCAGGTCCATATACCGAATCACGCTCCGGGTGGGGTATTGCCGCCCCCGGAGGTTAACAGAAAGCCCTTATTCAGGCGCTCAGCATCACGGCCAGAAATCCGGAGACCACGATTCCATCGAAAGTCCCGGCGCCACCTATACTCAGCAACCCTGCCCCACGCCGACCGAGATCGCGCAGATGCAGCAGGTCGGCTCCGATCAGGGGTCCGAGCACCCCGGCACAGAACGCGACACCGGGTGCATGCGCGGGCGCCAGAAACAGCGCCAGTAACGCGGCGAGACAACCCGGGACGAATATCGGCAGCAATATGCCAAGCCCGGCTACCGGACGGGCCATCAGATAGCAGGCTGCCGTGTTCAGCGCGCAGGCCGCCAGCAGTGCCGGCAGCACCGAAGCGTCGCCGGGTCCGGAGACGCATGAGCTGGTACACGACGATAAGCAGCGGGATCACGCAACCGCCGACATTGAGCGCAATCACCTGCTGCGACCTCTCGCCGACCAGGCGCGGGGCGAGCCGGTCGATTCCATAGAAATCGAACGGACGATACGCCAGCACCTCGGCGCGGGATTTGCGCCTGACCGGGATATTGAACAGGCTGCCGGCAAATATTGCGAGCACCAGCAATGCGCCGAAAGAACGCGTCATACCGAGCTGCTGCAGCGCCGAAACCATCGCATCGGCGAGCAGCAACGGCATCAGCAGCAGAAGCAAAAACGTCATCAATAACGCCAGCAACCCGGCAGGCATAGCGTATTCCTTCCAACCTGGAACGCTTCGCGTGGTGTCGTCCAACGATACCACCGCAAGGCGTTGTGTTTCACATCATTGTCACGGGCTCGCATCGACACGCCCGGCCCATCTCTCCTGCGGTTGCGCCCACCGGCATCCGGGCGCCCAGCCCAAAAAGCCGCGGCCAGCGACACGCGGACACCGGCAGGCGGCCATATTACCCCTGGAGCCTGCCAGGATCCGGATATTTCCGCCACTGGCAGCAAGACTTTGATTGACGAAATACCTATCATTCAGCGCGCCATGTGCCCGGCGAGGAATCGCTGCGATCCCGCGTGCAACGGGCAACCTGACTACCTGCATTTTCATCCGGGGGATGGCGACGATGAGCAGTCACAAACACCAGGTACTCGTGATCGGCGCGGGCTGCGCCGGCATTACCGTGGCCGCGAGCCTGCGCCGGCGCGCGCCCCGGCTCGATATCGCACTGGTCGAGCCCGCCGCACACCACTATTACCAACCGGCATTCACGCTGGTTGGAGCAGGACAATATCCCCTCGAAGCAACGCGCCGCGACACGCGCAGCCTGATACCGGGCGGTGTGACCCTGATCCCGGCAGCGGTCACTGCCTTCCGGCCGCAAGCGAACTCGCTCGATCTCGACAATGGCGACAGCTGCAGCTATGAATGGTTGGTGGTCGCTACCGGCATCGGTCTCGATCTGGAGCGGATCGAAGGTCTGCGGGAAGCGCTCGGCGCAAACGGCGTATGCAGCAATTATTCGCCGGCGCATGTGGAGTATACCTGGCGCTGCCTGCAGGACCTGCAAGCGGGCGCGCGCGCGGTATTCACCCAGCCTCCGCTACCGTTCAAGTGCCCTGGCGCGCCGCAGAAAGCTGCCTATCTCAGTGCGGATCTGCTGCACCGCGAGGGCAAACTCGCCTCCTGCACCGTCGAGTTCTACGCGCACGGACCCGTCATCTTCGGTGTGCCATATTTTGCGCGCGAACTTGGCAAGGTCGCGGCCAGGTACAACATCAGCACCAACTTCCAGCACAACCTGGTCAGCGTGGACGGACCCGCAAAACGCGCCACCTTCGAGATCGTCGGCGGCGAGCGGCAGGGCGAGCGGATCGAGGTGGGTTTCGACATGCTTCATGTGTCGCCGCCGCAGAGCCCGCCCGCGGCAGTGAAGAACAGCGAACTGGCAAATGCGGCGGGCTGGGTGGAAGTCGACCAGAACAAGCTGCGGCACACCCGCTTCGCCAACATATTCTCGCTTGGCGACGTCTGTTCCACACCCAACTCCAAGACGGCTGCGGCCGTGCGCAAGCAGGCTCCGGTGGTTGTGCGCAACCTGCTGCACGCGATGGCGGGACGCGAACTGGAACCGGCCTACGACGGATACGCCTCGTGCCCGCTGACCACCGCCATCGGCAAATGCATCATGGCGGAATTCACCTATGGCGGAAAAGTCACGCCGACGCTGCCGCTCAACCCGGCCCGGGAGCGCCGCCTGAACTGGTGGATCAAGAAAACCGGCCTGCCGCTTTTCTACTGGCACTACATGCTCAAGGGATACGAGCGATTCCTGCCGCACAACACGGCTTTCACGGAAGATTGAGCGTGTTGAATTCACTTCGCTGACAGCAGCGGAGCACATCGGCGTGCTCAATTCGGACCGGCTGGCAAACGCCGCTCGCATCATGAATCCGAGCGGCGGCATTCACGACCAGGCGGCGCAGGTGATCGCCTTTCATTGTCGCCCGTTCGAGGATGAGCAGGACGAGGAGAGTTGAACCAGGCCCGGGGGCGCTCAGGGCACCGCAGTCTGCAGCGTCAGGTAACGGCCGTAGCGCTTGATTGCCTTGACCGAGCCGCCCTGCGCAATGAGTTCGGCCACCGCATCGACGTTCTCTATCACCAGTCCGGCAACCGTTGTCACGCCGTAGTAGCCCAGGGACGGCGCGATGGGCGCCCCCGGCCCAACCAGCGCAACCTGCGCATCACGGGTGCAGGCATTGAGAATGCGTGGAAAGCTGCCGTTGACCAGTGCCGATGAGGTAACCACCACCACGTCCGCCGTGCTCAGCACCGCTTCAGTGGCGGTTTCCGGATATTCCCCTTGCTGCGGTTGCATTTCGATAATCCGGATATCGTGAAAACGCTCGCGAATTCCGGGAAAGCTGCCAATACACACGCTGTTGCCTGGCACTCCCCGCAGCACGTCGAGACCGTTGCTCTCGGCGCCGCGCAGATCGTAGCGGTTGTAGTGTGCATTGATCGCCGCCACCCCGACCGAAGCCTCGAACGGGTTCCACGAACTCGCCAGTCCGGCAAGATCGCGCAGCGAGCGGGAGTGCAGCGTGCCGGCCACCTCGAGCGAACGGCAACCGGCACTACCACGTGCCGGACTGTACGCCAGGCCACAACCATGCGGACCCTCGACCAGGGTCCAGTTCAATCCGATCAGCACGCGCCGGGCAGGTTCCGGACCAACCCCGCGCGCCAGTTCCTCGAGTACATTGCGCGCACGCCACCAGCGTCTGAGCGCGGCGGTGTCACAGGCCAGCAATTCGCCCAGCCCACCGGTATAGCTGCTCCAGATATCAATGGCTGCCGCCGGCACCGCGACAACAACCGGTATACCGGACGCCACCGCCTCGAGAATCAGCGGCATCAGACCGGCGCCGCGCTGCTCGTGTTCACCGAACTTCTCGATCACGATCAAATCCGGTGCCGCATCGATTGCCCGGCGCATCACCTCGATCAGGCGCGCCAGCGCATCGGGAACCAGACTGCAGCCCGGGTTATCCGGGCTCGGGCGCGTCAGCGCGATGGTTTCACCGCCATCGAGCGCGACACCATCGACCCCGGCACGCGAAGCGCCGCTTGCGTCCACGGATTGCTGCGTCACACCGGCGACACGCCAGCCGCGCGTCTTCATTTCATCGGCAAATTCGCGGAACACCCGCCGGTTGCCGCGTGGGGTATACAGCACCGCTGCCAGCGCGACGGACGCGGACCTGCGCGTCATCGCGACAGGCCGTTGCGCGGGAATTTTTTCGGCTTGCAGCGAAGCTCCACAACCCAATGACGGTCGCGTGCGACATGGCGAAGCCGTGGCAGGTCGAACATTGCCGCGGCGCCTGCCACCAGGGTGATCAACGAATCGAGCCGCATTCCCGGCGCATAGCCGACACGCGAACCGTCACCGATCATGCTCGATGTGCTGTTGCTCATCCTGTTATTCCCGGATTTGCTGTCAGTTGAGGTAAAACACTTTTGGTCGTGTATTCATCTCCGGCCGTGAAGTCGGCGCTTCGACTCCGCCCGGAAAACCGCGCGCCTCGAGACCGTGCAGACAAGTGCCACCGGCGACAAACAGCGCGGTATCATCGCACTTGTCCGGCAGTCTGCAAACCTCGCGGCGTCCTGCGACAGACAGAACTCGGTAATACCATGGCCTGGCTCTCCTTTCGAAGGCGACAACGCCGCGCTTGGCACACAACTGGTCATTCAAGTCCGGATATGAAAGTATTGCCCGCCGCACTGCAGAGCAGTGCTCCACCAATCTTGCGGAAGGCTTGCTGATGCACACAAAAATCCTGCTGGCGGAGTCAGATCTGCCTACCCATTGGTACAACGTGGCGGCAGACATGCCGAATCCGCCGGTGCCGCCGCTCGGTGCGGACGGCCAGCCGGCAAGCGCCGATGCGCTATCGGCGATTTTCCCGCCCGGGATCATCGAACAGGAGATGAGCGCGGAGCGCTGGATTCCGATACCCGAGGAAGTGCGCGATGCCCTGCGCCTGTGGCGCCCTTCTCCGCTTTACCGGGCGCATCGCCTGGAGCGCGCGCTGGGTACACCGGCACGCATTTATTACAAGAATGAGTCGGTCAGTCCCGCCGGTTCGCACAAGCCCAACACCGCGGTCGCCCAGGCCTGGTACAACCGCCAGGCCGGCGTCCGTCGCCTGGTCACCGAGACCGGTGCGGGCCAGTGGGGTTGCTCGCTGGCGCTTGCCGGGCAGCTGTTCGGACTGGCCGTGCGGGTCTACATGGTCAGGGTCAGCTACCAGCAGAAGCCCTACCGGCGCTCGATGATGCAAACCTGGGGAGCAGAGGTTTTCTCCAGCCCCACCGACATGACCGAATCGGGGCGCAAGATACTGGCTGAACACCCCGATACCACCGGTTCGCTGGGCATCGCCATCTCCGAGGCGGCCGAGGAAGCAGCCGGACGCAGCGACACCAATTATGCGCTTGGCTCGGTGCTCAACCACGTGCTGTTGCACCAGAGCGTGATCGGTCTGGAAGCAAAAAAACAAATGGCCATGGTCGGGGACTACCCGGACATGGTGTTCGCGCCCTGCGGTGGCGGATCGAGTTTCGGCGGTATCGCGTTTCCGTTCTTTGCCGACAAGGCGGCAGGCAAGGAGGTTCGTCTGATCGCGGTGGAACCGACGTCCTGCCCCTCGCTCACCCGCGGGCGCTATGCCTACGATTTTGGCGATGCCATCGGCCTGACACCGCTGCTGAAAATGCATACCCTGGGCCACGAGTTCATCCCGCCAGGCATTCATGCCGGCGGCTTGCGCTACCACGGAGCCTCGCCGCTGGTAAGCCAGCTGTACCACGAGAAACTGATCGAGGCGCAGGCAGTCGCGCAACTCGAGACCTTCGAGGCCGGTGTTCTTTTTGCGCGTTGCGAGGGGATCGTGCCGGCACCGGAAGCGACTCACGCGATCGCCGCCACCATCCGCGCCGCACGCGAATGCACCGCCAGCGGCGAAGCAAAATCGCTGCTCTTCAACCTCACGGGGCACGGCCATTTCGACATGTCGGCCTACGACCGGTACTTCGCCGGCGAACTGGAAAATTTCGCGTTTCCGGAGCAGGAACTGCTCGCCTCGCTGGCCCACCTGCCGGCGGTTTGAGCCGTTTGCAGGCAGCGCGAAAAACTCTGGCACCGGATTGTCGGTGGCAGGTTGCAACAGACACCCGCGCGTTGCGTCGCCGTATCGCTGCTCAGGGCTTGGAGTAGTACTGCGCCAGCGCTTCGATCTGCAGATCCGACAGCCCGCGGGCAACGGGGCTCATCAGCGGATCATCGCGCCGCCCGTCGCGAAACGCCTCGAGTTGCCTTTGCAGGTAGATTTTCTTCTGGCCTGCCAGGTTCGGCCACTGTGAATTGTCACTTAGCCCGAGCGCGCCGTGACAGGCGGTGCAGGCTGCCGTATCGGTGCCGGCAATGCGATTCGTATCATCGCCCCGCGCCAGCGAGCTGAAATAAGCAGCCAGGTCCGCGATATCCGCATCCGACAGGCGCTGCGCCATCGGGCTCATCCATGGGTCATGGCGCACGCCGGAGCGAAAATCCGCGAGTTGCTTGGCCAGATAGGCGCGCTGCTGCCCCGCAAGATCCGGCCAGTTCATGTGCTCGCCGACTCCCCGTGCGCCATGACAGGCAACACAATCGAGCGCCTTGTCGCCAGGGCTTCGCTGATCCCCGCCATGCGCGCACAACGCGATCACAGCCATCGCCAGCGCGCCCATCAGAGTTTTATTCGCTTTCATCGGCTGTTCCACGTGGTCAATTGCTGTCGCCCGCCGCGTGAGGCATCAGCTTGCTGTGCTGCAGCAAGCGTACAAAGGCACCGAGCCGCTGGCGCCGGTAGGCGTCGACGTCGATGTCGCCGTAATCGTAGAAGCCCTTGCCATCACGCAACCCGCCGCGGCCCTGTTCCATGTTGCGCCGCACGATATCGGGTGGCGAAAAACGTTGCTCATCGATGTTCTGCGCCAGGTAATTGCTGGCGTGGTACAGAATGTCGCCGCCACCCCAATCGATGAATTCGAGCATGCCGAGAACTGCGTAACGAATCCCGAAGCCGATGCGCGTGGCCTTGTCGATATCCTCGGCGCTGGCCACGCCTTCCTCCACCAAGCGCGCCGCCTCGTTCATCGCCAGCGCCTGGATGCGCGAGACGATGTAGCCCGGTGACGAGCGGCACAGCACCGTCACCTTGCCGAGGCCCTCGAGCAGTTTGCGCAGTGCGCCGACTGTCGCGTCACCGGTCTGTGCGGCAGGGCTGATTTCAACCAGTGGCATCAGGTAAGCCGGGTTCAGCCAGTGGGCATTGGCAAAGCGCGCGGGGAAACGGCACTGGACCGCGAGCGAATCCGCCGTCATGGTCGAAGTCGTGGACGCCACGATTGCGTTCGCACCCACATGCTCGTGCATCCATGCATAGGTGTGCTGCTTGATCTCCGGCACTTCCGCAACCGCTTCGAACACGAAATCCGCGTCAGCCAGCACCGCCTCTCCCGCGGGCTTTTCCAGCACCCTGATGCGGGCCAGGATAGCGGCGACCTGCTGCCCGGACACGATATCGAGGTCCTGCAAAAACTGCAGTTCCGCGCCCAACTCCGTGATTACCGAGCGCTGCAGCTCCAGGAACGCAGCCGCCGGACGGGCCTCGCTGTCTATCAGCCACGCCGGGTAACCGGAGTAGGCGAAGAACAGTGCAATGCCGCGGCCCATGCGACCGGCACCGACCACCGAAATCAGCGGGCGATGGCAGGCATTCATCGCGGCACCCCGCGGGCGTCATGCATGCTTTCCCCGATAGGTGCGGCCAGCACTCAGGTGTGTCCCAGCCAGGCATGAAACACATTTTGTGGATCGTGCTTCTTGCGCAGTTGCTGCATGCGCTCCCATTTGGCCGGCGCGAAACACTCGCGAACATGCGCCGGATACCGCGCCGGGTCGATCTCGTTGATGTAATGGCCACGGCTCAGCGGTTTGAGCAATTCAACCGCCTCATCCATCCACTGGAAATTGGGTTCGATATCGGCCTCGCTCGATGCCATCAGATACCACGATACATAGTGTGGCGCGGTATTGGTGAAGCTCATGTCCTGGTCGGGTTTGCCGGGATTGAATCCCCACGCGGAGAGCACGAAAGACTGCGGCGAACGCGGCGGCGTCTGCTGGATGCGCTCGGCCAGCGCCTTGAGAGCGGCGCCCGGCTGGTCGGTCCAGATATTCTCCACCGCGGTACGCAATGGACTGGAATAATCCGTTTCCTGCCCTTCGAACAATTCCGGAAAGGACATCTGGACGTGCTCTTTTTTCAGTACGCTGAGCGCGGGAATTACGCTGCTGTCGACCGGCTCGAGCAGCGACAGCGCGTCATCGCGTGTGTCGCCAAAGGCCACCGCGCTGATCGCGCACACCAGCTCGCGCTCCTCGACCGGTTTCCCGGGTGGATAAAACCGCCCGATCACGGCCAGCAACTCGAGCCGCTGCTGCTTGTGCAGCGCCAGCGTCTCCAGCGCAGCAGTCACTTTGTCGAGCTCGCGTACCGGAACCAGGTACTTGCTCTTGGTTATGGCTTGCGGCAGCGGAAACAACTGCAGTCGATAGCGCACGATAGCAGCGAAAAATCCCGGCCCCGCACCGCGCAAGGCCCACAGCAGATCGCTGTTCTCGTCGGCCGAGGCCAGCACTTTTTCGCCATCGGCGGTGATGATTTCGGCCGCGAGTATCGAGTGGCAGGCAATACCCCATTCCGGCATGTTCCATCCCAGGCCACCACCGGTCAGGTAGCCTCCCAGCCCGACGATACCGGTATGCGCGGCAGGGAATGCCAGCCCATGGTGGCGTGTGAGTTCGATGAATTCCTCGCTGCGAATCCCCGGCTGGACCCAGGCCGTGCGGCTCGCACTGTCGATCTCGACCTCCCTCAGACCGGACAGATCTATCAGCAGCCCGTCATCGCGCAATACCGCGCGCGCCGGATTGTGCCCGGTCGCACGGACCGTGATCCTGAGACCGTTGTCGCGTGCATAACGCACCGCCTCGATCACGTCCTGCTCGGATGCGGCGCGCACGATCATGCGCGGATAACGCCTCGGCTTGAACAGGTACCACACCATGCTGGCACGCCAGGACTCGAAATCGGCATCACCACGGCGGATGATTTTGCCGCGGATCGCATCCAGGCTTCCCGCCAGCTGTCGCGCCCCGGCCAGCGAAGGCGCCAGCGCCAGTGACGCGGCAGCGCCGAGCAGGCCGGCGATGCGCCGCAAAAAATCACGTCGCGGGGATCCGGACACATCCATGCCATCGCTCTCCATTCAGGGTGTATCGACGATCCTGCTGTTTCCCGGCGTCTGCGCCGGTGATTCGCCGTAACGGCGCCGGTATTGCGCCAAAAATTTTCCTGGCTGGCTGCAACCCCATGTCATCGAGACCTCGGTGACCATGGCGGGCCCCGCTTGCGATTCGCGCAGCAGGCGATCGTGTAGCGGCGGCGCCCGCAGCCTGCTTGCCGCTCGGGTGCCCGTTCTGGCGCGGATTCCGGGCATGGCTCGCTCGCCACTCCGATATGTTGCCAACCCTTGGGTGTCCAGATATCCCATAGCGCTCCTCATTGCAATCGTCCAGCGGCGTGTTCCTGCTGTTCCTTGACATGGAACAGGACCCGGTTGTGCAGCCAATCCCACCAGCCGATCCGCACGCGGGAGAGGCTGGCGAGCCCTTGTAGCGACCGCTCAGCCCAGCGATCTGACCGTGTGACGCATGGGTTTCAGGCCCCGGCCGAGCAAGGCAGCGCCGAGCAGCGCCGAAACCGTGGCGATGAGAGACATCGAATAGCCGACCATTTGCTCGTCACGGAACAGGTAGTCGGTGCACAGTGCGACCAGCGTTGCCCCGCCGGTGATGCCGAGGATGTTCATCGACAGGAAGAACAGCGCCGTAACCTGCGCCCGCATCTGGTTGGGCGCCATGATCTGCAGCGCGGCAGCCGAGGTGGCGAGTGGAAAACTGGCAAAGAACATGGCCAGCGCCAACACTGCCAGGGTGGCCTCGAGCCCGCTCAGCGAGGAAAATGCCGCCGCCGGCAACACCAGGCCGAGAGCCCCGATCATGCCACAGCGCATGGCCGCATCATGGCTGCCGCGACGACTGAAAAAATCGGTCAGCACACCGCTGGCCAGCACGCCTGCGGTATTGCTGAGCAACACCAGGCAACCGAGATAAATGCCGACCTCCCTCACCGTGAGCGGAAAATTGCGCAACAGGTAGGCTGGCGCCCAGGACAGCAACGCAAACAGGGACAGTGCCAGAAAGCCGAAACCGAGATAATGCGCGATGAAGGTGTCCCGATGGCGGCCGATATGCGCAAAGACCTCGGCTACCGAAAACCCCGGTGCACTCCCATCGACCACACCCTTGCGCTGCGGGTCGCGAATGGTGAAGTAAAACAGTGCCGCGATCACGACACCCGGCAAGCCGACAATGAAAAAGGTCAGCTGCCAGGGGCGGACTGGCCCGAGCCACGGCAATTCGCTGATGCCCAACTCGCCGATCAGGCCGATCACGGTGCCGCCGATCAAAAACGCCAGTCCGGAACCGATAAACGAGCCAATCGAGTACACGCCCAGCGCAAGGCCGAGTTTCGTGCGTGGAAAGGAATCCGAAATCATCGAGTACGCTGCCGGCGACAGCGCCGCCTCGCCCACGCCAACGCCCATGCGCGCGAGAAACAGCTGCCCAAAATTCCTGGCCAGGCCGCAAATCGCGGTGGCAAAACTCCAGACGAATATGCCCAGCGCAATGATCAGCGGCCGCGACCGGGTATCGGCCAGCCGGGCGATGGGTATGCCCATGGTGGCGTAGAACAGCGCGAAGGCAAAACCGTGCACCAGGCTGAACTGCGTATCGGAGATCTGCAGATCGGCGCGTATCGGTTCGATCAACAGGGCCAGCACCTGGCGGTCGATAAAGGAGAATACGTAGGCCACCATGCACAGGAAAACAATATACCAGGCGCGGCCCGATGCCTGCTCGGGATCCTGACCCTCACTCACCGGCAGCGCCTCGCAGGGTATTCATGTCAGTGACTCCGCAATGCTTCGCTCATCAGCCTGAAGGCTTCCGATGCGTCCCAGGGGTCCAGGTGGATCTCGATCAGCAACGGCCCCGGCCCGCGGTGTTGCCCGGCCCTGGCCAGCGCCACTTCGAGATCGTCCTCGGTGTGCACATCCTCGCCTCGCACACCGCCAAAAACCTCCGCCAAGCGGTGGTATTTCCAGTCCGCAATATCGTTGAAGGGGCCGTCGTGGATCAGACGCTCGGCAGTGTAGCCCCGGTTGTTCACCACGAAGACTATTGCCGTCTTGTCGTAGCGCACCATGCTGGAGACTTCCTGGGCGGTCATCTGGAACGAACCATCCCCCTCGAGGGCGATGACCCGTTGCCCCGGTGCGACCGCAAAGCAGGCACCCAGCGTCGCGCCAAAACCCATGCCGATCGAGGCCCAGTAGCAGGCAGCGATGTAGCGGGTAGCGGTGGGCAGTTGCAGGTTCGTGGCGTTGATGGCACAACCGGCATCGGCCAGAACCACATCGCCGGCGCGCAGGAAATGCGCAATACGATCATAGAACCGCCGGTTGCACAGCGCCGTCCCCGGCTGCGCCTGATAAGGCTTCCTTGCGCTGTGTGCAAACGCCTGCAGCGGCGCGTTTATTGGTCTTCCCGGTTTTGCCGGCAAGGCCGTGCGCAAGCCACCGACCAGATCGGCAATGGACACATCGCTGAACACCCGGCCTGCCACGCGCACCCGATTGTCCAGAACATGCACACACTGCTCCTCGCGCAGCTTCGCGGTGAATCCTCCCAGATTGAAGTCGGAGGCGACGCAGCCGAGAAAAATCACGGTGTCGGCACTCTCGACGTAATCGAGTACCTGCGCCCCCGAACCGGCACCCTGGTAGGGGCCAATGCAGTTGGGGTGCTGCTCGATGAAATCGGCCTTGCCAACGAACATCGAAGCCACCGCGAGCCCGCCGTGCTCCGCCAGTTCGCGCACCCGGTCCTCGATGCCGGCGCGCTGAATTTCATGACCCGGCAGCACCACGGTACGACCGCCCCCGCCGACCCTGCTCGCCAGCATCTGCACCGCCTGATCCAGTTCGGCGGGATCACTGCAAATGCCACGCGCGAAACTCATTTGCGCGGGTTCCGCACAGCGCTGGCGCTGCATGTCCTGGGGAATTTCCAGGTACACCGGCTTGCGCTGCGCGAGGCAAACGCCCAAGGCGTGATCGATGACGTCGCCGGCGCGCAACGGATCATCGAGCACGCAGGCGTGCGCCGTGATCTGTTCAAAGATTTTCAGCGATGCATCAAATTTTCCCGGCAGCAGATGATGCAGCACGGGCATCGTGCTGTACGCCTCGCGCGGCGGCCCACCCGTGACGATCAGCATCGGTACGCCCTCGGCGAATGCACCCGCCGTTGCATTGACGATGCTGAGCGAGCCCGGTCCGTAGGTGACCGCGGCCACACCAAGCCCGCGCAGCCGCGCATAACCGTCCGCCGCGTAACCCGCGTTGAGTTCGTTGCACGCCGCAACGTGGCTCACATCGCTCGCCACCAGCTGCTCGAAAAAAGGCAGTATATAGTCACCGGGAATGCCGAACACATGATCGACTCCCAGCGATTTGAGACGCCGCAGCAGGTACTCCGATACCGTGACTGTCATGTCAGGACATTCTGATCGTGATCCACTTCCATTCCGTCAGCAAGTCGAGGTCCACACCGGTTCCTTCACGCCCGAAACCGCTCAACCCCAGCCCGCCGAACGGGACGTGAGGCTCGTCCTGGATGGTCGCGCGATTGATGTGCACCATACCCGATCGCGCCTGGTGGGCAAGCTTCAGCGCCGTATCGATGTCGCGTGTGAAAATGGCAAAGCTGAGTCCATACTCGGTGTCATTGGCCCGCTCCATGGCATCGCTGACCTCGTCAAACACGTAGAGCGAGGTTACCGGACCAAAGGTCTCATTACGGCACACTTCCATGGCTTCGCTCACATCCTGCAGGATGGTTGGCTGACAGCGGTTGCCTACCCACTCGCCACCGGCAAGAATCCGTGCTCCCTTTGCGCGCGCATCCTCGATGTGACGCCGCACGCGCTCGCGCTGACGCTCGCTGATGATCGGCCCGATCGATGTGTCGGCAGCGCGCAGATCGCCCATTTTCGAATCGCGCGCCGCAGCGATGAATTTGCGGGTGAACTCCTCGGCAATACCGCGTTGCACAAAGATGCGGCTGGCACCCATGCAGGCCTGGCCCTGGAAAAAAAAGATGCTCAGATGCGCCGCCTGCACCGCCTCGTCGATATCGGCATCGTCGAGCACGATCAAGGGGCTCTTGCCGCCGAGCTCGAGAGTGACCGGTTTCAGGTCGCGGGCAGCAAGTTCCGCGACGTGCTTGCCGATACGCGGTGAACCACAGAAGCTGATGCTCCTGACCAGCGGGTGCGTGGTCAGCACATCACCGATGGCGAACGGATTTCCGGTGACCACATTGAACAGGCCCGCGGGCACACCGCCCTCGTGCAGCGTGCGGGCAAAGCGCAACGCCACCTGCGAGGCGAACTCCGATGGCAGATGCACCGTCGCATTGCCGGTGGCAATCGGCATCGCGCCCTGCTTGGTGACTTTCAGCAGGGGCACATTGAAGGGCGAGATCCCGGCCACCACGCCCACCGGTTCACGTACCGCCATGCTGAAGGTGCCCGGCATATCGGAGGGGATCACCTCCCCCTTGAGATTTCGCGGCACCCCGGCCGCCGCACGCAGCGCGCTGATGCAGTAACCAACCTCGAATTCGGCTTTGAAACGCGGCGATCCGACCTCGTCGATCAGGATATCCAGATACTCCTGCCGGTCGCGCTCGACCAGCGCCGCAGCGTTGCTCAGCCAGCGTTCGCGGTCCGCGGCCAGCCAGTGCCGGTTGTCCAGGAATGCCTGCTGGGCGACCCGCACGGCCTTGTCCATATCCTCTGCCGTAGCGCTGGCTACACGCGCGTAGACCGAGTTGTCATCGGGATTCAGATCGTCGAAGTACATACCCGAGGAGGGCGCCAGATGCTCGCCTCCGATCCACAGTTCGGACTGTTTGATTGCCGCCATCGCATCCTCCTGCCAGCTATTTTTTCCAGATATCCCGTTCGTGCATCAGCGCGATCTGCCGCTTCGTCACCTTTTCGGCATACTCGGCGTGTTTCATCGGCGCGCGATCGAGGTAGAGATTCTTCGGGTAGATGGCCTGCTCGTAGATGATCTGGTACATCTCCGTCTTCAGGTCCTTCATCCAGTTGGTCCACTTGGAACTGGCCCGATGATGGCGCAGGGCCGCAATATCGATGGGCCCCGAGATGAAGGTCGAAACGCCGCCGTAGGACTGCTTGCCGACGATCTGCCCCCGGTAGTTGACGATCATCGAGGCACCGCCGAAGGTGTCGATCGGCGTGTCAGACTCCCGGGTCAGATAGTAGGTGCCCATATTCGGTGCGATCACGTAGAAATTGTTGTCCAGCGCACGCGCACGATTCTGTATCTCGAAGTAGTCGTTGGAGGCCGCCGGGTGCGGAATCGACGCCCGGTACACGACTTCGCAACCATTCATCGCCAGGGCACGGGCATTTTCCGGGTACGAGCCCTCATTGGCCATCATGATGCCCATGCGTCCGAGTGGCGTATCGACTACCGGCCAGAACGCCTCGAGCGTGCGTCCGTATTTTTCGATCCACCAATCCCAGACATCGTGAGGCGTCATGGAATGCTCCACCGGCAGCAACGGCACCGTCTTGTGGTGTACCAGGATCACCTTGCCCTGGTCGTCGATGATAAAACCCATGTTGAAGAAGCGGTCCGGGAAGTCGGGATGGCGCGCCTTGGCCTGAGCCATGATGTAGACACCCCACTCCCTGGCAATTTCCCCCAGCGCATCGGTTTCGGGACCGGGAATGTCGATGGCACAGCTGTTGGCGAACGTGGCGTGATCGACGTCGAGCACCTCGTCATTGAAGCCCTGCAACGCACCTTCGGGCAGGATGATCAGCTTGACCGGAAGATCGATATCCGACAGCCAGCAGGCCGCCTTTATCATGTGGCGGTGGTGCTCGATGTTGCGAAAGATGTCTTCGCGCTGGCTGATACCCCAGACCGTCGGAACAAGGCCGACCGCGTTATATGGTTCGATCATGGCAATTCTCCCACCGCATCTCTTTCACACAATCTACAGACATCGGGGTGTCCGGCGCTATCGAAAATGACAGCGCTTCCGGATCAACCGGGCCACCATGGCGCAAAGGGCGGCTGCGGAGCAAGGTACAGTCTCGCGACTGCCGTTGCCACGCCCGGCTCAGGCGGGTTTGCGAACGCTCTGCTCGATACGGCCAAATATCGAGTGTCCGGATGCGTCCAGCATCTCGATCCGCACGCGGTCGCCGTAGCGCATGAACGGGGTAACGGGTTTGCCGTCGCGTATGGTTTCTATCATGCGGACCTCGGCGATACACGAATAACCGACGCCCCCCTCGCTGATCGCATTGCCGTGCCCGGTATCCTGCTTGTTGGAGACCGTGCCGGAGCCGACGATGGATCCGGCGCGCACATTGCGACTCTTGCAGATATGCGCGATCAACTGCCCGAAATCGAAAGTCATGTCGACACCGGCATCGGGTTTGCCGAACGGGGAATCGTTGAGGAATGAAAGCAGCGGCAAATGCAGCTTGCCGTCCTTCCAGCTATCGCCCAGTTCATCGGGGGTGACCGCGACCGGTGAAAATGCCGAGGCGGGTTTCGATTGCAGGAAGCCGAAACCCTTGGCGAGCTCCGCGGGAATCAACCCGCGCAGTGAAACATCGTTGACCAGCATCAGCAGGCGGATATGTCCGCGCGCCGCGACCGCGTCCGTTCCCATGCATACATCGCCGGTGATCACCGCCACCTCGGCCTCGAAGTCGATGCCCCAGTCCTCGGCTGGCACCACCACATCATCATGCGGGCCGATAAAATCATCCGCGCCGCCCTGGTACATCAGGGGATCGGTCCAGAAGGTCGCGGGCATCTCGGCGCCACGCGCCCGACGCACCAGCTCCACGTGGTTGACATAGGCACTGCCATCGGCCCATTGGTAGGCTCGCGGCAGGGGGGAGGCACATTGCGACTGCTCGAACGCAAACGCGCCCGGCGCCTTGTTCTCGTTCAGCTCATCGTACAGCGCGCGCAATTCGGGCTCCGCGCGCTCCCAGTCATCGAGCGCGGCCTGCAGCGTGGCGGCCACATGGGTTGCATCCACGGCACGTTTCAGGTCGCGCGACACCAGCACCAGCCTGCCGTCGCGCCCGTGTTTGAGTGATGCCAGCTTCATGCCGGGCCTCCGCTTCCTAGTTGTCCAGTGTGTCGAGCGCCGATTGCAGCGAGTGCCACATTTCCTGGTCACGCTCCGCGGTCCACACGCGCGGATCGGGATGTTCGCCGGATTCGTCGTAGCAGCGCGTGATATCGAAGGGCAGGCAGTGATCGAATATCACCCACTCGCTGTACTTCGGCGCCAGCAGGCGATAAGTCTCGGCATAGCACTCGCTCAGCGATTTGCCCGCCTCGCGCCCGGCCTTGACGCTTTGGTACATGGTCAGCAGAAAATCGCGCGTACCTTCGATCGCCTGGCGGCTGCCTTGTGCCGTGAGCAGCGCTTCACCGCGCCCCGGAACGAGCTTTTCGGGACCCAGTTCGAGCATGCGATCGAGCGTTGCCGGCCAGTCCTTGTGGTAGGCATCGCCGGTGTAGGGGGTGGCGCCGAACTCGACCTGATCACCACTGAACAATACCTTTTCCCGCGGCAACCACACCACGGTATCGCCCTTGGTATGGCCCCGTCCGAGTTGCATGATGCGCACTTCCAGCGCACCCAGGAACATGGTCAACTCGCGCTCGAACACGATGGTCGGCCAGGTCAGACCCGGAATCGATTCGATGCCGGTGAACAGGCGCGGGAAGCGCCCTGCCTCGGAGGCGTAGTCCGCTTCCCCGCGCTCCGCGATCAGGTCACGCGTGTCGCGGCTGGCGATGACGTTGCTGGCACCATAGGCACTCGCACCGAGCACGCGCACCGCATGGTAGTGGGTCATCACGATGTGCCGGATCGGCTGGTCGGTGACTTCGCGGATGCGCCGGATCACGTCCTGCGCCATGAGCGGTGTGGCCTGGGTATCGATCACCATCACCGAATCATCACCGACGATGATGCCGGTATTCGGATCACCTTCCGCAGTGTACGCCCAAGCGTGCTCCGAGAGTCGGGTGAAACTGATTTTCTTGGCCTCGAGATCGGCGTGCGAGGCGAATTTCTTGCTCATCGTATTCTCCTGTCGGGCTGGCCCGCGGGCCAGGGTTCAGCCGTCTTGTTGCGTGCTGGCTGCGGTTTCAGCGGCGATTCTCATCGCCTCGTCGAGCACCTGCTGGTCACCAATGTGGTTGGCAAGCAGCAGGATGAGACTGGCGTTGATCATCCGGCTCTGTGCCTCGTCGCGTTCCTGGTGCAGATCGACCAGTTGCTGGTAGAAGGCATCGGGGTTGGCGATGTTCGGCCGGGTGTCGAGTTTCATGTGTGGTTTCCTCAATCCCGGCAGGTCGCACGATCGAGCGCAGCGGCAATTGCCGCCCGGTCGAATATGCGCCAGCGCGCAGCCACGTGCTGGTCCGGACGAATCAGGTACGTGGTGCCAGGTCGTGCATCATAGCGCCCGGCGAGAAGCCCGTCGCAATCCTCGATATCCTGCCCCACGCACAGCACGTCGCAGCCGATGCCGTTCACCTCGAATGGTTCGTGTGGCTCATCGGCGAAAACCAGCGCCACGAAGCGCCCGCCAACATGGCGGAGAAACCAGTCCTGCCGACCGCGGCAGCGTACCGGCGCGTCGGCGCAATTGGTGCCGGGAAACATGCGTCCCGCGAATGAATCACCGTCGGGAGTGTTCAGCGAGGATTGCAGGTACGGCGTCGGCGTCGACAGGCGCCCGCTGTTGATCAGCGGCCTGGCAAAGGCGTGTTCCCGCGCCAGCAGCAGCACAGCATCCCGGAACGCACGGCTCGCGGGATTCTTCGGCGTGATGAAATCGGTCGCGCGCGAGGAGTGGCCGATATTGTCGTCGGCCGCGAATACGCGCTCCTCGTTGTAACTCTCGAGCAAACGCCGAGGCGCCTTGCCCTCGAGCACCAGTTTGAGCTTCCACACCAGGTTGTCGGCATCCTGTACCCCGGTGTTGGCACCACGTGCGCCAAAGGGAGAGACCTGGTGCGCGGAGTCGCCGGCAAAGATCACCCTTCCGTGCACGAATCGCTCGAGGCGCCGGCAGGCAAACTGGTACACCGAGACCCACTCGAGTTCGAAATCGGCATCGTCGCCGAGCATCGCGCGCAACCGCGGCAACACCCGTTCGGGTTTGCGCTCCTCGTGCGGGTCTGCATCCCAGCCGAGCTGGAAGTCGATGCGCCAGACACCGTCGGCCTGGCGATGCAGCAGCGCAGATTGATCGGGGTGGAACGGCGGATCGAACCAGTACCAGCGTTCGGTGGGGAAATCGGCGCGCATATGCACGTCGGCGATCAGAAAGCGATCCTGGAAAAAGCGGCCTTTGAATTCGGCGCCGAGAATGGCGCGGATGCCGCTGTTGGCGCCATCGCAGGCAATCACCCATTCGGCCTCGAGCGCGAAACGCTCATCGGGCGTCTCGATCGCGAGGCGCACGTACTCGCCGTGATCCTGCAGTCCGACCAGCTTGTGTTTCCAGTGCAGTTGCAGCAGCGGCGCGAGTTCCGCGCAGCGATCGACCAGGTATTCCTCGAGATAGTATTGCTGCAGGTTGATGAAAGCCGGCATCTGGTGGCCATCTTCGGGCAGCAGGTCAAAACGGTAGACCAGTTCCTCACCGCGAAATATCTTGCCGATTTTCCATCTCACACCCTTGGCCAGCATCGGTGCAGCGCAACCGAGGCGATCGAAAATCTCCAGAGGACGCTTTGCATAACACAGGCCGCGCGAGCCCACGCTGACGGTGTTGTTGTCATCGATCAGCACGACCGGCACGCCCTGCTGCGCGAGGTCGATGGCGGCGGTCAGGCCAATCGGTCCACCACCGACTATCACCACCGGACGCCGCGTGCCGCGCTCGCCGATGGGTACCATCGCAAATTCGTTGAAGCTATAGGTCTTTATCACGATTTGCGCGCACTCAGTCTCATGTTTTCCAGGAATCGACATATTCCATCAGCTCGACACCTCCCCCGATTTCCTGCGGGTCGAGAAAATCACGCGCATCAACCATCACCGCGACCTCGTCGGTTTCCTTGCGCGCATGGTTCATGGCGATATCGTAGGCCTTGGGGTGCGGGCCGTGCGGAAAGCCGCTGGGGTGATAGCTCGACATTCCGGGGTAGATGTTGTCGCGGCTGAAGAACTGCCCCTTGTGATAAAACAGGAATTCGTCAAAGTCCTCGTTGGAGTGGAAATAGGGCAGCTTCAGCGCGCCCGGGTCGGATTCGATCGGACGCGGACAAAAGGTGCAGATTATCGAGCGGCCCGCGAGGAAAGTAGTGTGCGCCGAGGGCGGCACATGGAAACGTGCCGACATCAGTGGCCGGATATCGCGCCAATTCAGCCGCACCGGCGCGAGATCCCCGTGCCAGCCGATGGCATCGAGCGGATTGTACGAATAGATGATGGAAGTCAGCTGGTTCTGGCGTTTTACCACGGTGGTGGTTTCACCCTCTGCGTACTGCGCCTTGAAGGCTTCGTCGATACGCGGCACATCCAGCACGCCTGGATCGAAAATCGCCTGGCGACCGACCAGCCCCTTGTTGGGCAAACCATAGGAATCGTTGCTGGCCTCGATCATCAGCAGCGAGGCATTGCCCGCGCACTCGAGCCGCCATGCGGTCCCGCGTGGCAACAACAGGTAATCACCGTCGCGAAACGAGAGGTGCCCGTAATCGCAGAACAGCTCGCCGCTGCCCTCGTGCACGAACAGCACCTGGTCGCCGTCGGCATTGCGCGCCAGGTGATCCATCGCGCCCGAGGTGTGCCACATTCTGATCTGGCAGGCTGCGTTGGCAAGAATCAGCGGCGCCTGCCAGGGGCAGCCGACGCCTGCGCGCACCTTGTTCAGGTCGTAGGCGTGCGGGCGCAGCGGTCCATCGAATTTCATCCATCCGGTCGGTGCGCGCTGGTGATGCAACTGGCTTGCCGGTCCGAAAAACCCTTCGCGTCCGATTTCGCGCTCGTAGGTTCCCGGCGGCATGTCGCAATGTGCCTGGCGCGTCGCCGTACCCTCGATCCTCACGAACGGAATCCATTCTTTCACGGTATCTCTCCACGACGCGCGCCTCGCCGGGCAGGTTGTGCGGCGTCAATCAAGTTTTATATGAAACTAATAATACATGCTATGTCTGCCAATGCAATAGCCGGCAATGGAGCGCGTCGCCCGGGCGCAGGCTGCGCGCTTCCGGGCAGGTGCAGCGAAAAACCTGCTTTTACAGGACCTTCAAATGCATTGCTTTTCAAGATCAGGGTTGAGGCTGGATTTATGACTGAAGGTATCGATAACATGGCACAGTATCAGACCTCCTGCTGGTTGCAAATGAAACCGGATTCGCGGCCAAGGCATCATCATGCCTGAACTCATATCTCGCCTGGCACTGATTGCGCTGGTTGCCTGCTCTGCCGTATCGACCGATCTGTACCTCTCGGGAATTCCCGGCCTGATCAGCGAACTCGGAGCCAGCCACGCCGACGGGCAACTCACGCTCAGCCTGTTCATGGTCGGCTTTGCGTTCGGACAACTGCTGTTTGGCCCGCTATCGGACTATTACGGGCGCATACCGGTGGTGACGGCCGGGCTGGCGCTCTACTGCATCGCCTCGCTCGGGTGCGCCATCGCACCGGGCATGAACCTGTTGCTCGCGGCGCGGCTGGTGCAAGGGCTCGGCGCTGCCTCGGGCCCGGTGATTGCACGCGCCATCGTGCGCGATCGCTATCAGGCACGCGATGCTGCGCGCGTGATGGCGCAACTGGCCGCGGCGATGGCGGTGGTGCCGCTGGTGGCGCCGGTGATCGGCAGCTGGCTGCTGTACTGGTTCGACTGGCGGGCGCAATTCGTGATGCTGATCCTGTTCGGCCTGCTCACCCTTGCCGGGGTGCGCACGCTTGCCGAGAGCTGCCCGTCGATCGGGCAGGGGAGTATCGCTCTTGGACGAATATTGGCGCAGTTCCGGCATTGCATGCGCAGCCCGGCGTTTATCGCGTTTCTGCTCTGTGGCGCTGCGAGCTGGGCTGGCTCGTTTGCCTATATTTCCAGCGCCTCGTTTATCGTGATCGAATTGCTCGGCGTGGCGCCACAGCATTTCGGCTATACCTTCATGCTGGCGGTGACGGGTTATATGGGCGGTGCCTTTCTCAGTGCGCGACTGGTGGTGCGTATCGGTATCGGTCGCACGCTGATGGCGGGCGTTGCGTCCAACCTGTGCGGTGCCGCGTTGCTGCTGGTGCTCGCCTGCGCGGATACACCCTCGCTGGCGGGAGTGATCGGGGCGGTGTTCTGCTGCTTTCTGGGCGGCGGCTTGTGCCTGTCGATCGGGCAGATGGGCGCAATATCGGAGTTTCCCCAGGCCGCCGGATCCGCGTCCGCGGTATTCGGTTTCCTGCAGACTGCGATGGCTGCGCTGGCGGGCTATGTCGTTGGCCAGAGCTATGACGCTACCTTGATGCCGACGGCGCTCGCCATGTGTGCGGCGGCACTGGTATCACTGGGCGGTCTGGTATTGCTGCTGCTGGTGAGCCGGCACCGACCGTCGACCCGCGAATAACCGGAGAGTTCCCATGGCCAGACGCCCCCCAACCACGTTGCAACTCGAGCAGTTCCTGCCCTATCGGCTGGTGAGTCTCGCGCAAGGGATCAGCACCGCGCTGTCGGCAATCTATCGCGAGGAGTTTGGCATCAGCGCTGCCGAATGGCGCGTGCTGGCCAATCTTGCCGAGATGGGCGAACTCAACCCCAAGGAAGTTGCGCTGCAGACCGCGATGGACAAGGCCAAGGTCTCGCGTGCCATCAAGGAACTCAGCGCCAGGCGCCTGGTGATCAAGCGTCGCGACGACGGTGATAACCGCGCCTACCGACTGCGGCTGAGCGACAAGGGTCTGGTGCTGTATGGCAAGATCGTGCCGCTGGCCCTGTCCTGGGAGGGACGATTGCTCGATGCGCTCGATGCCTCCGAGTACCGCGACCTGCTGCGGATCATCGACAAGTTGTCGCGCCGGATCGAGGCGGGTGTCGCCATCGACGACCGGGGCTTGTCGCGATAGCGACGTGGTCAGGCGCGCCGGATTCGTTTCTCCGACACGATTTCGTTGAAGCCTGCGCTCGCGACAATCAGGGCGTGCCTGGATTATTCCGACGAGAAGCAGATCGCGGGCGAACCGGGCCTCAATCCATTTTCAGCGGTACCGTAAACCATGTCTCCGGTACAGACCCGATCAAGACTGGTCGGAGTAAGAGGATTCGAACCTCCGACCCCCGCCTCCCGAAGGCGGTGCTCTACCAGGCTGAGCTACACTCCGATGCTGGTAATATCGCGGGCAGGCCCGCGAGGTGGCGCATTGTAGTAGAAAAAACTTTCAGGGGATATACAGACGCTCGATGAAAATGGCGAGCAGCGTCATTACGGTGGTCACGGTAATCACCATCAGCAGCAACAGCAACGGCCGAAACGGTTTGCGCTCTACGGAATGGATGCCACTGCTGGTGAACGCATCCACCTTGCGCTGATCTTCAGGACCGAGTTTTGGTCTGTCCATGTTCAGGCCGCGAAATCCTCTGCTGCGAGACTCATCAGGGTGGACGCGCCGGCCTCCACGCACAATGCCAGGCTCTCGGTGCGCGGCAGGATGCGCTGGAAATAGAACCGCGCCGTTTCGATCTTGGCCTTGTAGAAAGCCTGTTCCGCGGCGCCATCGGCCAGTTTGGCGAGCGCCTTCCGTGCCATCAGCACCCACATATAACCGAGCACATAATAACCCATGAACATCAGGTACTCGAATGCGGCGGCATCGGCCTCCTCGGGGTTTTTCATCGCCACGTCCGCGACCTGGATAGTCAGTCCCTCGAGGCGCTTGCCGGTTGCGCGCAGTGCCGCCACCAGCGGGGCGAGATCCTTGTCCGCGGCGTTGTCCTGGCAGAACTGCTCGACCGTGCCCACGAATCCACGCAACAGCTCACCGCCGCTGCCCATGATCTTGCGCCCGAGCAGGTCAAGCGCCTGGATAGCGCTGGTGCCCTCGTAGAGCAGCGCGATACGGGTATCACGCACGATCTGTTCCATGCCGTTATCGCGCACATAACCATGCCCGCCAAGCACCTGCACACCGAGATTCGCGGATTCATACCCGACCTCGGTGACAAAGGCCTTGGCAATTGGCGTCAGCAGCGCCATCAGGTCCTCGGCCTGCTTGCGAGCCTCCGCATCGGGCGAGCGATCGATGATATCGACCTGCTTGCACAACAGATACAGGAACGCCCTGCTGCCCTCGGCAAAAGCCTTCTGCGTCAGAAGCATGCGCCGGATATTCGGATGCACGATCAGCGGGTCGGCGGGACCCTCGGGGTTCTTGGGGCCTGACAACGAGCGGCCCTGCAAACGATCGCGCGCGTAAGCGAGCGCCCCCTGGTACGACAACTCGCATGCCGCCAGGCCCTGCAGCGCGGTCCCGAGACGCGCCGCGTTCATGAAGGTGAACATATGATTGAGGCCACGATTCGGCTCACCGATAAGGAAACCGGTTGCCTCGTCGAAATTCATCACGCAGGTAGCCGAGCCATTGATACCCATCTTGTGTTCGATCGAACCGCAACTCACGCTGTTGGCGCCGAGGGTGCCATCGGCCTGCGGCAATCGCTTGGGCACGATGAACAGGGAAATGCCCTTGGTTCCGGGCGGAGCGTCGGGCAGGCGCGCCAGCACGATGTGAATGATGTTCTCGACCAGGTCATGCTCGCCGGCCGAGATGAATATCTTGGTCCCGCTGATCCGGTAGGACCCATCCGCATGTGGCTCCGCTCGGGTACGCAGCATGCCGAGATCGCTGCCCGCATGTGCTTCGGTGAGGCACATCGTTCCGGTCCACTCGCCACTGATCAGCTTGCCCAGGTAAGCGCTCTTCTGCGCCTCGGTGCCGTGGGCTTTCAGGGTACGCACGGCGCCGTGCGACAGGCCGGGGTACATCGCCCAGGCCCAGTTTGCGGTGCCGAACAGGTCCTCGACCAGCAGGTTCATCGAACCGGGAAGACCCTGTCCGCCGTATTCGGACGGTGCACTGAGTGCAGCCCAGCCGCCAGCGATGTATTGCTGATAGGCCTCGCGAAATCCCGCGGGAGTGCGCACACCTTCCGCGCTCCAGGTACACCCTTCCTCATCGCCGCTGCGGTACAGGGGCGCCAGCACGTTCTCGCAGAATTTCGCGGCCTCGCCAAGTATGGCCTCGATCAGATCGGGGGTGAATTCCTCGCAGCCGGGCAGCGACTCGAACAGACCCGGGAAATCCAGAAGCTCTTCCCGGACAAAGCGCATATCACGAAGCGGGGCCTTGTAGGACAGCATGACAACACCTCCAAGACAGTCATTGATGGGGGGGGATGCTATGCGCGCGGCCTCGCGTGAACCATTACGTATCAAGTAAACGGGAAACGCAGTCCGAACCCGGATCTCCAGGCTCAGACGTAGCTGTCAATGAAGTGTCCCGGCCCGTCGTCATCCTGATCGTCATCCGCATGCGGCGTGGGCGGTGTTTGCTTGCGCGGCGCCGTATCGTGCCGACGATCGATGATGCGCTCCTTGGCCAGCGCTTCCTCTATCGGAGGCAACGGCTGCTCGCGCAGACGGGTCTTCTGCTCCTCGGTCATGGCACGCCCGAGCGGATCGTGGGCAACCGCTACCGGAACCGGATTGAAGCCGACAGTGCCAACCACCGGCGTTGCCTGTGCTCAGGCCAGCACATCGATGATGGTGCCGAGCGTCTGCCCTGCGGTTTCGATGACCTTGGCGGAAGCCTTGACCTGCAATTCGGCCACGCGCAGATCGACCACCGCCTCGGTGATCGATTCCAGGTCACCGGTGGCACCGGAACCGGCGATCCGGGTTGCGGCATCGTTCGCACGCTGCAAACCCTCGCGAACGCCCTGCAGGCCAGTACTCAACAGCGGTTGTGTCGCCATGAGGCCCCCGTTCAGAAATCGTACAACTAAAGCATAGCACGCCGCGTCAGGGTGCCAGCGCCTTTGCGCAACGCGTCGAGGTCGAGATGGGCCGCCATGAACTGCGCCGATGCGCCATCCGACCACGGCACCCGGGCGATGCAGGGGGCTTCGAGCATCGCGGCAAGCGTGGCAAAATTCTCCGTGGCGCGCGCTTGGCCAGGGTCGATCTGGTTGGCAACCCAGCCCGCGAGAGCCAGTCCATCCGAGCGGATCGCCTCGGCGCTGAGCAGTGCATGATTGATGCAACCCAGTCGCATCCCGACCACCAGCACCACCGGAAAGCCAAACCGTTGCGCCAGCTCTGCCAGCGTCTGGGTTTCGTTGAGCGGCACCCGCCACCCGCCCGCACCCTCGACCACCAGGAAATCGCAGGCTCGCGCGAGCGTCGGCGCGCAGCGTTCGGCCAGGCCCGCAACATCCAGAGTCAGACCGGATTCGCGCAGCGCGAGGTGTGGTGCAATGGCCGGTCCCAGCGCCACCGGATTGATTTGTTCGTAAGCGAGCGTTTCGGTCATCACCGACGCAAGCAGGCAGGCATCCTCATTGCGCAAACCGTCTGCTGTTTGCTCGGCGCCCGATGCAATCGGCTTGAGACCGACGGTGCGCTTGCCAGCGGCGGCGGCCGCCAGCAGCATGCCCGCCGCCACCAGGGTCTTGCCGACACCGGTATCCGTGCCGGTCACGAAATAGCATTCAGTCATGCGCCTTTTTCAACTCCATCCATACCAGCTGATAGGTCGCGGGAATACCCGCCGGGCCGGCGAAAGGCTGGTAGGCGTGGTGCAACTGTTCCCAGGTGGCGCGCCCTGACAACCCGCCACGACGTCCTCGATTCAGGTTGTGGGCTCCAAGCTGGCGCAACTCGCGCGCCAATGCCCGCACATCGGGGTAGCGCACCAAGTGGTTGCAATGGTGCAATACGAGCACCTCCAGACCGGCCCCGGTTGCGGCATCGGCGATCGCCCGGGTAGTCGCAAAGCGATTGACGTGCACGCTCCGGTCCACGGTGCGCCAGGCGGCGCGCAGTTCCCACAGGGTATCGGCACCCAGGGTACAGATGGCGGCCCGTCCGCCGCACGCGAGCACCCGCGATATCTCGCGCATTGCGCCAGGCAAATCCTCGCACCACTGCAATGCCAGATTGGAGAAAATCACATCCACCGATGCGTCCGCGAGCGGCAACTGCTCGGCATCCGCGCACAAACCCTGCAGTTTTCCACCATGCTGCGCACGGGCCGCACGTACCATTGGCTCCGCAATATCGAGACCGATGGTGCAGGCCGCCGGATATCGCCCGCTCAGCGCGGAAGCGAAATAGCCGGTACCGCTCCCGATATCGAGCACCGTGGCCGGCGCGTTTGCAGGCAGCATGTCCAGCAGTGCCTCGCCGCTCATGCGCTGCAGATGAGCCGCCGCCTCGTAACCGGGCGCCGCACGCCCAAAGGAACGCGCAACATCGGCCTTGTTGCGCTGCTGCGCCTTGTCCTGCTCTCCACGGCCATGCACGAACTCGAGAATACGCGCACCGACCGCCCTGGCGCGCGTAAGGAACGGCGCGTGCGACACACCTTGCGCCAGCCACACGCTCGCGTGCGGCTGCAGTCTCAGGCACTCATTGCCCACCGCGCACGGAACCAGTGCATCGCGCTCGCCGAGGATATGCAGAACCGGTAAATCCAGTTCAGCCAGCACCGCGCGCAGATCCAGTGTTGCCAGCAGGTCCAGCGCGCGCAGCAGATCCTCGCTCCGCGCATTGCGGGCGGCTGAACTGCGCAACTGGCGCAATACTTCGCGTGACTTCTGGTCACCGCGGGCCTGCAATGCCGCGAACCTGCCAAAGCCTGTTACCCGATCACACGCGAAGGCGGCGCGAAACGCCGCGAACTCGATGGGATCCATGGCGTATGGCCAGTCCGTCGCCCGCAGAAAGCGAGGATTGGTCGCGATGGTCACCACTGCACGCAGATGCCCGGGGAAGGCGTGGGCAAACAGCAGCGCGATCGCGCCGCCCAATGACCATCCGACCAGGACGGCGCCTGCCGGTACCCGCTGGCGCAGCCAGTCGATCAGCGACTGCGGATCCACGGGGAACTCCTGCTCGGCTCCAGCCCCGAAACCAGGCAGATCGAGCACACTGACAGGACAATCACCGCCAAGCTCCGCAGCCAGCGCACCCATCACCCGCGCATTGCTGCCCCAGCCGTGCAGCAGCACATAATCCGGTGCCGACACCTGCGCCTGGTGCAACACCTGCCCGGCGACAGCCTTGTCAGGCACGCAGTTCATCGGCGCACCGCATCGAGCGCATCCAGCAAGCGATCGACCTGGGTCGCGCTGTGCGCCGCGCTCAGCGTAATACGCAATCGCGCCGTGTCACGCGGCACCGTGGGCGGCCTGATTGCAGTGACCAGGACCCCGCGCTCGAGCAGCCGCGCCGACCAATCGAGCGCGGTTGCCGAATCGCCCAGCACGATGGGTTGGATCGGGGTTAGGGAAGGTAAAAGCGCCAGGCCGAGCGCGCTCGCTCCGGCACGAAAACGACTCACCAAGCGTGCAAGATGCGTGCGTCGCCAGCTTTCCTCGGCTGCGATACCGAGGCTGGCCAGAGCGGCGGCCGCAATCGCCGGCGGCATTGCCGTGGTGTAGATATAGGTGCGTGCGTGCTGCACCAATGCCTCCACGGCATCCTTGCTCCCAGCCACGAAAGCACCGGCCGTACCGAGGCTCTTGCCCAGCGTAGCCATCAGCAGCGGCACCTGCTGCTGTCCGAGCCCCTGCTTTTCCAGGCTTCCGCCTCCCGCGGCTCCCAGCACACCGAAGCCGTGCGCATCGTCAACGTAGAGCCAGGCTCCGTAGCGGGCGCTCAGTGTGGCAAGTTCGCCCAGTGGTGCCTCGTCACCGTCCATGCTGAAGACGCCGTCGACGGCGACCAGCGAGCGGCGCGCGGAACTGCGTGCAAGACGGCGCTCCAGATCGGCGGCATCCACATGCGCAAAGCGCTGGAAACGCGCGCCGCACAGCAAGCCGCCATCAATCAGCGAAGCGTGGTTCAGGCGATCCTGGAATATCGCATCGTGCTTGCCAAGCAACGCGCCTGCCACACCGATATTCGCGGCATAACCGCTGGAGAACAGCAACGCCCGCTCGCGTCCCGTGAATGCCGCGAGCGCCTCTTCGAGCTCATGATGGATACGGCTGTGACCGCAGACCAGATGCGAAGCGCCACTGCCGGCGCCGTAACGCGCGGCGCCCTCCTGCAGCGCGAAGATCACCCGGGGATCATTGGCCAGCCCAAGGTAATCATTGCTGCAGAATGCGAGGACCGGTTTGCCGTCGAGACGCATCTCGGGGCCGACAGGCGAATCCAGTACCCGTCGCTCGCGGAACAGGCCCGCGCTGCGTCTGGCGGCAATCTCCGCGGGCAGCGTGGCGAACCCGCCGGCGCTCATGGTGCGTGGTCTCAGCGTGCCGCGGCATCGTAGAAGCGCGGCTCCGCCAGCGCGGACGTTCCCGGAATCGCGACATCATCGGCAACCATGGCGTGATGTTCGGGGTGAAGCCCGAGGCGCTGGAACAGCTCGATATCCCGCTGACTCTCCGGGTTCGACGTGGTCAGCAACTTCGCGCCATGGAAAATCGAATTTGCTCCGGCAAAGAAAGCCAGCGCCTGCAGCTCGTCGCTCATGTTTTCACGACCGGCGGACAAACGCACGTGCGAGGCCGGCATCAGGATCCGCGCCACCGCGATGGTGCGCACGAACTCGAGCGGATCCAGCCCGGCGGCATCGGCCAGCGGTGTGCCGGCAACCCGCACCAGCAAGTTTACCGGTACGCTCTCGGGGTGCACCGGGAGGGTCGCGAGCGCGTGGAGCATTCCTGCCCGATCCTCGCGCGCCTCACCCATTCCCACTATGCCACCACTGCAGACCTTCATTCCGGCTTCACGCACATGCGCCAGGGTGTCGAGCCGCTGCTGGAAATTGCGCGTCGTGATGATTTCCCGATAGTACTCGGGCGAGGTGTCGATATTGTGGTTGTAGTAGTCGAGCCCCGCCCGAGCCAGTTCGCGGGCCTGCTCCGCATCGATCATCCCGAGTGTCATGCAGGTCTCCAGGCCAAGCGCCTTGACGCCGCGCACCATCGCGCCGAGCAGCGGCAGATCGCGGTCCTTTGGGGAGCGCCATGCCGCGCCCATGCAAAAGCGCGAGGCGCCGGCAGCCCGTGCCGCCCGCGCCGATTCCAGCACCCTCTCGACTTCCATCAACTGCTCGACATCGAGCCCGGTATCGAAACGCGTGCTCTGCGGACAATAGGCGCAGTCCTCGGGGCATGCGCCGGTCTTGATCGAAAGCAGGGTGCTCACCTGCACCGCCTGCGGATCGAAGAAGCGGCGATGCACAGCGTGGGCCCGAAACAGCAAATCGTTGAATGGCAGCGCAAACAACGCCTCCGCGTCCTGTCGGCTCCAGTCATGACGCAGTGCGCCCGCATCACTTGCATTGCCCATCACTTTGCCCTTATGTTCGCTTTTGACCGGGCCGAAGTTTCGGCCCGCCTCGATGGCTTGTCAACCGGAATGGATTCCAATGGTTTACGAGTTCGGCTGGGTCGATCGCCTGCTGCCAGGCACCTGCATCCTTTGTGGAACCGCTTCAGGGCAGCCGCGGGATCTTTGCACCCCCTGCGCCAACGACCTGCCGTGGAACGAACACGGTTGCCCACGCTGCGCGATGCCGCTGCCAGACGCGCAATCCGCTGCCTGTGGTCACTGCCTGAGCAAAGCGCCGCATTTTGCCGCCTGCGTGGCGGCACTTCGATATACCTACCCGGTGCGGCAGCTGATATCGCGTTTCAAGTTCAACGCGGACCTGGCGAGCGGTCGTCTTCTGTCACAACTGCTGGTGCAGCGCCTCATCACGCTGGGCGCCCCGGCGCCCGGAGAATTTGTCCTGGTGCCCGTGCCACTGCATCCACGCCGGCGCAGCGAGCGGGGTTTCAATCAGGCGGAACGCATTGCGCGGATCGTTGCCCACGGCCTGCGGCAGAATCTGCAGGCAGGATTGGTGGAACGGGTGCGGCAAACACCCGATCAGAAAAATCTGACCGCGGCTGCGCGACGCGCGAATCTGCGTGGCGCGTTTCGCGCCGGTTCCTGCGCGGGCTTGCGTGTGGCCCTGATCGACGACGTCGTTACTACCGGCGCGACCGCCGACGCCATCAGTGCCGCCATGCTCACCGCTGGCGCCCGCGAGGTCCGCGTCTGGTGCCTGGCTCGGGCGATCTAGCGCTCATCCCAAAACTCCGCACGCGACGAACTCTAGTCCCCGATACCCGGAAACAGCAGCGAGCGCAACCAATTGAGAAGCGTGTTATCGCGCAGAAACTCCCGGTCGAGCCTGTCAGACTCCGCATCGAGTGCGTGCGGATCAGCGTAGAAATTGGCCCTGGTCACAAACGGACGATCGGGATCGAGCTGCTTGACCACGCGGGCCGGGTTTCCGGCCACCACGACATTCGCCGGTACATCGTGCGAAACCACCGCGGAAGCGCCGACGATGCTGTTGTCCCCTATGGTCACGCCCTTGAGGACGGTGGCGCGATCGCCAATCCAGACATTGTTGCCAATGCGTATCGGACGCGGCTCGGTGTTGCGCTCGATACGATCGTAGATGCCGTGCCAGTCGGAGTCCGTGATGTAGGCGCCACTCGCGATCATGCAGCTGTCGCCGATCTCGATCAGGTCGCTGGCGCTGATACGCACGCCTGGCGTGATCAGCGCATAGTTCCCGATGCTGATACGCCCTTGTCCCGGCGCGCGCCCCCACACGGCAATCGACACCCGCTTGTCGACATCTCCGATCACGGTTGCGCAATCTCCCAGCGTGATGTTCGGCCCCGCTACCTGCACATACCACGGTTTCATGTAGGTACCGTGCCGGCCGAGGTGTTCGAAACACGGACGCAGGAAATGCTCCGCATACCAGCTGCGATACAGCAGGTATATCCGCTTTACCCAATAAGGCCTGAGATCCTTGCGCATCGCTCTTCCTACCCGCTCCGGTTGTGGTCACAATCGATCAGCTTACACACTACCCGCCATGACCGCGCCATTATCCCGGGAGTCTGGCGCACTTGGCTGTCCGTAGCGGGGCGTGCTTGCTTTTGTCATCCACCACGCGCTCGGATACCCTGTCTTCCCGACCACTGCGTAGCGGAGCAACCGATGTCAGGTGCAAAACGGGTTCGATCGACGAAGCACGGGGATCCGGTGTGGTTGTCGATCCGCGAGTCGACGCAGCGTGCCGCCCGACAGGAACCGATGCTGGCGAGTTTTCTGCACGCGACCATTCTGAATCACGATTCACTCGAAGCATCGCTCAGTTTCCATCTTGCCCAGAATCTCGACAGCCCGACAGCGCCGGCGCTGCTGGTCCGCGAAGTCATCGAACAGGCATTCGCCAGCGATCCGGGCATCGGTTCCGCGATCCGTTGCGACCTGCTGGCGGTGCAACAGCGTGACTCCGCCTGCCCCGACCATGCGGTCGCGTTCCTGTTCTTCAAGGGTTTCCATGCCTTGCAGTCCTATCGCATCGCACACTGGCTGTGGCAGCAGGACCGCCGTCCGCTGGCGCTGTTTCTGCAAAACCGCATGTCCTGCGAGTTCGCGGTGGATATTCACCCCGCCGCCGTCATCGGACGCGGCATACTGCTCGATCACGCAACCGGCGTAGTCATCGGTGAAACTGCCGTGGTCGGCGACAATGTCTCGATGATGCAGTCGGTAACGCTCGGCGGCACCGGCAAGGAGAGCGGCGATCGTCACCCCAAGGTTGCCGATGGGGTGCTGATCGGTGCCGGCGCCAAGATTCTCGGCAATATCCGCATCGGCGAAGGCGCCAAGGTCAGTGCCGGAAGCGTGGTGCTCGCCAACGTCCCGCCGCACACCACGGTGGCCGGCATACCCGCTCGCGTTGTCGGCAAGCCGTGCAGCGAATCACCCTCGCTCGACATGAACCATGCGCTGGCATCCGATATGGAAAATCTCGCTCCGCACGCTGCGCAGGAGCAATGACGGGAAATCGCATCTCGCTCATGGACTGATGTCAGACACGCCAGCGGAGAGCACTGAAGCTCGATCAACCGTGGTAGGCAGGTGACAGCTCGCGCACCGCATCGACCAGCGCGCGCACGCGCTCGGGGTCGATATCGGGAGTGATGCCGTGCCCCAGATTGAAAACATGACCGGCGCCGGGTCCATACGAATCGAGCAGCGCTGCAACTTCGCGGCGAATGCGTTGCGGCGGCGCGCGCAATATCGCCGGATCCATGTTTCCCTGCAGCGCCACGCGACTGCCGGTATGGCGCCGCGCCGCACCCAGGTCCGCGGTCCAGTCGAGTCCGATGCAATCGCAGCCGGTAGCCGCTATATCATCGATCCAGATCCCTCCGCCCTTGGTGAACAGGATCACCGGCACGGCGCCCGCCGGCCCGGCGCGCAAACCCGCCACGATCCGCGCCATGTACTGCAACGAGAACTCGCGGTACGCCGCATGTCCCAGCACGCCGCCCCAGGTATCGAAAATCTGCAATGCGCTCGCACCTGCGATCACCTGCGCCTCGAGGTAGGCGGTCACTGCATCCGCCACGAGCGCCAGCAACCGATGCATGAGCCGCGGTTCCGCAAATGCCAGCGTCTTGATCCGCGCGAAATCACGCGTCGAGCCGCCCTCGACCATATAGGTCGCAAGCGTCCAGGGACTACCCGAAAAGCCGATAAGGGGTACTCGCCCGTCCAGTGCGCGGACGATGGTTCTCACCGCATCCATCACGTAGCCGAGATCGCGTCCGGGATCGAGCACCGGCAATGCATCGATGTCTGCCGCGGTACGCACCGGCTTGCGAAACCGCGGCCCCTCGCCGGCCTCGAAATACAGACCGAGACCCATCGCGTCGGGTACGGTCAGGATATCGGAGAACAGGATTGCGGCATCGAGATCGAATCGCTCCAGCGGTTGCAGAGTGACCTCGCAGGCAAGCTCCGGGTTGCGGAACAGTTCGATGATGCCGCCGGCGCGCGCTCTCGTCTCTCGATACTCGGGCAGATAGCGACCAGCCTGGCGCATGATCCAGACCGGCGTGCGGTCAACGGGTTCGCGGCGCAGTGCGCGCAGGAAGCGGTCATTCTTGATGGCGGGCATGCATTACTCGTGGCATCGTGCAATCGGGCAGGGGTCGCGATTCTACACAGGCAGTCCGTCGCCTACAAACCACCAAGCGCAAGGCCACCCACACATCACGGCGTCAGCGCCTGGCGTATCTCGGCTTGAACCGTATCCGCGCGCCGCACCCAGGGCCGCGCTCTGCGCATGCTTTCGGGAAGTTCTTCGAGCGTGCGTTCGGCGCTGGCCCGATCGCTAAAGTCGCCATGCACCAGGGCATACCATTCGGCGCCGTTGTGCAGCTTGCGAAATTGCCGGAGCGCAAGGCGCTGACGTGCGGCGAATGCGCGGACTTTTGCCTCGTCATCGGAACCCATTATCTGGATCAGGTAGTGGGAACCCTCGAGTCCGAGCAGATACTGTTCATCGGCACTCAACTCGCCACCCGCGCGCATCCCATCGCGATACACGAAACTCTTCTCCGCGACCGCAGGTCGCGCCTCTGGCGCAGACCTGGGCTCGGACGCCAGCGGAACTTCCCGCTCCGCTGCGGAGCCATCCGTCGACGCTCCGGCGTCGCCAGCGGATGTTGCAACCGCCACACTGCCGGCCGGTTCTTCGATAACGGCGGTCTCGCTCGCTTGCGAAGCGACATCCTGGCCTGCGGGAATGTCCACCGCATGCGCGAGCTGCTGATGCAACTCTGTGGTGCCCAGACCATCCCCCGTCTCTGCCGACGGTACCTGCCGGACATCACGTACGGGTTCCTCCGGTGCGATCGTGACCGGCTCCGCAAGTTCCGCAGCACCACGCTCGACCACACCTGACCGGGGGGTCGGATGCGGTTGCGGCTCCTCGTCCAGAGAGCCCCACATGTAAAGCAGCAACAGAGCGAGCAGCGTCGCCGCCACCACGCCGAAGTGCCACAACGGCAGGGACGACAACGGTTGTTCCACCTCGACCACCGCGTCGGTCAGCACCTTGCGCGCCAGGGCATTTATGCGGCCCGGCAAGCCCGCCGACTGCCGATGGATCTCCTCGAATTCACCGGCATTGAACGGTGGCTCCACCTCCAGGCCTGCGGTTTTCAGGCGGTAGTGGATATACGCATAGCTCTCGCCACGATCGAACGGGGTGAGTTCCAGCACGTGCAACTGCGTATCTTCCGGCAACACCTGCTGCAGCGTCTGCTGCCATTGCGGCTCCGCGAACAGGATCAGTCTTGCCCTCGAACCCGTGTGCTGCAGCAGACGCGGCAGCAGCATCAGCGCATCGGCGTGCAAATGCTGCGCGTCGTCGAGCAGAATCCAGCTCTGCAAACCATTCGCATGACGCGCGACAACAGCCTCCTCGAGACTCCCGAGGCCGCCCTCCAGCGTCACTCCCACGATGGATTCGATACCAAAGCCTGCGAGAATCCTGCCCAGCAATCTCTCGGGGCTGTCGAGCAGCGCGGCCTCGACAACGCAAGCCCTGGTATCCGAAGCCGACTGCGCCACGAAATGACGCAACATTGCCGTCTTGCCGGCACCAGCTGCCCCGCAGATCAGCAGCGTGCTGTCGGAATAGCGCGCCAGATGCAGCAGCTGCTCAACCATTTCCTGGCGCGCACCGCCCGGATAAAAAAGCCCGTGCATGCCTCCTTCCGCGAATGGGTCGCGATCCAGGCCATAAAATTCATACCAGTCTTGCATCGTGCTCGCGCGACCCCGCTTATTCAGGACGACGACGCCGCAGCGGCGGCGCGTAGATTATCCCGCAACAATGCCTGCAGTTCCTCGGGCGGAAACTCCGCACTGACCACTGCCTCTCCCAGGGCGCGCAGCAGTACCAGCCGGATGCGACCTGCCGCAACTTTCTTGTCCGCTGCCATCAATTCCAGAAACCGCGAAGGATCGATTCCTGAGGGCGGCTGCACGGGAAGTCCGGTGGCGAGCAGCAACGCCCGCAGCCCCTCGACCTCGGCGGGAGCAATCCAGCCGAGTCGGCTGGAGAATTCTGCTGCCATCAGCATGCCGATCGCCACCGCTTCACCATGCAAATAAACCCCGTACGCGGTTGCCGTCTCGATCGCGTGAGCAAAGGTATGACCAAAATTGAGCAACGCCCGCAGCCCCTCCTCGCGCTCATCGGCGGCCACCACACGGGCCTTGTTTTCGCAGGATCTGCGAATGGCCTGTGCCAGGATCCGCGGGTCGCGCTGCATCAGCACGGCGGAGTGCGCCTGCAGCCAGCGATAGAATCCGAGATCGCCGATCAATCCGTACTTGATCACCTCCGCAACCCCGGCGGCGAATTCACGCGCCGGCAGCGTGGCGAGCGTATCGGTATCGGCAATCACGCAACGCGGCTGGTGGAACGCGCCGATCATGTTCTTGCCGCGCGGATGGTTGACGCCAGTCTTGCCACCCACAGAGGAGTCGACCTGCGCCAGCAACGTCGTGGGCAATTGCAGGAACGATACGCCGCGCTGATAGGTTGCGGCTGCAAAGCCGCTCATATCACCGACCACGCCGCCACCCAGCGCGACCACCGTGGTCCGCCGGTCGCAGCGGGACTCAAGCAACGCATCATAGATGGTTGCGAGCACGTCGAGGGTCTTGTACTGCTCCCCGTCGGGAAGCAGTTTCACCACCGCAACGCGCTCACCCAACGCCGCCTTCACCCGTTCCAGGTAGAGCGGCGCCACTGTGACGTTGCTTACCAGCGCTACCGGTCCGCTGTCGAGATGGCGGCGCAACAGCGCAGCATCACCCAGCAGCCCGCTGCCGATATAGATCGGATAGCCGCGATCGCCGAGATCGACATTGAGTACATCTGCATGCATATGCCGCCCTGCCGGAGTTGAAAGATGGTCATGAAGGATCACGATTGCGGAAGCTTAGCGACCAACGCCGGTTGTCACCAGTGGCAGATGAGCTCGCGTCCCGGTCGAGGCTAAACCAGGCCCTCACGCAGGAACGCAAGTACCTCGTTCACCACCGTTCGCGCACCTCTCGCGTCGGTATGCAGCACCAGGTCGGCGATCTCGCGATACAGCGGATCACGCACCGCCAGCAGGTCCGCAAGCACCCGCTCGCGGTCGCTTGTCCGCAGCAACGGACGCTTGCGATCGCGCCGGGTGCGGTGAAGTTGCTGGTCAACGGAAGTCTCGAGGTACACCACGGTGCCGATGCCGGCCAGCAGGCGCCGGTTCTCCTCGCGCAATATCGCGCCACCACCGGTCGCCAGCACCATGCCATTCTCGTCGGCGAGTTCGTGGATCATGGCGGTTTCCCGCTCACGGAAACCTTCCTCGCCCTCGACATCGAAGATCCACGCGATATTCGCGCCGGTGCGCTCCTCGATGAGGGTGTCGGTATCGCGAAACACGAAGCCAAGCTGTTCGGCGAGGGTGCGGCCTATGGTGCTCTTGCCGGCCCCCATGGGGCCGACGAGCACCACATTACGCGCTTGCAGCATTCTGGATGCGGATATCAGTCCAGCAGACGATCGCTGAGGATCCGCGGCGTGATGAAGATCAGCGTTTCGGTCTTGGTCGTCTTGGTCACGTCCTTGCGGAACAGCCGGCCGATGTACGGAACGTCGCCAAGGAACGGCGTCTTGCTCTCCGAAATGATCTCCTCATTCTTGAATACGCCGCCGAGCACCACGGTTTGACCATTGCCCACCAGAACCTCGGTGTCGAGCTGGGTCGTGTCGATGGTCGGGATCTGCGAGCCGAACTCGCCATTGATGAACTCGCCCACCGAATCCTGGTTGATCAGCAGCGCCATCATCACACGGCCATCGGGGGTGATATGCGGCGTCACATCCAGCCTCAGCACCGCATCCTTGAACTCCACGGTGGTTTCGCCCGAAGCCGACGAGGTCTGGTAGGGAATCTCCGTACCCTGGGAAATCGTGGCCTTCTGCTTGTCTCCCGTGATTATCTTGGGCTGCGACACAATCTCGCCATGTCCGGAAGACTCGAGGGCAGAGAGTTCTGCCTGCAATATCAGGTCATCCGAGGTGAATCCGATCGCAATCGAGCTGGTTCCCGGGCCGCTCACGCCCAGATCGACTGCCAGCGCATCCGGGAAGGTTGCCCCGCCAACCGGCGGAATCTCGTCAAGCGTGTTGCGGCTGCCGCCCACACCGAGCGCACCGCCGTTGAAGTCGTCATTTGTGTAAGCCCCACCCCACTGGATGCCGAGCTCCCTGGAAAAATCCGTCGATGCGATGACGATTCGGGCCTCGATCAGCACCTGACGCACCGGAATATCGACCAGCTTGATCAAGCGGCGCAATTCCTCGAGCTTGTCCGCCGTTTCAGTCACCATCAGCGAGTTGGTACGCTCGTCGACGATCACCTTGCCGCGCGGCGAGAGGATGCTTGCCTCGCGATTCAGCGCATCCTGGCCACCGGTTCCGGTTTGCTGCGAAGCTCCGGTCGCGACATTCTGGTTGCTGCGGTTGCCGAACAGCTTGAACAGTTCCTGAGCATCCGCGTACTTGATCTTGATGAACTCGGTCTGCAGTGGCGAGAGTTCCTCGAGTTGCTTGTTGGTCTCGATCTCCTGCCGCTCACGCTCCGCGATCTCTGCTGCCGGAGCGACCATCAGCACGTTGCCGATCCGGCGCTTGTCGAGCCCCTTGGTCTTGAGGATCAGATCGAGCGCCTGGTCCCACGGCACGTTCTGCAGACGCAGCGTGATGCGCCCAGCCACGGTGTCACTCGCCACCAGGTTGAGATCGGTGAAGTCGGCGATCAGCTGCAGCACCGCGCGGACTTCGATGTCCTGGAAATTCAGCGACAGCTTCTCGCCGACGAACTCGAACTCCTTCTTCTTCGCCTCGGCTTCCTGCTTGGTCAGCGGCTTCACGCTCACCACGTAGCGATTGTCGGCCTGGTAGGCGAGATAATCGTATTCACCGCTCACCTTGATGCCGATCGATGCCTGCGAACCAGACTGGCTGACATCGACGCTCTGCACCGGCGTCGCGAAGTCGACCACATCGTAGCTGCGTTGCAGTTCGGCAGGAACAGTCGTGTCAAAGAACGCCACCTTGATGGTATTGCCCTCGAGACGCACGTCGACGTCCACTTTCGGATCGCTCAACTGGAGTTCCACCTGCCCTTCACCGCTTTCACCGCGACGGAAATTGAAGTCACTTATGCCACCGCGATCAGACTGCATGGCAGTACGGCTGTCCGTCCCGGTAATGCCCTCGCTTCCGGCCTTCAGGTAATCCGGAACTTCCCCGGTTCCAACACTGACGACCAGTTCGTTGCCTTCCACCGATGTTTCGTACGGCGCGACCTGGACCAGGTTCACGATGACCCGCGTACGGCCTCCGGACTCCACGACCACCACGCTCTGGGCATTGTCGAACGAAAGCGTATGCTTTTTCTGCGCAAGCTTGCTCGATACGCCGGCGAGATCCAGAGCAATGCGCGCGGGCTTGTCGATCGTGTAGGCCTGCGGCGAGGGCGGCGTGCCATCGAACTGCATCCGTATCTCGAACTTGCCGCCCGGCAGGGCGTTGAAACCGATATCGGTCATGGAAACCGGCGCGGCCACTGCCTGCAGAGCGGGCAGCAACAACACGAGCAATCCCGCTGTTGCAAACCGGCACTTTCTGCGGACTGCTGCGAAAAGATGACGCGACTTCATAGTTACCCTGTCCATACTGTCTCCGCGCTCTACTGTTCTGTCAGCTTTATCGTGCGCGGGCGTTCAAGCCAACCGCCCACACCACTCGGAACGATCTCGATCACTTCGACCGAGGTTTCGGTTGCCGATACGATCTTGCCGTGATTCTTGCCGAGATAATTACCAACCCTCACCCGGTGCACGCCACCTTCGCCATCCGCGATCAGCACCCACAAGGTGCCCTTCTGGGACAGTGTTCCCACCATCCCGAGCGCCTCGAAATTGAATCGCTCGAGGAACTCTCGCGGCCGCAACAGGTCCGGCTTCACGTCACTGGCTGGCGGCAGCTTCGCCACATCCCGCGCACTCAGCGGAATATCGAAGGGAGCACGCATCGTCTGGGCCGAATAGGTAAAGGAGGTATAAGGCTCGAATACCGGTACGGGTTCGATCGTGCCCCTCGGTCGTGCCTTGACCTCTGCCATATAGGCATCGAGGTCGGAAAAACCGCTGCCACAACCGCCCAGCAGAGCGGCACAGACGGCCAGGCTTGCCGCGCGCTTCATGCCCATCACTCCTCGCCCTTGTATCGATACGTTTTCGCGAGAATCTGCATGCGCAAATCACCCGCATTGCTGCCGGGCGAAATCGTGAAATCATGGAGTGTCACGATGCGTGGCAGGCCGGCAACTCCGCTGGCAAAGCCACCGAAGTCGTGATAGGAGCCGCTGACATTGATCTCTATCGGCAGCTCGACATAGAACTCGGCCGCTCGCTCGCCCTGCAGCGAGATGCTCGCGAAATTCAGGCCCGCCGCAGTACCTTTCTCGGTGATGTCCTCGAGCAGCCCCGGGACTTCGGTATCCTTGGGCAACTGGCCGAGCAGGGCGCCGAACTGCTCTTCCATCTCGGCGAGCTGTGCCCGCAACGCATCGAGGTTGGCAACCTGGAATGCTTTCAGTTCGTACTGCTGCTTGAGCTCGACCTCTTTGGCACGCTCCACTTCGAGTTCGGACTGCAGGTTCTTGAGGTGATAGTTGTAACCGACAAAGCAGACCGTGCAAAAGACGACCAGCCAGACGATGATCTTTACCGCAATCGGCCAGCTGCCGATGTTGTCCAGCGTAAGGTCGCCAAAATCGACCTCGCGCAGCGCCTTGATTGAGTCCGCTAGTGCCATGCGTTATTCTCCCGACTCATCCTGAGCAGCGGCAGCACCCGGCGTGGTCACCGTCACCGTCATATCGAAATCATTGGCCTGCTCACCGAAATCCGGGTTGGCCTTTACGCCCTTGAGAACGGGATTTGCAAACCACTCCGATTTTTCGAGCTGTCGCATCAGGCTCGATACCCGGTTGTTGGTCTCGGCAGTACCGGCGATCGTGATCGTCGAATCCTTGCGCTGCAGGCTGCGGAAGTAGACACCCTCGGGCAGCGTACGCACCAGTTCGTCAAAAATGCGCACAATCAGCGGCCGGGTGCCCTGCAGGTTCTGTATTACCTGCATGCGATCGATCAACTGGTTGCGCCGGGTCTGCAGTTCGCGGATCTCGGCGACCTGCTTGTCGAGTTCGGCAATATTGGTCTGCAGGTAATTGTTGCGATCCGCCTGCCCGCCGATCTGGCCGTTGATGGTGATGTGAGCCAACAGCACAGCCAGCAAACCCAGGCCGGCAATCGACCCGAGAATGACAAAGAATTCCTTGCGCTGCAGCTCACGCCGCTGTTCGCGCCAGGGCAATAGGTTGATGTTCGCCATCAGTCGAAACTCCTCATGGCCAGGCCGCAGGCAATCATCATCGCGGGCGCATCATTGGCCAGCGCAACCGCGTTCACGCGCGAGGAGACCGCCATTCCCTTGAAGGGATTGGCAACGGTCGTCGGCGTTCCCAGCTTGTCCTCGACCGCCTGGGCCAGCCCGACCAGCGCGGCCACACCACCGGCCAGGACCACGTGGTCCACGTCGTTGTACTGTGTCGACGAGAAAAAGAACTGCAGCGAACGCGTGACCTGCTGGATCACGGCCTCGCGGAATGGCTCGAGCACTTCCTGCTCGTAATCCTCCGGCAGTCCTCCTTCCTTCTTTGCCAAACCCGCTTCCTGCATCGTCAGACCGTAGCGGCGCTGGATCTCTTCGGTGAGCTGACGCCCGCCAAACAGCTGTTCGCGGGTGTAGATCGTATGCCCGTCATTCAGCACACTGAGCGTGGTCATCGTGGATCCGATATCGACGATTGCCACCGTGTAGTCTTCGTCCAGCCCGAGTTGATCGATGATCAGGCCAAACGCACGCTCCATTGCGTAGACCTCGACATCCACGACTCGCGGCACGAGGTTGGCGGCTTCGAGCACCTCGACCCGGGTATCGACGTTCTCGCGCCGGCACGCAGCCAGCAGGACTTCGACCTGGTCGGGGCCGCGATCCGATGGCCCCTGGGCCTGGAAGTCGATCGCCACTTCATCGAGCGGATAGGGAATGTATTGATCTGCTTCGACGCTGATCTGCGCTTCCATCGCGTCGTCGGTCAAACCCGCCGACATGTCGATGATCTTGGTAATCACGGCGGAACCGGCAACCGCGACCGCCACTTCCTTCAGCCTGGTCTTGGAGCGAACGATCACGTCCTCGAGTGTTTGCGCGACCGCATCGACTTCGGCAATGTTCTTTTCCACCACGGAATTGGGCGGCATCGGCTGTACCGCGTAACTCTCCACGGTAAAGCGCTCGCCACTGCGGCTGAGTTCCAGGAGTTTCACCGAGGTCGAGCTGATGTCGATCCCCAGAACCGGTGGAGTCTTTCTTTTGAACAACCCTATCACGTTGTTTTTCCTGGTGAATCCGCGGTGTTCGGAGCTTGCCGCACTGTTAGCTGTGGCAAGGCAAGTATAAGAGTAGTCGAAAACTATAATAAGAAAAGAAAATCTTTATAATCGCTTCCCGCTCCCGGGTTTTGGTTCACATTCCGCAACTTTTGGCTGATCCAATGCGCTTGATTCTAGTCTGGTGCCGGCGCTTTTGCTGGCTTGCGCTCCCTGCCATCGCACTGGGGCTTCTGTCACTGTCCGGCACCTATCTCTACCTCAGCCCGCGGCTGCCGTCGGTGGAGGTGCTGCGCGACATAAAGCTCCAGGAACCGCTGCGCGTTTTCAGCAAGGATGGAAAGCTGATGGGCGAGTTCGGCGAGATGCGCCGCACGCCCGTTCATTACGACCAGGTTCCACCGGCACTGATCCAGGCCATTCTCGCCGCCGAAGACGATCGTTTCCTGCAGCATCACGGCATCGATCTGACAGGCCTGGCACGTGCCGCCTGGGAACTCGCCACCACACACAGCATTCAATCCGGCGGCAGCACCATCACGATGCAGGTGGCGAGAAATTATTTTCTCAGCCGCGATCAGACCTTCGTCCGCAAGTTCAATGAAATTCTTCTGGCCCTGCGTATCGAACGCGAACTGGACAAGCACCAGATACTGGAGCTCTATCTCAACAAGATATTCCTCGGTTACCGCGCCTACGGCGTCGAGGCTGCCGCACAGGTGTATTACGGCCGACCCATTGCCGAGCTCTCGCTCGACGAGACTGCGCTGATCGCGGGGCTGCCGAAAGCACCGTCGGTGCTGAATCCGCTGGACAATCCGGCGCGCGCCAAAATCCGACGCGACTGGATCCTCGGGCGCATGCTCGAGCTCGGCTATATCGACGCATCCGCCCACGCCGCCGCGATCAACGCCCCCGTCAGCGCAAGCTATCACGGCGCACACATCGAACTGCAAGCCGAATATGCCGCTGAAATGGTCCGCGCCGAGATGATTTCCCGATATGGCCGTGCCGCCTATGAAGACGGATACTCGGTCTACACCACGCTCGATGGTGCGCTGCAGACACAGGCGCGGCAGGCAGTGCTACGTGGCTTGCTCGCCTACGACTCACGCCACGGGTTTCGTGGCGCGGAAATGCATTTTGATGGCCCCCGTCAGAAATGGGCTGAATCCCTGCGGGCAATCAGCGCGGTGAGCGGACTGGAGCCCGCGGTGGTCACGCGGGTCGGGGAACAGAGCATCGAAGTGCAGGATCGCAACGGCACGTTGATCGAATTGCCCTGGGAGCAGGGGCTGCGCAACGCGCGTCGCTATATCAGCGAGGACTATCGCGGCGCGGCGCCAAAGACTGCCAGCGAGATAGCAGCGCCCGGCGATGTGGTCAGAATCCTCCAGCAGGAGGGCACTTGGCGTCTGGTCCAGGTGCCCGCCGCGCAGGCGGCACTGGTGTCACTCGATGCGAGCGACGGATCCATCCGGGCGATTGTTGGCGGCATCGACTTCCGCTACAGCAAGTTCAATCGCGCGGCCCAGGCCCTGCGCCAGCCCGGATCGAACATCAAGCCATTCATCTACGCGGCGGCAATGGAAAATGGTTTTACGCCGGCATCGATCATCAACGATGCACCAGTCGTGTTTCAGGACCCCGACCTCGACAAGGTGTGGCGACCGGAAAATGACACCGGCAAGTTCTACGGCCCGACCAGTCTGCGCACGGCCCTGGTGAACTCGCGCAACCTCGTCTCCATCCGTCTGCTGCAACAGCTCGGAATTCCGAAAGCGGTCGACTATCTGTGCGAAATCGGTTTCAACCGGGCCGACGTGCCACCCAACCTGTCGCTGGCGCTCGGGACCCTCAGCACCACACCGCTCAGGCTCGTTTCCGCCTACGCGATGCTCGCCAACGGTGGCTATCGCATCGAACCGTACCTTATAGAAGAAGTGCGTCGGGTGAGCGGAGAAGTGATCGAGCACACCCGCCCGCGGCGTGCCTGTCGCGAATGCGCGCCCGCGAACACCAAGCCCGCGGCGGGCTTCGAAGAGGCCGCCTCCATGGAGGAACTGCTGGCCATGGACGACAACGCCGACAAAAGCGGCAGCGAAGGCCCGGAGATCGCCCCGCAACCGATGGATCCGCGCGTGGCCTACATGATCGACAGCATTCTCAAGGATGCGATAAAACATGGCACCGGGCGGCGCGCACTCGAACTCAAGCGCACCGATGTCGCCGGGAAAACCGGCACCACCAATGGCCCGACCGATGCCTGGTTCTCGGGCTACGTCGGCAACGTGGTGACCACCGCCTGGCTCGGTTTCGACAACAACACCCCGCTGGGTCGGCAGGAGTATGGCGGTTCCGCCGCCCTGCCGATCTGGATCGATTACATGCGCGAGGCGACGCGGGGCATGCCCACCCAGGAACGCCCCCGACCGGCAGGCCTGGTGAGCGTGCGCATCGACCCGCAGACCGGCCTGCTGGCCACCCCGGAGCAGACCGACGCCCGCTTCGAGCTTTTTCCGCTGGAGAGCGTGCCCACGATCACCGCCAATGGCGACGAATACACCGACCCCTACGCGCCGCCGAAGTACGAGACGCTGGAGATTTTCTGACCATCAACCGCTGCTGCCGCGCAGCGACAGGGGATGACGCAAGCGCATCAACCATGGCGGATGTCCATGCGCTCGTGTTCCGCGCCAGACGAGCCAGCCGCGCACTTCGACAATTTGCCCCTCGAGCCGGGCAACATCCTTCCATTCGAAGTATTTCTGGTCGCCACGATCGAGCCTCAGGGAAACCCGATCGTCCAGCTCGATCCACCAGGCAGAGCTGCTTCTCTCGACCGCGCTGACACGCCCCTGCAGCAGGCGAAACCCGTTTTCGCCTGATCTCAGCGTGGAAGTATCACGTGGCAGGAACTCGCCAGAGCCCCACAACCCGCGTCGCGCCACCCGCGCCAGCTGCTCGGCGCCGGCAAGGCAACCGGCCTGCGCGATGTCGGGGGGCACCGCGATATGACGCGCCAGCCCCGCATCCAGCAACGCCTCTTCCAGGCTGGCACCGCTGGCGCTGTAGACATGGGCAAGAACGCGCCCGTAACGGTCGCTGGCGCTGACCCCGGAAACCAGACCGATCTGCTTGTCCGCCAGAAAGACACCGGCAAACCGCGCCGCCTGCTGCGCGCCCGGCTCATCGGCAGCGCCTTCGTGATCAAGTTCGGGGGTGTTGACGCCAATCAGGCGAACGCGACGCCCGTCGGCCAGCAGCAAGGTATCTCCGTCGACCACCTTGCGAAGTTCCGCACCGAGCGGCGGGGCAAGGGCAACGCAGTGCGCGGGAGGAGAGCTTGATTGCGGATCAGCACAGGCAGCGACACTGACCGCGATGACGGCCAGGGTCCGGAACAGGCTGCCGCAGCGGAGGAAACGCGGGAGCCGCCGGCTCCTCGCTGTGCGCTTACTCGGTCTCGCGGCGAGCGCCAACGTTGCCGAAGCGCTTCTTGAAGCGATCGATACGGCCGCCCGTGTCGAGCACTTTTTGCTTGCCCGAATAGAACGGATGGCACTTCGAGCAGACGTCGAGATGCAGATCCTTGGCGAGCGTGGAACGTGTTTCGATCACGTTTCCGCAACTGCAGGTTGCAGTCAGGTTCGCGTAGGCAGGATGAATGTCGGCTTTCATGGCGTCACCTTGCAGCAGCCCGGTTTTGCGCCCATCAGGGCGTGAGCTGTCGGCTGTAAAATCGAGCGCGGCATATTATGCACAACGACAGGCAATGGCAAGAGCGGCCCGCCCGGATGCGGAAAATCCACACCCGCCGGCCATGCTAGACTGGCGCCGTTTCCTGGTCACGCTGCGCCTGCGCAATGCTTGAAGAACCCATCCTGCGCGTGGCGGTACCGGCACCGCTGCGACATGCACTCGAGTACCTGCCACCCGCCAATTGCACCGCCGAGCGCATGCAGGCGGGAATGCGGGTGGTGGTGCCGCTTGGCCCACGGCGGGTAATCGGCATCATTATCGAGGTGCTCGAACACGGCGAACGTGAGCGCTCGCGTCTGCGCCGCGCGCTGTCGCTGCCGGATGCCGGGCCGCTGTTACCGCCCGATATCATGAATCTGTGCACTTTTGCCGCACATTACTATCACGCGCCGGTCGGAGAGGCGCTGGTCAACACCCTGCCGGCCGATCTGCGCTCCTTGCCCCGCGCCCCCGCGCGAGCGCCGCTGCTGTGGCGCGCGACTGCGGAAAGCCTCGGTCTCGGCACCCAGGCTCTTGGCCGCGCCCCGCAACAGGCCGCGGCACTGGCAACGCTGCAGGCTCAGGGGCCGCTGTCCGGCCGCGCCTGCGCCGCGGCCGGCATCGAACGTGTCACGCTGCGGGCATTGCAGAAAAAGGGCCTGGCATCCAGCGAGGTCGGGCCGGACGAACCGGAATGCGACCGGGATCCATGCGAACCGCAGGTAGCGCAGCCTCCGCTGCTGCTCAATGCCGAGCAGCAGCGCGCGCTGGATACCCTGGAAAGCGATATCGGACGATTCAGCTGTCATCTGCTGGAGGGCGTGACCGGCAGCGGCAAGACCGAGATTTATCTGCGGTTCATAAAGCGCGTGCTGGAGGCCGGTCGGCAGGCTCTGGTACTGGTGCCCGAGATCGGCCTGACGCCACAGACCCACCGGCGCTTTGCCGCGCGCTTCGGAACGCAGGTCGGCGTGCTGCATTCCGGCCTCGGCGACCGCGAGCGCCTGAACACCTGGCGCCGCGCCGCGCAGGGGCAGCTGCGGGTCCTGATCGGCACCCGTTCGGCGCTGTTCAGCCCGCTACCCGAGCTCGGCGCGATCATCGTGGATGAGGAACACGATGCCTCGTTCAAGCAGCAGGAGGGCTTTCGCTACTCCGCCCGCGACCTGGCCGTGGTACGGGCACGCAGGCTCGATATCCCGATCGTGCTCGGATCGGCGACACCGTCCACCGAAAGTCTTGCCAACTGCAGCGCCGGCCGCTTCCGGCTGCTGCAACTCACACAGCGGGCAGGCGCCGCTCGCCCGCCAGCCACGCGATTGGTCGATGTACGCGGCCAGTTCCTCGACGGCGGCATCTGTGCCGAATTGCTCGAGCGCATCGGTATCGAGCTCGCTGCGGGCAACCAGGTGCTGGTTTTCCTCAATCGGCGCGGCTGGGCGCCGCTGCTGAGCTGCGCCGATTGCGGCTGGATGGCCGAGTGTGCCCACTGCGATGCCCGCCTCACCCTGCACCGCGCCGAAGGCCTGTTGTGGTGTCACCACTGCGACGCCCGCAGGTCCGCGCCACGCACCTGCCCGCACTGCAAAAGCGCCCGCCTGCTCGCGCTCGGCGCGGGCACCGAGCGCAGCGAACACACGCTGCAGCGCCTGTTCCCGCAGTACCCGATTCTGCGCATCGACCGCAGTACGATGCAGGCTCGCGGCGCAATGGAGGCTCTGCTCGACAAGCTCGGCGACGCACGCCCGTGCATCCTGGTCGGCACCCAGATGCTCGCCAAGGGACACCATTTTCCCCGCGTCACACTGGTCACCATGATCGACATCGACGGGGGACTGTTCAGCGCTGATTTTCGTGCTGCCGAGCGGACCGGCCAGTTGCTGGTTCAGGTTGCCGGGCGGGCCGGGCGCGCCGAGCACCCCGGACAGGTGCTGATACAGACGCTGCATCCGCAACATCCCTGGCTCGCGCGACTCGTTGCGGGCGGATATCGCGCGTTCATCGACCCGATACTGGAGGAGCGGCAGCAACACGGGTTGCCGCCTTATGCCTATATGGCCCTGTTGCGCGCCGAAAGCACCGTCCAGGAGCGCGGACTGGAAATGCTGCGCGAACTCAAAATAGACCTGGTCGGGCAGCACCCGCAGGTAGCAATAGTGGGGCCGGTGCCGGCGCCGATGCCAAGACGGGCCGGACGCTTTCGCCTGCACCTGCTGTTCAAACACAGCCATCGCACACCGCTGCACGCCGCCATCTCCACCGCCTGTCAGCTGCTGGAGTCGCGGCGCCTGCCGGGCATCGATCGCTGGCATATCGATGTGGATCCGCTCGAGGGTGCCTGATGCGCGGGGAAAAGCCCGGTACATTGTGGCAGCGCCATGGCGATCAGCGGGCGGATCAACCATAATGATCGCCCCTAGATTCAATGGTTGCTGTTTCATCGGCGCCCAAGCGCGCCGTCCGGATCCGACACTCCTCATGGCTCATGATTTTGCAAAACAGCGCGCGGCGCGGGCGAAGAATGCGGGCAAGCCAGCCACATCCGGATGGTTGTGGCTGGTCAGCGGCGTCGTCATCGGCGCCCTGATCAGCTTTCTGGTCTACCTGGCCACGCTCGCACCACACCCACAGCGCAATACGAACCCGGTTGCGGAACAGCCCGCCGAACAGGCGGCGCCAAAGCCCGCGGTTCCGACGGAAAAGCCACAGTTCGAATATTACACATTGCTCTCCGAGAGCGAGATCATCGTCGGTGATCGCCAGGGCGCCACCGCGCAGGAGGAGGCTGTCAAGACGCCCGAACGGGAGAAAAAAGCCTCGACGTTGCTGCTGCAGGCCGGATCCTTTCGCCAGCTAGCCGATGCCGACCGGCGCCGCGCCGAAATCCTGCTGCTGGACCTCGCGGCGAGCGTCGAAACTGTTACGGTCAACGGCGGCGAAACCTGGCACCGTGTCCACGTCGGCCCCTTCGAGAGCGCCGAGGAACTGGGCAAGGCACGCCGGAAACTGCTCGAGCATCGCATCGACACCCTGGAAATCAGCAAGCGCGCTTGAAACCCGGACCCCGACACCCCATATCCCGGACAACATCCGGCTTTATTCCCGCCCGCACGAGGATTCCGATGTGGAGCAATTTCGCGGTACTACCATTCTCTCCGTGCGCCGCAACGGCAAGGTCGTGATTGGCGGTGACGGGCAGGTGTCGATGGGGCAAACCGTCATGAAGGGCAATGCGCGCAAGGTCAGGCGCCTGCATAACTCCACCGTCATCGCCGGGTTTGCCGGCGGTACGGCCGATGCATTCACCCTTTTCGAGCTGTTCGAGGCACAGCTCGACAAATTCCAGGGCCAGTTGCTGCGTGCCGCGGTCGAACTCGCGAAAGCCTGGCGCACCGATCGCGCCCTGCGCCGCCTCGAAGCGCTGCTGGCGGTGGCTGATCGCAACAATTCCCTGATCATCACCGGCAACGGTGACGTGATCGAACCCGAAGACAGCCTGATTGCGATTGGTTCCGGTGGCCCCTATGCGCAGGCGGCAGCGCGCGCGCTGCTCGCCCATACCGAGATGCCTGCCCGCGAGATCGTCGAGAGCGGACTGGCCATTGCGGCGGACATCTGCATCTACACCAACCACAATCGCACTATCGAGGAACTCGACACCAGCACCTGAAACCCTTGCGGCACCATCGCCCGCACGGAGCTTCCCAACGGTAGACCATCCATGAGCAGCATGACTCCCCGCGAGATCGTCCACGAACTCGACCAATTCATCATCGGCCAGCAACAGGCCAAGCGCGCGGTTGCCGTCGCGCTGCGCAACCGCTGGCGCCGCCTGCAGGTCGCCGCAGCCCTGCGCGATGAAATCACCCCCAAAAACATCCTGATGATCGGGCCGACCGGGGTGGGCAAGACGGAGATTGCACGTCGCCTCGCGAAGCTCGCCAACGCGCCATTCCTGAAAATCGAGGCGACCAAGTTCACCGAGGTCGGCTATGTGGGACGCGACGTCGAGTCGATCGTGCGCGACCTGGCCGATGTGTCGCTGAAAATGCTGCGTGAATCCGAGATTGCCAAAGTGCGCGACCGCGCGCTCGAAAGCGCCGAGGAGCGCATACTCGATGCGTTGTTGCCGCCCGCGCGCGACACGCCGGAGGATGCCAAACGCGGCGGCGCTTCGACCCGGCAGCTGTTCCGCAAGAAATTGCGTGAGGGCGACCTCGACGACCGCGAAATCGAAATCGAAATCAGCGGCACGGCGATGGGCGTCGAGATCATGGCACCGCCCGGCATGGAGGAGATGACCAGCCAGCTGCAGAGCATGTTCTCCAACCTTTCCGCCGGCCGCAGCAAGAAACGGCGACTCAGCGTACGCGCCGCGCTGAAAATGATCGAGGACGAGGAAGCCGCCAAGCTGTTGAACGAGGACGAGTTGCGGCGACGCGCGCTGGAGGCGGCCGAGCAGACCGGCATCGTGTTCATCGACGAGCTCGACAAGATCGCGCGACGCTCGGAATACGCCGGCGCCGACGTGTCGCGCGAGGGCGTGCAACGCGACCTGCTGCCGCTGATCGAGGGCTGTACCGTCAGCACCAAGCATGGCGCCATCCGTACCGACCACATCCTGTTCATTGCCTCGGGGGCCTTTCATCTCGCCAAACCCTCCGACCTGATCCCCGAACTGCAGGGACGGCTGCCGATACGCGTCGAGCTCGATGCACTCGGTGCCGATGAATTCGAGCGCATTCTCACCGAACCGAATGCCTCGCTCACCGAGCAGTACCGGGCACTGCTCGCCACCGAGGGGCTGGAGGTAGAGTTCACGCGTGAAGGTATCCGGCGTATCGCGGAAATTGCGTGCGAAGTGAACGAGCGCACCGAGAACATCGGCGCGCGTCGCCTGCATACGGTCATGGAGAGGCTTCTGGAAGAAGCCTCTTTCAGCGCCGCGGACCGCGGTTCCTCCAGCGACACAAACCGTATCGTGGTCGATATGCCCTATGTGGATGCGCAGCTCGGCGAGCTCGCGCGCGATGAGGATTTGAGCCGGTTTATCCTGTAAGCTAGCCGCCCTCCCGCCAGAGCCGTGCTGCACGCATGAGCGATCCTGTACCCACCGATATTCGCCTGCATCAGGCCTCGCGCACCCTTGATCTGGTGTATGCGGATGGCACGAAATACACCCTCGGCTGCGAGTACCTGCGTGTTTATTCGCCATCCGCGGAAGTGCGGGGCCACGGCACCGGGCAGGAAACCCTGCAGACCGGCAAGCGGATGGTGACCATCACGAGTATCGGGGCGGTGGGCAACTATGCGCTGCAATTCCGCTTTTCCGACGGACACGACAGCGGTATCTTTTCCTGGCAGTACCTCCACGAACTGTGTCGCGAACGCGATCAGCGCTGGACTGAATATCTGGCACGACTGGCGGCAGCCGGTGCAAGTCGTGAGCCGGTTGGACCCGTGCTGATCGCACGGCAATGAGCACGGGGACGATCATGAGCAACGATAAAACCACGCATTTCGGCTACCGGCAGGTCGATGAGTCAGCCAAGGCGGACCTGGTCAGCGGCGTATTCAATTCGGTGGCAAGCCGTTACGACCTCATGAATGACCTGATGTCGGGCGGCGTGCATCGTGTGTGGAAGCGCCTGACCATCGAGCTGAGCGGAGTGCGCGAAGGACAGCGGGTGCTGGATGTGGCCGGTGGCACCGGCGACCTCGCGGCGCGCTTTTCACGATCGGTGGGCGCCTCTGGTCGCGTGGTGCTCTCGGATATCAACGAGGCGATGCTCTCCACGGGTCGTGACAAGCTGCACGACAACGGCATCTGCGCCAACGTCGATTATGTGCTGGCCGATGCCGAGATGCTGCCGTTTGCGGACGCGAGTTTCGACTGCATCACCATCGCCTTCGGCCTGCGCAATGTGACGCGCAAGGAGCGCGCACTGCAGTCGATGCTGCGGGTGCTGCGTCCGGGGGGCCGCTTGCTGGTGCTCGAGTTCTCGCGGCCTTCCAGCGAATTCCTGGGCAAGCTGTACGATGCGTATTCCTTTGCCGTGATTCCGAAAATCGGCAGGCTGGTGACCGGCGACGAGGACAGCTACCGCTATCTCGCCGAATCGATCCGGGTGCATCCGGACCAGGAAACGCTGCGCGACATGATGGAAGATGCCGGCTTCGAGCGCTGCGATTTCCATAACATGACCGGCGGCATCGTCGCGCTGCACCGCGGCTTCAAGGCCTGAGCCGATGAGCGCGCGCGCCTCGACGCTGAACGCGGCGGCTCTCGCCGCGCTGGAACGTGCCATAAACGGCGCGCTCGCGATGGATCGCCTCGGCGCTGCGCGCATCGCCGCACTCCGGAGCCAGGTATTTGCCCTCCACTGCACCGTGCCTGCGTTCGATGTCTTCGTGATTCCCGGAGACACAGGTGTCCGCCTGCTGGGCCACTACGAGGGCAAGACGAGCTGTTCGGTGAGCGGCGCGGCTTCGGATTTCGTGGCGCTGCTGGGCGCCACCGACAAGGCCAGCACGCTGGTCAACGGCGCGCTGCGTATCGCCGGAGACAGTGCGCCGTTGCTCGAATTGCAGAAGGCGCTGGCCGGACTCGACCTGGACTGGGAACAGCGACTCGGCGTGCTGCTCGGCGATATTCCCGCGCACCGGATCGGGCGCGCCGTGCGCGGCTCGGTTCGCTGGGGCCGCGGAACACATGACTCGCTGCTGCGCCATGTGGAGGAATTCATTCACGAGGAAGCCCGCCTCGCACCACCGCGTCTCGAAGTCGAGAATTTTTTCGGCGATCTGCGCACGCTGGCGCAGGGTTCGGACCGGCTGCAGGCCAGCACCCGCCGCCTGGCGCGGCGCATGAGCGCACTCGCCGGGCGTCTCAAAGCGCGCGGCGGATAGCGCGGTGTCGCGAATCGGCCGGCTGGTCCGGATTGCACTGGTCTGCCGGCGTCATCGCCTCGACACCTTTTTCGATGCCGAGCTGTTGCCGGGCGCGTGGCGCCGGAGTGCTCGCCTGCTGCCCACGCGCTGGCTGCCCGAACCCGCCGAGCCACGCGCCCGTCGGCTGCGCCGGAGCCTGGAAGACCTCGGCCCGATCTTCATCAAGTTCGGGCAATTGCTGTCCACCCGACGCGATCTGCTGCCCGAGGACCTGGCCGACGAATTGAGTCACCTGCAGGACAATGTTGCGCCGTTTCCGGCCCACCAGGCGCAGCAGATCATCGAGCGTGCGCTGGGACGCGCGATCGGGGAGATATTCGCGGATTTCGACCCCCGCCCACTGGCTTCCGCCTCGGTTGCCCAGGTCCATCCGGCCACCCTGTTCGACGGGCGCGAGGTGGTGGTCAAGGTCATCCGCCCCGATATCGAGCGAACCATCCGCGAGGACATCAGCCTGCTCTACACCCTGGCGCGCTGGGTGCGGCGTTTTCACCCCGATGGCAAACGTCTGCGGCCGCTCGAAGTAGTGAGCGACTACGAGCAGATCGTTCTCGACGAGCTCGATCTGCAGCGCGAAGCCGCGAACACCTCGCAATTGCGCCGCAACTTTCTGGATTCCGATCTGCTCTACGTGCCCGAGGTGCACTGGGACTACACACGGCGCAACGTGTTCGTGATGGAGCGCATCCACGGCATCCCGGTGTCCGATATCACGGCACTGGTCGCCGCCGGCACCGATCTGAAAGTGCTGGCCGAACGCGGTGTGCAGATTTTCTTCACCCAGGTGTTCCGCGACAGCTTCTTTCACGCCGATATGCACCCCGGCAATATCTTCGTCGACGTCGCGAACCCGGCCAGCCCACGCTACATCGGGATCGACTGCGCAATCATGGGCAGCCTCAGCGATTTCGACCAGTACTATCTGGCACGCAATCTGCTGGCGATCTTTCAGCGCCGCTACCGCGAAGTTGCACAGCTTCACGTCGAGTGCGGCTGGGTGCCACCGCAGACCCGGGTTCATGATTTCGAGGCCGCAATCCGCAGTGCCTGCGAACCGATTTTCGAGAAGCCGCTGGGACAAATCTCGTTCGGGCAGCTGCTGGTGTATCTGTTCCAGACCGCGCGTCGCTTCGATATGGAGATCCAGCCCTCGCTGGTGTTGCTGCAGAAGACGCTGCTGCATATAGAAGGGCTGGGGCGACAGCTCTACCCCGAGCTCGACCTGTGGGCGAATGCGAAACCTTTTCTCGAACAATGGGTAGGCGAGCGCTATTCGCCGCGCGGCATACTCGAGCGCCTGCAGAAACGCGCGCCCAGCTGGTTCGAGCAGCTGCCACAACGCCCTGAATTGCTGCTCGAGGCCTTGCGCGCCGGCGAACCCGTGTTGCGTCGGGGCGCCCCTCATGCGCCCGCAGGAGAACGCCGCGCAGACCGTCCGGAGAGGTCCCGCGGCTGGCGCGGCTGGCAACTGCTGATCGCGGCCGCCGGGATGGTACTGGTCAACCCGGACTTCGGCGCGGAGGCTATCGCCGCCTGGCATCCGGCGACGTGGGTATTCGCGGCGTTGGCACTCCACGCATTGCTTGCCGGCCGCACCCATGACTGAGTCTTTGTGGCACGATGCCTGTGTCATAATGAGCGTCACATGAACATCGACACACCCATGAACCCACCTGCCGATTTTTGCGATGCGGTACACTGGAACGCGCAAGGCCTGGTGCCTGCGGTGGCCCAGGACGCCCACAGCGGGCGCGTGCTCATGGTTGCGTGGATGGACGCCGAAGCCCTGCGCCTCACCGCCAGGGAAGGGCGAGCGGTTTATTACTCGCGCTCGCGCCAGCGCCTGTGGCGCAAGGGCGAGCAATCCGGACACGTGCAGAGGGTGCGGGCAATCCGCCTGGACTGCGACCGCGACGTGGTGCTGCTCAGCGTCGAGCAGATCGGTGGAATCGCCTGTCATACCGGTCGCGAGAGCTGTTTCTTCCTGCAACTCGGAGACAGCGGATGGAGCGAGGTCGATGCGGTTCTGAAGCCGCCCTCGGAAATATACGGGAGCGGGCATGAGTGAGGTATTGCGCCGGCTCGATGCGGTGATCGCCGAGCGGCTGGGCCACGCCGACCCGTCGGCGTCCTATGTCGCGAGCCTGCATCACGGCGGACTCGACCGCATTCTGAAAAAGGTTGCCGAGGAAAGCGGCGAAACGCTGATCGCGGCAAAAAACGCCGCGCAACACGGCGAGCGCGCCACGCTGGTGCACGAAACGGCCGACCTCTGGTTTCACTGCATGGTCATGCTCGCCGAGTTCGAACTCTCGTCCGCCGATGTGATCGAAGAACTGGAGAGGCGATTCGACCTGTCCGGCCTGGCAGAAAAGGCGACGCGCGGCGCGCCGCCCGATGTGGATTGAACCCTTGGCATTCAGGAGATCGATATGGGACTCGGTGGCATAAGTATCTGGCAGCTGCTGATCGTGCTGGTGATCGTGGTGTTGCTGTTCGGCACCAAGCGACTCGGCTCTATAGGCACGGATCTCGGCACGGCAATTCGCGGCTTCCGCAAGTCCATGCAGCCGGACGCCGAGGCGGAGACCAAGGACAACGAACGCCTCAGCGAACAGCAACGCTGCAAGGAAGACATCATCGAGGGCGAGGCGCAACGCAACGGAGAAAAGCACTGAGGCGATGGCACCATGTTCGACATCGGATTTTCCGAACTGCTGCTGATCGCGGTAATCGGCCTGCTGGTGCTGGGGCCCGAACGGCTGCCCACCGCGGTGCGTACCACCTCGCTGTGGGTGGGACGGCTGCGCCGGCAGTTCAACCAGATCCGCGCTGAAGTGGAGCGCGAAATCGGCGCCGACGAGATCCGGGCACAACTGCGCAATGAATCGATCCTCGAGGATCTGCGCCAGTCACGCGCAGCGCTGGAAAGTTCCGCCCGCGAAATCACCGCGCCGCTCTCCGAACCACTGCAATCCGCCAAGCCCTCCGTTGCCGATAACCCAGACAAAACACCGTGAATACCCGGGAGCCGCCTGAACCGGAGCAGGATACGGACCGGGAAATGCCGCTGATCGAGCATCTCACGGAACTGCGCCAGCGCCTGATCAACGCAATCGTGGCACTGCTCGTGGTATTTCTGTCGCTGGTGTATTTCGCCAACGATATCTACTCCTTTGTGGCCGAACCGTTGCGCCGCTTTCTTCCGGAAGGTGCGACCATGATCGCCACCGAGGTCGCTTCGCCGTTTCTTGCGCCCTTCAAGCTCACCCTGGTCGTCGCGGCGATGGTCGTGATGCCCTATGTGCTGTTCCAGGCGTGGGCTTTCGTGGCTCCGGGCATGTACCGCAAGGAGAAGCGCTTCGCCTTGCCTTTACTGGCCTCGAGCATCGTGCTGTTCTACGGTGGCGTGGCGTTCGCCTACTATGTCGTGTGCCCGATGGTGTTCGGCTTTTTCACCAGCATGAGCCCGGCCGGCGTGACCGTCATGACCGATATCAACCACTATCTCAGCTTCGTGCTGACGATGTTCTTCGCATTCGGCTTTGCATTCGAAATCCCGGTGGCGACCGTGTTACTGGTATGGGCAGGCATCACCACACCGCAGGCGCTCACCTCGAAGCGGCCTTATATCGTGGTCGGGTGTTTTGTGATTGGTATGGTGCTGACACCCCCGGACGTGTTCTCACAGACCATGCTCGCGGTGCCGATGTGGATGCTGTTCGAAACGGGGGTGCTGGCCAGTCGCTGGCTGCTCGCGACCAAGGCGCGTGACGAGGAAGCGGCCGGCTGAGGCTTCAGGTCTCGAGCAGGAAAGTGACCGGCCCGTCGTTGATCAGGCTGACCTGCATGTCCGCGCCGAACACGCCGCTCGCAACCGGCTGGTGTGCCCCGGCCAGGCACTGCAACACCTCGTCATAAAGAGTTTCCGCCAACTCCGGTACGGCCGCGCTGCCGAATCCCGGGCGCAACCCGCGCGTGGTGTCCGCCGCCAGGGTGAACTGCGACACCACCAGCACCCCGCCTCCAGCGGTCCTGACGTCGAGATTCATGCGCCCGTCGCCATCCGCAAACACGCGATAAGCCAGCAGCCGCGCGGCCATGGCGTGGGCACGCCGTTCATCGTCACCGCGCTGTACACCGAGGAAAACCAGCAATCCGGGGCCAATCTCCCCGACCACTCGCGGCCCTATCGCCACGCTTGCACGCACGACGCGCTGGATCAATGCGCGCACCCGTTCAGCCCGCGCGCACGCGCCCCGCCACTTCCATCGCCGCCCTGATCAGCGCGTCGGTAATACCCGGTTCGGCGGCCGAGTGCCCGGCATCACGAACGATCTGCAATTCGGCGCGAGGCCAGGCCGCGTGCAGTGCAAATGCATTGTCCACCGGGCAAACCATGTCATAGCGTCCATGGATGATGTACCCCGGTATATCGGCGATACGCACTGCATCACGCAGCAACTGCCCCGGCTCCAGGAATGCGTCATTGACGAAATAATGCGCTTCGATGCGTGCCAGCGATAGCGCCGTGTGCGGATCGGAAAAATGATCGACCACATCCTGGTTCGGACGCAGCGTCGCGCATTGCGCCTCCCACAGGGACCAGGCCTTGGCGGCTGCCATGCGCGCGATTTCGTTGCTGCCGGTGAGCAGACCGTGGTAAGCCTTCATGCAGTCATCCAGCTCATCCGGCGCAAGCGGCTCGACGTAGCCCTGCCAGTAATCGGGGAATACGCGGCTCGCCCCGCTCTGATAGAACCACGACAGATCCTCGCGCCGGCACAGAAAGATGCCGCGCAGAATCATCGCCATTACCCGCCCGGGATGGGTTTCAGCGTAGGCAAGACTGAGGGTGCTGCCCCAGGAGCCGCCAAACAGCACCCAGCGCTCGATGCCAAGAAACTCCCGGATACTCTCGATATCGCGCACCAGTGCTCCCGTGTCATTGCCGTCGAGCGCGGCATGCGGCGTGGAGCGACCCGCACCGCGCTGGTCGAACAGGATGATCCGGTAAGTTTCAGGGTCGAAAAAACAGCGGTTGCGCGGCTGGCAGCCGGCGCCCGGACCGCCGTGCACGAACAGAACCGGAATCCCGTCCGGATTGCCGCTCTCCTCGAGGTAGAGCTCATGTGGCGGGTCCACCGCGAGACGATGGACCTGGTAGGGCTTTATTTCCGGAAACAGGGTATGCATGGCGACAAGGTCACAATGGATCGGCTTGCGCGCCATTCTATCCCCAATTCGAGGCCATCGAGTCAGTCGCCTCAGGCCGTTTCGCGAGCACGCCCGGCTCGCCTGCGATCCGTCTCCTTCAGCAGCTTCTTGCGCAGACGGATGCTTTGCGGCGTGACCTCCACCAGCTCATCCTCGTCGATGAACTCCAGTGCCTGCTCCAGCGACATGCGAATCGGCGGAGTGAGCAGGATGTTTTCATCCGAGCCGGCGGCGCGGACATTGGTCAGCTGCTTGCCTTTGGTGGGGTTCACGGCAAGGTCGTTGTCACGGCTGTGGATTCCGATCAGTTGCCCCTCGTAGACGTCGACGTTCGCGGTTATGAACAGGCGCCCACGCTCCTGCAGGTTGAACAGCGCGTAGGCCAGCACCTTGCCCGGGACCATCGACACCAGTACACCGTTCTGGCGCCGGGCCACATCGCCCGCCTTGAGCAGACCATAGTGATCGAATACATGATTCAGCACGCCGGTACCCGAGGTCATGGTCATGAACTGGCTGCGAAAGCCGATGATGCCGCGCGAAGGAATCATGTACTCGAGACGCACGCGCCCCTTGCCATCGGGCACCATGTCGCGCAAATCGCCACGCCGCTTGCCGATTTCTTCCATGACGCCGCCCTGGTGGGTCTCCTCACAGTCGATCAGCAATATTTCGTAGGGCTCGTGGAGCTCGCCATCGATCTCGCGGCGGATCACCTCGGGGCGCGATACACCCATCTCGTAACCCTCGCGCCGCATCTTCTCGATCAGCACCGAGAGATGCAGTTCACCGCGTCCGGAAACCACGAAGCGGTCCGGGGTGCTGCCGTCCTCGACGCTCAGCGCCACATCGTGGAGCAGTTCGCGCTCGAGGCGCTCGCGGATGTTGCGGCTGGTGACATACTGCCCCTCGCGACCCGCGAACGGGGAATCGTTCACCTGGAACGTCATGCTCACCGTGGGCTGGTCGATGGTGAGGGGTGGCAGCGCCTCGGGCGCTTCCGGGGAGCACAGGGTCGCCGAGATCTTCAGCCCTTCGATGCCGGTGATGCTGACGATATCGCCGGCTTCGCCTTCGGGCATTTCCTGCTTTTCCATTCCCATATGGCCGAGCACCGTCAGAATGCGTCCGTTGCGGCGACTGCCGTCCGCATCCAGCACCACCACCTGCATGCCCGGACGCACGACGCCACGGCGAATACGGCCGATGCCGATCACACCCACGTAGCTGCTGTAATCGAGCGCGCATATCTGCATCTGGAACGGACCGTCCTCCACCGGCGGCGGCGGCACGCGCTCGATGATGAGGTCGAGCAGCGGCGACATATCGGGGGCGAGATGCTCGGGCTCCATGCCCGCCACCCCGTTCAGGGCCGAGGTATAGATCACCGGGAAGTCGAGTTGCGTATCGTTTGCACCCAGGCGATCGAACAGATCGAACACCTGGTCGACGGCCCAGTGCGGACGCGCCCCCGGACGATCCACCTTGTTGACGACCACGATCGGATTCAACCCCGACGCGAAGGCCTTGCGCGTGACGAAACGCGTCTGCGGCATGGGTCCGTCGACCGCATCGACCAGCAACAGCACGCTGTCGACCATCGACAGGATCCGCTCGACCTCACCACCGAAATCGGCGTGTCCGGGCGTATCGACGATGTTGATTCGATAACCTTTCCAGTCGATCGCGGTACTCTTGGCGAGAATCGTGATTCCGCGCTCACGCTCCTGGTCATTGGAGTCCATGATGCGCTCCTTGCCCACATCGCGGCGTGCGAGCGTTCCGCATTGCTGGAACAAGCGATCGACCAGGGTGGTCTTGCCATGATCGACATGGGCGATAATGGCAATATTGCGTAAACGCTCCCGCACAGGAACCTCGAAATATATGAAAGGGGGACAAAATCGGGGGCGCAGTATAGCCAATCACCTGCGCGCAATCCGGTGATTAATGCCGCCCTTTGCATCTGCCACGCGCCGGGTCGCGCCTCTTGCTGTTGCCTGGCGACTCCCGATACGGTGGAAGTGCCCACGGAAATTTCGTGTCGTTCAAAATTTGGCCGCGTTCTTTTCGCACCACGGTAGTGCATGGCGCACCAAAACGGGTCGTCAAACCAGTGCGCTTACCACGATACCCCGCTAAAATTCTGAATTTTCAGCGGTTTTCCACAGCCGTTGTGTGGCATAGTAATTGCTCCATCAGCGCCAGAGCGCCACGGGAACACCGTGCGCCGACTTCGATTCAAGGATCTCGTCAAACCCGGGCGCAGCCGCCCAATCCCCACGGAGGAAACCATGTCGGAACAGACAATCAAATTGATCAAGGAAAACGAGGTGAGGTGGGTCGACCTTCGATTCACCGATACCAAGGGCAAGGAACAGCACGTCACCATCCCTTCGAGCGAAGTCAATGCCGACTTCTTCGAGGACGGCAAGATGTTCGACGGCTCCTCCATCGCCGGCTGGAAAGAGATCAACGCCTCCGACATGCTGCTGATGCCCGATGACAGCACCGCGGTACTCGACCCGTTCTTCGACGAGACCGCCGTGATCCTGCGCTGCAACGTGCTCGAACCCGACACCAAGCAGGGCTACAACCGCGACCCGCGCTCCATCGCCGCGCGCGCCGAGGAATACATGAAGTCCACCGGCATCGCCGACAGTTGCCTGTTCGGCCCGGAACCCGAATTCTTTGTCTTCGACGATGTGAAGTGGCATGCCTCGATCAGTGGCGCAGGCTACGAGATTCATTCCGAGGAAGCAGCCTGGGCATCCAACCGCCATTTCGACGAAGGCAACATCGGTCATCGTCCAGGCATCAAGGGCGGTTATTTCCCCGTACCTCCGGTCGACTCCCTGCATGACCTGCGCGCAGCGATGTGCAACGCCATGGAGAAAATGGGGCTCACCATCGAAGTGCACCACCATGAAGTGGGCACTGCGGGCCAGTGCGAGATCGGCGTCGGTCCTGCCGCCATCGTGCAGAAAGCGGATCAGGTGCAAACGCTCAAATACTGCGTGCACAACGTTGCCCATGCCTATGGCAAGACGGCGACTTTCATGCCCAAGCCCCTGGTCGGTGACAATGGTTCAGGCATGCACGTACACCTGTCGATCGCCAAGGGCGGCAAGAACCTGATGGCTGGCGATGCCTACGCGGGACTCAGCGAGACCGCACTGTTCTACATCGGCGGTATCATCAAGCACGCACGCGCGATCAATGCCTTCACCAACCCGGGCACCAACTCCTACAAGCGCCTGGTCCCCGGCTACGAAGCGCCGGTGATGCTGGCCTACTCCGCCAAGAACCGCTCGGCCTCGATTCGTATCCCCGCCGTTTCGAGTCCCAAGGCGCGCCGAATCGAAGTGCGATTCCCCGACCCGAGTGCAAACCCCTACCTGGCCTTCGCGGCCCTGCTGATGGCTGGCCTCGACGGAATCGTCAACAAGATCCACCCCGGCGATGCGCTCGACAAGAACCTCTACGATCTGCCGGCCGAAGAAGCGGCGCAGGTTCCAACCGTTGCGCACAGCCTCGACATGGCACTAGCGGCACTCAATGCCGACCGCAGCTTCCTGACGGCTGGCGGGGTGTTCGACGACGACATGATCGATGCCTATATCGAGCTGAAGCAGGCGGAAATCGATCGTCTGCGCATGACGACGCATCCGGTCGAGTTCGACCTGTACTACAGCTGCTGAGCCGCGACTCGCAACTGCCGGCCCGCATCTCCTCCGGGGATGCGGGTTTTTTTGCCTGCTGGCAGAGCATCGGCGTTCGCGCTATAAAGCAAGCGGAAGAGCCATTCGCCGGAGAGCCGTCACATGCCACCCAGGATTTACCGGACACACACCCTTCTCTTGGCGATTCTGGCATGTACAAGCCCGCTGTCCTTGGCAGTCGAAGGCGAGATATACCGCTCCACCGACGCGGAGGGTCGGGTGATCTTCAGCGATCAAGCCAGCGAATCAGCCAAGCCGGTCAAGATTCCTCCCACCAATACCATGACCGAGGTCGAGGTGCCCGCGCTCAAGCCCGTCGCTCCGCTGGAGCCCGGCGCAGGCGATGCCATTGCCAATGCCTATTCCCGGCTCGAGATAATCACACCCACCAACGGTGCCACGGTGATTGCACCCAACGGCATCTTGAGCATGAGCGTGGCGCTTGTTCCTGCCCTGCGCGACGGGCACCGCCTGCAGCTGCTGCTGGATGGCACGCCAACCGGTGCGGCGATCGCGGGCGAGTTCACGGTGCCAGCGGTGCCGCGCGGCCCGCATGTACTGGAAGTACAGGTCATCGATGGCCAAGGGCAGCAGGTCCAGAGCACCGGCACCATCGAGGTGCAGGTGGTGCGACCTGGAAAAGGTGGTTCCCGACCCGGCGGCATTGGCGCGGGACGAAGCTGAGGTAGGTAACCGGATAGCAATGCACCTGTTTGGTGCATATAATCCTTCGCGTTTACTGTCCCGCCGGGCCATGGCGCCGGCGTGGCTGGCGTCCGCATTGGTGGCTCGGTTCTTGCTGAATAGTCCGGAACCCCAACCTGCAGCAAGCCTCACATGCCCCTGGAGACATTACATACCCGGCTTCTCGACAACCTGACCACCGCCATCCTGCTGGTGGCTGCCGATATGCGTGTCAGCTACCTCAATACCGCTGCCGAGTCCCTGCTCGAACTGAGCAGCGCGCGGGTACTCGGAGAAAATGTGCAGAACGTCTTTCACGAGGACGAAAACACAGTCGCCGGACTGCGCCGCGCGCTCGAGACAGGAACCGGTTTCACCAAGCGCCAGACGGTATTCCATCTCGGCACGGGGCATGACATCACCGTCGATTACGCCGTTACGCCGGCGTGGCTCGAAAACGAATCGCTGATCATCGAGATCCAGCCGCTGGACCGGATGATGCGCTTCAGCCGCGATGAGGCCATTCTTTCGTCCCAGCACATGACGCAGTCGATGGTGCGCGGGCTCGCCCACGAGATCAAGAACCCGCTCGGTGGACTGCGCGGCGCCGCGCAATTGCTCGCCCGCGAACTGGACTCGGAGCAATTGCTCGACTACACCAACGTGATCATCGAGGAAGCTGACCGGCTCGGAAATCTTGTCGACCGGATGCTGAGCGCGCCACGCCGGCTGCAGCGCGAGGCCGTCAATATTCACGAAGTGCTCGAGCGCGTGCGCCATCTCGTTGAGGCTGAAAGCCATGGCGCCCTGAAAATCCGGCGCGACTACGACCCGAGCATCCCGGAGCTGAGCGGTGATCGCGAGCAGCTGATCCAGGCGGTACTGAACGCGGTACGCAACGCGCAGCAGGTCCTGGCAGAACAGCCAACGGGGGCGCCGCCACCGATCATCGAACTGCGCACCCGCACCGTGCGGCAATTCACGATCGGCAATCAGCGCCACCGCCTGGCCTGCCAGATCGACGTCTCCGACAACGGGCCCGGCGTCCCCCCCGAACTGATCGACACCTTGTTCTTCCCGATGATCAGCGGTCGCGCCGAGGGCACCGGCCTCGGACTGGCCATCGCACAATCGATCATCAGTCAGCACCACGGGCTGATCGAATGCAGCAGCCGTCCGGGTCACACCACCTTCTCGATTCTCCTGCCCCTGGAGTACAACCATGACTGAAAATGCGCGCGTCTGGATCGTGGATGACGATCGCTCGATCCGCTGGGTACTCGAAAAGGCGCTGAGCGGTGCGGGCATTGCGGCCAGCAGTTTTGCCGATGCCGAATCATTGAGCCGCCGCCTGCGCCAGGAAACTCCCGACGCGATCATCAGCGACATCCGCATGCCGGGCATCGACGGGCTGCAACTGCTCGCGCGCATCCGTGAGAGCCACCCCGATCTGCCCGTAATCATCACCACCGCTCATTCCGATCTCGACAGCGCCGTGGCTTCCTACCACGGCGGCGCATTCGAGTACCTGCCAAAGCCCTTCGATATCGACGAAGTCGTGAGCATCACCCGGCGGGCGCTGGCGCAGCGGCGCAGCCAGGCCGGCGCACCGGAACAGACACCACCGGACACCACCGAGATCATCGGCGAAGCCCCCGCGATGCAGGAGGTGTTTCGCGCCATCGGGCGGCTGTCGCATTCGCTGATCACGGTGCTCATCAACGGGGAATCCGGTACCGGAAAGGAACTGGTCGCGCAAGCGCTGCACCGCCACAGTCCGCGCGCCAGCGGCCCGTTCATCGCGCTCAACATGGCCGCGATCCCCAGGGACCTGATGGAATCCGAGCTGTTCGGCCACGAGAAAGGGGCCTTCACCGGCGCCCAGCAACAGCGCCGCGGCCGCTTCGAACAAGCCGATGGCGGCACCCTGTTTCTCGACGAGATCGGCGATATGCCACCCGACACCCAGACGCGGCTGCTGCGCGTGCTCGCCGATGGCGAGTTCTACCGCGTCGGCGGCCATACCCCGGTCAAGGTCAGTGTCCGCATCATTGCCGCCACCCACCAGAACCTGGAACAACTGGTGCGCGAACACCGGTTTCGCGAGGATCTCTACCACCGTCTGAACGTGATCCGCATCCATTTGCCCGGATTGCGCGATCGACGCGAGGACATACCGCGCCTCGCACGTCATTTCCTCGGGCGCGCGGCAGAGGAACTCGGTGGCGAAACCAAGCTGCTGTTGCCCGAAACCGAAGCATTCATCAGCGCGCTGCCCTGGCCTGGCAATGTGCGGCAACTGGAAAACACCTGCCGCTGGATCACCGTGATGGCCTCGGGGCGCGAAGTGCATGTGGCCGATCTGCCGCCGGAACTGCTTGACAGCGAACACGCGGCAGCCGCGGGCGATTGGGCGGAACAACTGCGTGCCTGGGCCGATGCGGAACTGCGCCGCGGCAACACCCGCCTGCTCGACAGCGCCGTGCAGCGTTTTGAAACGACGATGATAGTGGTCGCTCTGACCCACACTCGTGGACGCCGCGGCGAGGCAGCCGAATTGCTGGGCTGGGGCCGCAACACGCTGACGCGCAAGATCAAGGAACTCGCGTTGGGAGATCTGCCCGAGAGCCCCGAATGATGATCGACGTCGTGCTCTACCAGCCGGAGATTCCACCCAACACCGGCAACGTGATTCGCCTCTGTGCCAACACTGGCTGCAGCCTGCACCTGATAGAGCCACTGGGGTTCGAACTCGATGACCGTCGCCTGCGCCGCGCCGGGCTCGACTACCATGAATGGGCCACCCTGAGCACCCATTCGAGCTTCGAGGAATATATCCGGGCGCGCCGGCCGGCGCGGGTATATGCCCTGAGCACGCGCGGCAAAACGCGTTACGACCGGCCACGCTTCGGTGCCAGCGATGCGTTGCTGTTCGGGCCTGAAACTCGCGGGTTACCGCAGGAATTGCTGGATGCGCTGCCTGCGGAACAGGTGCTGCGCTTGCCGATGCGCGCCGAATGCCGCAGCCTCAACCTCTCCAACAGCGTATCCGTGGTGGTCTACGAAGCCTGGCGCCAGCTGGATTTCATCACGGGCGCCTGAACCCCGCCCCCTCTGTCGGCGTTCGGAGCCGGATACGGGCAATGTGGAAAGCCGGCACAGAGCGCCGGCTCCAGGACGCTGCCGATCAGTGCTGCGCGGGTGTCTCGGGCAGCTGTTCGGCCTTTGCCTTCTCTTCTGCCTGCTTCAAAGCCTGTGTATAGAGCGCATCAAAATTGACCGGCGCCAGCATCAGGGGAGGGAAGCTGCCGCGCACCACGAGATTGTCCACCGCCTCGCGGGCATAGGGGAACAGGATGTTCGGACATACCGTTCCGAGCACCTGGCGCTGCTGCGCCTCCGGCATGCCGGACATGAAAAACACGCCCGCCTGCTGCACTTCGGCCAGGAACGCCGTCTTCTCTTCCAGCGCGGCAGTGACCGACAGGGTCAGCACCACTTCAAAATTCTGCTCGTCGATGCGATTGTGACGCGTGTTCATCTCGAGATTCACGCGCGGCTTCCAGGCCTGGCGAAACACCTCATGGCCCTGCGGCGTCTCGAACGACAGGTCTTTTATGTAGATTCGCTGCAGCGCGAACTGCTGTGCGGGCTGCTGGTTCTCGTCGGCCATCAAATGATCCTCTGCTGCGATTTATGCATTGCCGGTCTCCGCCGTCTGCCTGATCTCGTCGAGCAGCGGTTGCAGCAATCCCCTGTAGTGCAATTCGTCCATGTCGTCGAAGCCGCCGACATGCCGGTTGCCTATCCAGATCTGCGGCACGGTATGACGACCGGCGCGCTGTTCCATCTCGGACCTGAGCGCGCGATCGCCGCTCACATCGATATCACGGTACTCGACCCCCAGGGAGTCGAGCAACCGGCGCGCCGCCACGCAATACGGGCAGTAACGCGTGGTATACATCGTCACCCCGGGCATCGTGTCAGGACCGCACCAACGGCAACTGCGAGCCCTGCCACTCCGCAATACCGCCGCCGAGACGATAGACCTGGGCAAATCCTTTCTCTTTCAGCGTTTTGGCCACCGCTCCGGAGTGCTGGCCCATCTTGCAGACCACCACTACCGGGCGCTCGCGGTATCGATCCAGTTCCGCCACACGCTCGGACAGCTTGCCAAACGGCATGTTGATGCTGTCAACGATATGTCCCTGGCGATAGTCGGCGGCGTCTCTCAGGTCGAGCACCACAGCGTCTTTCTGGTTGACCAGTGCGGTCACCTGCGCCGGGCTGACACTGACCGCGCCCTTGCGCCGCTCGTGATACAGGAGCAGCCACACGATCACCCCTGCGGCACTGACGAGATACCACTTGGCAACGAGAAACTGGAGAAATAACTCCATGACGATTCCGGATCCGGCAGACTGGAAGGGCGCCCCTGATGAGGGTGGCCCAATGAGAAAGCGCGCAAGTATACACGCGCGCCGGGCAGCCACCAAACACCGCCCTGCCAATGCCCGCGCGTCACTTTCCCCGCAAGTCCGCTATGGTGCCCGCGCGGCAGTTGATGCAAACTGCCTGCCTCATTCACGCTTTCCAGCTCTCGCGGTATCCACTTCAGGTATGTTCAACTCCTTGTCTCATACACACTCCCGCTCGCACTGCGAGTGGCCGCACGGCGCGATCGGAACGATTGTGCTTGCCACCTGCCTGCTCGCCACTCCCGTGTCGGCGCAGGATCCGCTCGCCACCGGGACCGAGCAACCGGAAGGCGTCCTGCCGCTGAAGGAACTGCGCATCTTCGTCGACGTGTTCAACGAGATTCGCACCAGCTACGTGGAGGAGGTCGACGACCGCACGCTGCTCGAAAGCGCGATCAAGGGCATGCTGAACGGGCTCGACCCGCATTCCACCTACCTGGACAAGGACTCCTTTGCCGATCTGCGCGAGAACACCACCGGCGAATTCGGCGGTGTCGGACTGGAGGTCGGCGTCGACAGCGGCGGTTTCGTGCGGGTGATCTCCCCCATCGATGACACGCCGGCCAAGGCCGCCGGCATAGAAAGCGGCGATCTGATCATCCGTCTCGATGGTAAATCCGTCAAAGGACTGGATCTCGGGGAGGCCGTCAATCTCATGCGCGGGCCAAAGGGCTCGAAGATCGAGCTGACCATCGTTCGCGAGGGCAAACCGGGGCCGTTCGATGTCTCGCTCGAGCGCGACGTGATCAAGGTGCAGAGTGTACGCGGGCGGCTGCTGGAGGCCGATTTCGGCTACCTTCGCGTGGCGCAATTCCAGAACGAAACCGCCCCCGACATGCAGAAGACGATCGCCTCGCTCAACAAGCAGAACAGCAAACCGCTGCGCGGCGTGGTGCTCGATTTGCGCAACAATCCCGGCGGCGTGCTGCAGGCCTCGGTCGACGTGGCCGATGCCTTTCTGGAGCAGGGCCTGATCGTCTATACCGAGGGGCGTATCGAGAGCGCGCGCTCCAGCTTCAGTGCGACGCCCGACGATCAATTGAACGGCGCCCCGATGGTGGTGCTGATCAATGGCGGCTCGGCATCGGCCTCGGAGATCGTGGCCGGCGCGCTGCAGGATCACCACCGTGCCATCGTGGTCGGTACCGACAGCTTCGGCAAGGGCTCGGTGCAAACAGTGCTGCCGCTCGGCGAGGAGCGCGGCATCAAGCTCACCACCGCGCGGTATTACACACCCAGCGGGCGCTCGATCCAGGCGCAGGGCATCGTGCCCGATATCGTGGTCGAGCGCGCCGAGGTCAAGACCATCGACAGCCCCCGGCGCCTGACCGAAGCCGACCTGACCAGGCATCTCAGCAACGGCAATGGTGGTGCCGAGAAAGGAGACGCGGAGCGTCGCACCGCTGTTTCTCTGGACGAGCTGCGCAGCGACGACAACCAGCTTTACGAGGCATTCAACCTGCTGAAAGGAATCGTCCTGTCGCGCGCCGCGGCGCCGATAGCGAGCGCCGCGCCGGATACGCGGGGCTGAACGGGAACCAATTACCGAAAATTGGTACTAATTGACAAGAACGACGATGACGTGGGAACGTGCCAGACAAATTTACGAGCTGATATACACTGGTGTATATTGCGCTGAGCGGTGATTCATTCATGCAGATCGCCCGGATAATCAAAATGGCAGACAAGCGAAGCGGTGAACGTGGCGTGGTTCCGATGAGGACAGATCGGTTCTTTGCCGTGAACAGTGCCTGGTATTTCGCGACTCGCGAAGGCGCATCCGTTGGTCCTTTCGAGGACAAGAGCGAGGCGCAGAACGGGTTGTCGGATTTCCTGGATTTCATCCAGCTGGCAGAACCGAGAGTGTTGTCGACCTTCTACGCCTCATTGCACACGGCGTAGCCGGCGCACGATTCGCGGCTCGCCCTAGAGCCTGACCTCCACACCCCGGGAGGCCATGAAGATTTTTGCCTCCCTGATCGTGTACTCCCCGAAATGAAAAATGCTGGCCGCCAGAACGGCGTCCGCATGCCCTTCGATCACGCCGTCCACGAGATGCTGCAAATCACCCACGCCACCCGAGGCAATCACCGGCACTGACACCGACTCGCTCACTGCGCGGGTCAACGCAAGATCGAAGCCGTCGCGGGTACCATCGCGATCCATGCTGGTCAAAAGGATTTCCCCGGCGCCGAATTCCACCATCTGCCGCGCCCATTCGAGCGCATCGATTCCGGTGGCGCGCCGCCCGCCATGCGTGAAAATCTCCCACTTCAACCGCTCGCCGTGGGCACTGACCTGCTTGGCATCGATCGCAACCACGATGCATTGCGAGCCGAAGCGGTCGGAAGCCTCGGCCACGAATTGCGGGCGCTGGATTGCAGCCGAATTGATCGCGACCTTGTCGGCACCCGCATTCAGCAGGTTGCGGATATCCATCAGTTCACGCACTCCGCCGCCGACGGTCAGCGGAATGAACACCTCGCTCGCCATGCGCTCGACGGTCGCGAGTGTGGTATCCCTGCCTTCATGGCTTGCGGTGATATCGAGAAAGGTCACTTCATCGGCGCCCTGCTCGTTGTAACGACGCGCGACTTCCACCGGGTCACCCGCGTCGCGGATATCCAGGAACTTCACGCCTTTGACTACCCGCCCGCGATCGACATCGAGACAGGGAATGATGCGCTTGGCAAGACCCATGGACTCAACGCTCCCGGTGCGCGTCGCACCATGCCTGTGCCTGCGCCAGATCGAGAGTGCCCTCGTACAGCGCGCGCCCGCTGATCGCGCCAATGATGCCGCTCGATGCTTCATGCGAGAGCGCCTTGATATCCTCGATCGTGGTCACGCCACCCGAGGCGATCACCGGGATCCCGCCGCGCGCGGCAAGATCGCGCGTTGCCGGCACGTTCACGCCCTGCATCATGCCGTCACGATCGATATCGGTGTAGACGATCGCTGCCACGCCGGCGGCGGCAAACTGCCGGGCGAGATCGACCGCCCCGACGCGCGACACCTCGGCCCAGCCATCGGTGGCGACCATACCGTTGCGCGCATCGATGCCGACGATCACGTGGCCCGGAAACTCCTGACACAGGCTGCGCACCAGATCGGGCTGCTTCACCGCCAGCGTACCGATGATCACCCACTGCACCCCGACATCCAGATAGCTCTGCACGGTCTCGCGACTGCGGATGCCGCCACCGATCTGCACCGCAAGATCCGGAAACGCGCGCGTAATCGCGCGCACCGGCGCGCCATTGACCGGCTCTCCGGCAAACGCACCATTCAAATCGACCAGGTGCAAACGCCGCGCGCCCGCCTCGATCCAGCGCGCAGCCATCGCCACCGGGTCATCGCCGAACACCGTGCTGTCGTCCATGCGTCCCTGGCGCAGACGCACGCATTTTCCATCTTGCAGATCGATCGCGGGAATAATCAGCATCGGCCATCCCAGGCAACAAAATTGGCGAGCAACTGCAGCCCGGCCGTATGACTTTTCTCGGGGTGAAACTGCACCGCGAACAACGAGTGGTGTGCCAGCGCGGCCGTGAACTCCATCCCGTACTCGCAAATTCCCACGGTCTGCGAGCGATCGCCCGGCTCGACGTAGTAGCTGTGCACGAAATAGAAGCGGCTGTTCTGCTCGACGCCTTGCCACAGCGGATGATCGATCATCCGCACGCGATTCCAGCCCATATGCGGGACCTTCAGCGTCGCGTTGTTCTCGTCTTCGAGCCCGGCGCCGAAATGCCGCACGCGGCCCTTCAGGATGCCAAGACAGCGGGTGCCGTTGTTCTCCTCGCTGGATTCCATGAGCGCCTGCATGCCGATGCACACCGCCAGCAGCGGCCGCGTGACAGCCGCTTCACGTACCGCACGGTCGAGTCCGCGACGCACGAGTTCCGCCATGCAATCGCGCATCGCTCCGACTCCCGGAAACACCACCTTGTCGGCGGAACGGATCAGCGCCGCATCATCGCTTACGACGATCTCGGCACCGCCCGCCACATGCTCGAGGGCCTTGGCCATCGAATGCAGGTTGCCCATGCCATAGTCAACTACCGCAATGCGTACGCCAGCCATGTGTGACCTACAGGCTGCCCTTGGTGGAAGGCATCACGCCCGCCATGCGCGGGTCGCTGCCGAGCGCCATCCGCAACGCCCGCCCAAAGGCCTTGAACACCGTTTCGGCCTGGTGGTGTGCGTTCGCGCCGCGCAGGTTGTCGATATGCAGCGTAACCCCCGCGTGGTTCACGAAGCCCTGGAAAAACTCGCGAAACAGGTCCACGTCGAACTCGCCAATCCGCGCGCGCGCGAAATCGACGTTGAACTCGAGCCCCGGGCGGCCCGACAGGTCCACCACCACGCGCGACAGCGCCTCATCGAGCGGCACATAGGCGTGCCCGTAGCGCACCAGGCCGGCCTTGTCACCCACCGCCCTCGCGAACGCCTGCCCGAGGCTGATGCCGATATCTTCCACCGTATGGTGGGCATCGATATGCAGATCACCCGCAGCCTCGACCTCGAGATCTAGCAGGCCATGGCGGGCGACCTGATCCAGCATATGATCGAGAAACGGTATTCCGCTATCCAGCGCCGCGTGTCCGCTGCCATCGAGATTCACCCGCACGGTGATGCGCGTCTCGAGCGTATTCCGGGTCACTTCCGCTGTTCGTTCTGTCATGATGCTTGCCTGATCGATTGCGCCCCGCCCACTGGCGATGACACTGCCTGCCCGCGCGAAACCCGCATTATAGAGAACAACCCTGCCCAAAACAGCGTCGTGATTCCGTTACAATCGCCGCCTATCCGTGTGCATGACGCGAAGGAGTGACCCCGGGCATGAACCCCGTCGCAAAGTGGCTGGGCATCACCGTTGCCGTGATCCTGTTGTTGATCAGCGGCGCAACGCTGCTGGTATCGCGCCTGATCGACGAAGCCGAACTCAAGCTCCGTCTGCTCGAAATGGTCAACAGCAGCCTCGACGGGACCCTCGAGATAAACGGCGAGTTGTCGCTGTCGCTATGGCCGCGCCTTTCGCTGGCGCTGGGCGACGTGCACCTGCGCACGCCGGCCGGCGCCAGCGAAGATTTCGCCAGCGCCAGCGAACTGCGGCTCGGTGTGAACCTGATGCCGCTGCTGCGCCGGCAGGTCAGTGTCGATGAGTTGCTGATCAAGGGCTTTACCCTGAATGCCCGGCGCGACCGCAACGGCAATGCCAACTGGGAAGCGCTCGGCACAAAACCGTCGGGCTCGACCGGTCCGGCAGCCGGCACGATTGCGAGCGCAGCCGTGGCCGCACCCTTGCTGCTCGCGATCGACCGCGTGCGCATCGCGGACGGCACCCTGATTTTCAGCGACGAGCGAACCGGGGCGCACCACGAACTGCGTGAGCTCGATATCACCAGCGACGATGTGAACATGACAGGCGACCCGTTCCGGCTGGAAGGTAGCGCGCGACTGCTCGGCGACAACGGCAAACACGACATCGGCATCGCGCTCGGTGCGCAGGTGGATGCCGATCTCGATACGGGCCTGGTCAGGCTGGCAAACAGCAGGCTCACGCTGAGACCCGCCGCAGGGCCCTCCATCGAACTCGCTGCCCCCGGCATCAGCGCATCGCTCGAGCAGCACAACGCACAGGTGCCTGCAATGACGCTTGCCGCGGGCGGTCTCGAGGTCAGCGCCTCGCTCGATGCCAACTGGAGCGAACCCGGCAACCTCGTGGCCAAGGGAAAGCTCGGTGTCAGCGCGCTCGATCTGCCCGCCCTGCTGCAAACGCTCGCAATCACGCTGCCGCCAGGCCTCAACCCCGAACCGCTGGCCGATATCACGCTCGACACCGACTATGCGCTCAACGGCAAAACGCTTTCCCTGTCACAAGCAGAATTGCGCGCAGGCAAGTTCAATGCCACGGGCGAAGTGCGATTCACCTCCGGCAAAACCATGCGTATCGACACGAAATTCGCCAGCCCCGAACTCGAACTCGACTACTTCTTCCCGCCCGCGGAAACTCCGCCCAAGGGAACCGCTGCAACCGCACCGGCCCCCGGCGGAAGCCGCAAATGCGGGGCCCGGCGCACTGCTCGGCATGAATGGCATCATCGAGGCTTCGCTCGGACGGCTGACGACAGCCACGCTCGAACTGAGCGAGCTCGAAACGAAACTGGTTCTGAAAAAGGGTATCGCACGGCTCCGATCCCTCTCGTCGCGGCTTTACGGCGGCACCTTGAACGCTTCGGGCAAGCTCGATGCACGCGGTGACGGCGCGCTGCGACTCAAGGCCAAACTCGGCGCAGTCGATCTGAAGGCACTGCTGCAGGCCACCCATGATTTCGACCAGATGGAAGGCCGCCTCGACGGCTCGTTCGATCTCGCTGCCAGCGGCCATACCATGGAGGAGTGGATGGCCGCCTTGCATGGGCCGTTGCGGATCAAGGTCAGGGAGCCGGTACTGAACGGTTTGAGCGTCGAAGAGCTGATCTGCAAGGCCGCTGCGCAACTCAACCAGGAGTCGCTGAGCGCACGCTTCGAGCCGCTTACGCGCTTCCAGTCGATCGACACCGGGCTCGACTTTGCCCAGGGAATCGGCACGCTGCAGAATTTCCAGGCCGCCGTTCCCAGCATGGCTCTGCGGGGCGAAGGCAAGGTGGATCTGCCTCGCGGCAAGTTCGACATACAGCTCAATACCCGCGTAAGCGATGACCTGGAGCGCCTCGACCCCGCCTGCCGCATGACCCGCACGATGCTGGCGGTGGAGTGGCCGATCACCTGCAAGGGCTCGTTCGGCGAGGATCCGAAAAAGTGGTGCGGCATCGACCAGGACGATGTCGCGAAAATCGCCGGGCAGCTCGCCACCGACAAGGTCAGGGACAAGCTGAAGGACAAGCTCGGTGACTTCTTCAAGCGCAGCAACTGAGCGCCTCACTTTCAGCGAGCGGCTGCTCGGGTGGCACGCCCGTCACGGCCGTCACGATCTGCCGTGGCAGCAGGATATCTCGGCCTATCGCGTCTGGGTTTCCGAGATCATGCTGCAGCAAACCCAGGTCAGCACCGTCATCCCGTACTTCCTGCGGTTCATGGACCGCTTTCCCGATATTGGCGCGCTGGCCGATGCCGCCCCCGACGAGGTACTGCACCTGTGGACCGGGCTCGGCTACTACGCCCGCGCCCGCAATCTGCAAAGCGCGGCACGCATCATCCGTGACCAGCATGGCAGCGAGTTTCCGCGCGATGCGCAGACGCTCGAAACACTTCCCGGCATTGGCCGCTCCACCGCCGGCGCGATCTGTGCAATTGCATACGGCGCGCCCACCGCGATCCTCGACGGCAATGTAAAGCGCGTGCTGACGCGCTTTTTCGCGATTGACGGCCCAACCAACCAGGCTGACACCCTGAAGCAACTGTGGCGCATCGCCGAGCGGCTGACACCGACGGAGCAAAGCGGCGCCTACACCCAGGCCATCATGGATCTGGGTGCCACGCTCTGCACCCGCAGCCGTCCCGCCTGCGCGCTGTGCCCGCTGGCCGCCGATTGCGCTGCAAAGGCCGAGGGCAATCCTGGCCGCTACCCCACGCGCAAGCTCAGACGCGCTCTCGGCGAACGGCGCTGCCAGATGCTGGTGATCCGCAACTCCGAGGGCGAGATCCTGCTGGAAAAGCGTCCCGCCTCCGGCATCTGGGGCGGATTGTGGAGCTTCCCCGAAATCGGCGAGAACGATGACGCGGTCACGGCCTGCGATCGCATCACCGGCGCGCCACCGGCGAGCGTGCGCAGGGGCGAACCGTTGCGCCACACTTTCAGCCATTTCCGCCTCGATGCGACCCCGGTGTTTCTCGGTGCAGGAGCCGAGCGGCACACCGTGATGGAAGATGCGCGCCTGATCTGGTACAAACCCGGCAACCGGGCGCTCGGCCTGGCCGCACCCGTCAAACGGTTGATCGACACGCTCGACGCCGCATCACTGGAGATCAACTGACGATGAGTCGCACCGTGATCTGTCGCAAATACCAGCGCGAAATGGAAGCCCTCGAACGCCCGCCCTTTCCCGGCCCGCGCGGCCAGAAAATCTTCGAGGAAGTCTCGAAACAGGCCTGGCAGGAGTGGATCGCACACCAGACACTGCTGATCAACGAGCGCCGGCTCAACATGATGGATCGCACCGCGCGCGCCTTTCTCGAGGAAGAGATGGACAAGTTCCTGTCGAACCAGGACTTCGCGCAAGCCGAGGGCTATGTACCACCCGCCAAGTGAAGCGCCCAAGTTTGCACGCACCCCGTTCTTGACTCCCGCAGGGGCCTGCGAGTTAAATACGGCGCTTCCCGCCCAGCCCAGGTAGCTCAGTTGGTAGAGCAGAGGATTGAAAATCCTCGTGTCGGTGGTTCGATTCCGCCCCTGGGCACCATTACATTCAACGACTTACCACCAAACGTAACGGCTCCCGTGGGCGCGGTTGTGCCCTGAATATGGCCTGCTGTAGGAGCGATGCCTCGCTTCGTGCAAGCACAACCCAAGCACCCACCACCGGAGTCAGTTCCTATCACCATCTGTAAACACTGTCGTTTCACGATTTTCATGCAAAACCAGTTGCACCTGGGGTGGAGATATCCGTGGATTTGGCAGGATATTTCTCAATAGCAACAGGAAGTCATGAAGCTGCCCGGCTCATTATCGACATGATTTCACTAGTCGATAATGGGTTGCTTTCATTGAGTATGCTTTCAACTCTTAGTTGAAACATTGGCTTGAAATCGGGTTGCGGCAGCAACCAGAATTTGTCTGCATCAATACCGGCAAACACTTTGGCAGCAAACTCGTCTGGCGTAGTGCTCTTGGCTACGTTATCGGCAACAGTATTGTGAAATTGTTGCTCTTCTTCGCTGCCTAGTTGATCACGTTGTTCCTTTGTGCGCAGACGGGCAGCAGAGTCCCAGATATCTGTTGCCACTTCGTAGGGGCATAGAACCGAGGCAGTGATCGGTGCACTCTCCAGCGCCAATTCGCTGTAGAGCGTTTCGGATATGGCTGTGACGCAGTGCTTGGTGCCTTGGTAGGGCCCCATGAAAGTACCGCCGCCCAATAACCCGCCAATGGACGAGGTGTTGATCACGCGCCCGGCTTCATTCTGGGCCAGCATCCGGGGGACAAAGCTGCGAATGCCATTGACCACACCCATGATGTTTACATTGATGCTCCACTGCCAATCCTCGACCGAGCGCTCCCAGCTTTTGCCATCGACAAGTACGCCCGCATTATTGAATAGCAGGTTGACCTTGCCATAACGATCAAACACGAGCTTTGCCAAATCCTCAATCGCGTCCGGGTTGGATACATCAGTGGCGACCGTAATGATCGATTGCTGCTTTGCTTCAAGCGCTTCTTTTAGAAATTCGAGTCTTCGAGCATCGATATCTGCTGCTACAACGTGCATCCCTTGTGCGGCCGCATAACGGGCGAGCCCCAAACCGATACCGCTACCTGCGCCAGTGATAACGGCAACTTTATGTTTCCAGTGACTCATGATTTCGCTCCAAGCGTTATCGTTTCCATCCCGAATATCTCTCGCTGTGTAATACGGTTGATCTGGACTACTTTTCATCCATCGCTGTAATTGTAAGTTATAGAGTTGCTCGGATGAGCACATCATGCATATGTATGAATCACTACTGTCCGGTTAACCAAAGTGGGAAATCCCCCGGCATAGCGCTGTCTCTTGATCATAATTCCAAGAACCACTTTGTAACCATCTGAAGGGAAACGGGCGGATGGTTGCAGTGGAAGCAAAGGACGAGACGCAATGGTCACGGCAGTTGTCTGGCGTTTGTGACCCGGGTGAGGCGCGGCGGACCGATCGCCTGGTGAGCATGGCCGAGCGGCCAGGCGCCACAATGGCGCGCGCGAAGCGCCGTCAAGTCAATAGAGCAAACTGACCCCGCATTCAGGGCGCCTGCTCGAGGACATCGTCGACCAGCAGGCGCTCGATGCGCCCGGCGTCGATTCCCCAGTCCGCGAGGGCGTCGCGGGTATGTTCGCCGGGGCGCGCAGGCGGCCGCTGGATCGCGCCGTCGGTGCGGCTGAAACGCGGTGAGGGCCGGGGCTGAACAACACCGGCCACCTCGACGAAGACGCCCCGTGCCACGTTGTGGGGATGCTGCGGTGCCTCGGCGAGGGAGAGCACCGGGGCGAAACAGGCGTCCGTACCCTCGAAGATCTCGCACCATTCCTGCCGCGTCCGGGTCCTGAACAAGGCGGCGAAGCGCTCCTTGAATTGCGGCCAGCGGGCCATGTCCATTTCGGGAAACTCCGCTTCGGTGACGCCCAGGCGCTGCAACAACTGCCGGTAGAAATGCGGCTCGAAGCTGCCAATGGCGATGTACTCACCGTCGGCGGTTTCGTAGGTGTTGTAGAAGTGGGCGCCGGAATCGATCATGTTGCAGCCGCGGGCGCGCTGGTAGCCGGCGTACAAAAGCCCGTGCTGCACTGTGGTCAGGGTCGCGGCACCATCCACCATCGCTGCATCCACTACCTGCCCGCGGCCGGAACGCTGGCATTCGAGCAGAGCGCACACCAGGCCGAATGCCAGGTTCATGCCGCCGCCGGCCAGGTCCCCGAGCAGATTCGATGTGGGCACCGGGGCCTCGCCCTGGCGCCCCACCAGTCCGAGCGCACCGGCCAGGGCGATGTAATTGATGTCGTGCCCCGCCGCCCGGGCCAAAGGACCCTCCTGCCCCCACCCGGTGAGGCGGCCGTACACCAGCCGCGGGTTGCGCTCCTGGCAGGGCGCGGGTCCCAGCCCCAGGCGCTCCATGACGCCGGGGCGATTGCCTTCGAACAGCGCGTCCGCCTGCTCCACCAGGTCCAGGACCAGCGCGACACCCGCGGGCGTCTTGATGTCGATGCACACGCATCGCCGACCCCGGCTGAGGACGTCGGCGGCCGGATCGGCCATGCGCGTCATGGGGTTGCCCCCGGGCCGTTCGATGCGCAGCACCTCGGCACCCATGTCCGCCAGCATCATCGCCGTGAACGGGGCGGCGCCCATGCCGGCGATTTCGAGGATCCTGAAACCATCCAGTGGCCCCATCGCCAGTTCTCCGCAATCAGCTTGGTTGTCCGTCGCGGTACTGCTCCCGCAGCCGGGTGCGCAGCAGCTTGCCCGCATCGTTGCGGGGCAGCGTCGCGACGAATTCCAGGGTACGGGGGCTGCGCAACGTACCCAGGCGTTCCCGGCAGTGGGCGAGCAGGGCCTGCCGTAGCGAGTCATCCACCGCCACGCCCGGGACCGGGATCACCAGCGCATGCACCACCTCGCCCCACTCCCGGTCGGGAACGCCGAAGGCGGCCGCGTCCAGCACCGCCGGATTCGCAAGCAAGGCATCGTCGATCTCGGCCGGGTAGATGTTGCTGCCGCCGGACAGGATCAGTTCAGCGCTGCGCCCGGTGACGAAGAGATAACCCTCTTCGTCCAGGTAGCCCATGTCACCCACCGTGACGAACTCGCCCTGATGACTGGCGGCGGTCTTCTCCGGGTCATTGAAATACTCGAAGGCGCCCGCCGGCTTGATGTAGAGGGTGCCCACCTGCCCCGCCGGCATCGCGGCGAGGTCACCGTCGAGAACCCTCACGGTGCCGGGCTGCGCCCGACCCGCCGAACCCGGTTTGCGCAGCCACTCTTCACTGCTGATGGACAGGGAAAAACCTTCCGTGGCCCCGTACACCTCGGTCAATATCGGTCCCAGCCACCGGATCATGGCCCGCTTGTCCTCGATGGGCGTCGGCGCGCCGCCGTGGAGGATCAGGCGCAGGGAGCGCAGGTCGTAGCGGCGGCGGGTGGCCTCCGGCAGGGCCAGCAGGCGATGGAACATCGTGGGGACGAAGAAGGCCTGGCTGATGCGGTGACGCTCGATCAGCCGCAGGCACTCCTCGCTGTTCCAGCGGGGTATCAGCACCGTGGTCACGCCACAGTTCAGGGCGACGACGGTGCACATGATCATCGAGCCGCCGTGGTAGAGCGGACCGGTGGCCATCACGGCGTCGCCGCGTTCGGGTTGATAATCGTAAAGAGTGGCGAAATGGCGGATGAAGGGGCCGAACTGCGTCGCCTCCGCCAGCTGGCGCACGCCCTTCGGCCGGCCCGTGGTGCCAGAGGTATAGAACATCAGGCCGCCCAGCTCGGGTGTCTCCAGCGCCGCGCCGGACTCGCCGGCCAGAACGGCGGCGTAATCCCCGAAACCCTCGATGGGCTCCCCCACCGACAGGCACAGCGCGAGGGACCGGGCACACTGCCGGGCCGCGTGGCGGGCAGCATCAGCGAAGCGGCCTTCAGCGATGAAGGCACGGGCGCCGCAATTGTCCAGCACGTAAGCCACGTCGTCGGGGGACAGATGCCAGTTGACCGGCGAGAGCACCACGCCGCACTGCAGCGCGGCGGTGGCCACCTCGGCGAACTCCGGCCGGTTGCAACAAAGCAGCGCCACGTGATCGCCCTTGCCGAGGCCGTGAGCCGCCAACACGCGGGCCATCTGGTTCGCGCGCCGATCCAATTCGCGAAAGCTGAGCGTCGGATGGCCGTCGCAGATCACGGCCGCCCGCTCGGGAAAGCGGGCTGCCATCCGCGCCACGCCGAACTCAGCGTCGAAGATCCCGGAAATCTCCATGATCAACTCCGTCGAAGCACGGGAACGGTTCGCGCTCCCGAGGCTCCCTGTGCTGTTTCAGGACCAGAGTCCCATTTCCCGTGCCACCACGTGGCGCTGGATCTCCGTGGTGCCCTCGCCGATGGTCGCGGCGCGGATGTCACGGTAGTAGCGCGCGACCGGGCACTCCTCCATGAAGCCCATGCCGCCGAAGATCTGCACGGCCTTGTCGGCGCAGTCCTTGGCCATCTCGGTGACGAACCACTTGCACATCGAGGCTTCCTTCGCGAAGGGCTTGCCTTGCATCGCGAGGTGGGCCGCCTTGTCGCGGATCAGGCGGCCGAGTTCGATGTTCAGCGCCATGTCGGTCAGCATGCCCTGCACATACTGGTAACGCGTGATGGGCTTGCCGAAGGAGATGCGCTGCTTCGCCCAATCGGTGGCGAGCGCCAGGCACTCCTCGGCGAGCCCGAGGCAGGTCGAGGAGATCAGGATGCGCGCGGTGAAGAAACCGCTCTTGATCCGCTCCATGCCCTGGCCTTCCATGCCGATGCGGTGATCCAGCGGTACGCGCACATCGTCGAAAAACAGCTCCCGCGTGTCGCTGGAATGGAGACCCATTTTTCGCAGCGGAGCACCGATGCGATAGCCCGGGGTTCCCGTGGGAATGAAAATGTGGTCGAAACCGAACTTTTCCGGGTCGGTCATGCACACGGCGAGCACGCCCTTGCAGATGTCCAGGCCGGCGCCCGTGATGAAGGTCTTGGTACCGTTGATCACCCACTCGTCGCCGTCGCGGACAGCGCGCGTGCGAATGCGGCCGTTGTCGGAGCCGGCATCGGGCTCGGTGATGCCCATCGCCGTGTTGGCCTCGCCGCGCAGCACGGGCTGCACGATGGTGTCCATCCAGCGGGCCTTCTGTCCCGGCGTGCCCAGCGTCGCGACCGGATGGGCGAAGGAAAGCGAGGCGAACAGCGACCAGGCGAGCGCGAGATCCACCTTGCCGATCTCTTCCAGCACCAGACAGAAGCTCAGGATGTCGGTGTCGGTGCCGCCCACCTCCTCGGGCATCAGCATGCCGATGAAGCCGAGTTCTCCCATGCGCTTGAACAGCGCGGTGTCGAAGCGGGCGGCCGCATCGCGCTCGGCGACGCCGGGGGCGACTTCCTTGCGTGCGAACTCGTGGGCGGTCCTGCGGATGGCTTCCTGTTCTTCCGTGTATTCGAACATGTGTTGCTCCCGATGGCGGATGGCCGCTGCGCGCGGCCGGTGATGTCGATCGATCAGCGGCCCTTGAACTGCGGCACGCGCTTTTCCACGAAGGCGCGCGGGCCTTCCGCGGCGTCCTCGCTGTGCGCCACCTCCATGCCGATGCGGTATTCGATGGCCAGGGCCTCGGCTTCGGGCAGGCCGTCGGTCTCCTGCACGGAACGCTTGATGCCGCGCACGGCCAGGGGCCCGTTGGCTGCCACGCGCTCGGCCACCTTGCGAGCCTCGGCGAGCGCCGTGCCCGCCGGTACCAGGCGACCGATCAGGCCCATCTGCAACGCTTCCGCGGCCGGGTAATGATCTCCCGTGAGCAGCATCTCCATGGCCTTGGTGTAGGGGATCTGGCGACGCAGGCGCACCGTGGAGCCGGCCAGCGGGAAAACGCTCCAGCGTACCTCCGAGATCCCGAACTTCGCGCCCTCGCCGGCGATGCGGATATCCGCCGATTCCAGGATCTCCACGCCGCCGGCGATGCACGAGCCTTCCACCGCGGCGATCACCGCCTTGTTGCAGCGGTAGTCGCGCAGCAGGCCCTTCCACATGATGCCCGGGTCGGCGCGGAAACGCGTCTCGAACTCGTCCTGCGGCGGCTCCCCGGCGCGCCAGCGCACGGTGTGCGAGAGATCGGCCCCGGCGCAGAAGGTTCCGCCGGCGCCGGTAAGAATGACGGCGCGAACCTCGTCGTCGTCGTTGATCATCTCCCAGGCTTCGGCCAGGCGGATGAAAACTTCCGGGTTCATGCAGTTCTTGAATCGCGGCCGGTTGAACGTCAGCGTGACGATGTGGCCATCGCGCTCGACGAGCAGTGCGGATTCGCTCATGGTGGCTCCCTGGTTCGTGGTTGAGGGGAAGGCGGCTCAGGCACCGAGCGACGGCAGGCCGTAGCGCGCATAGCCCTGCCGGCAAAAGGTGTCGTAGATACCGATCGCCTTTTCGCCACCGACGCTGAACTCGCTGCAGCTCTCGATGGAGAGGCCGTTGGCCTCGGCATGGGCGCGCTGCCCGGGTACGCCGTCGGACCAGTGAAGAGGCAACGCTCCGAGGAAATGGGTGCCCCGTTCGCGGCTCTCGAGATCCAGCGTGGAACCGTCCGCCAGGTGCAGCGTCGCGGCCACGCGGCGCGGATGGCGGGCGTCCGGCGCCAGTTCCCACTGGTGATCCATGCGGGTGATGGGCGTGACGCGGCCATCGGCATGGCTCACGGCACCGTCGCAGTACAGGATTTCCCCTTCCGGCGTCTCGAACTGCCACACGGTGATGTTGCGATCCGCCAGCGGCAGCGAGATCCAGTTGTAAAACGGCAGCCGGTCGGGGATGTTCGGTCCCCAGCGCCGCGCGCGGAGCCCTTGCAACCCCGTGAAATGCTCCTGTTTCACCCGCAGACTGCCGTGATAGCGCCCGGCCTGGTTGAAATAGGACTGATCGAACACGACCATGCCCGCTTGCTCGAGGCGGATGGGGCGGAAGTGGCAGGCGGGAAAGCGCGCTTCGAACTCCAGGCTGCCCTCGATGCCGTTGGCATCGTCACGGAGTTCGAGCCGCCAGCGCTTCATGGGTTCGAGCGCGGTGAAGCGCAAGGGACCCACCGCGAGCTCTTCCCGCCACGGTCCCAGCGGACCGGTCTGGTAGCTCGCGTAGTGCTCGCCGTCGAGTTCCACCAGCAGCCAGGCCACCGCGAACTGGTTGTTCGGGAACACGTCCAGGCCACACAGCGCGGACAGTCGCCCGCTCGCATCGTGGCAATTGAAGTAAGCCGCCTCCTGCCAGCCCGGATCCGCGGAGGCAACGATCTCCAGTGGCTGGTGGGTCTGGTGCACAAAGAGGTCGTCGTATGGACTCAGCATGGGCTCATTCTCCGCGGGTCGATGATGCGTCGGGAGCGAGGTCGAGATGGCCCACCGTCGAGTCCTCGAACAACACGCCCGCCGCGTGCAGGCGATCGAGTTCGCCGGCGTCCAGGCCGGCCAGTTCCCGCAACACGCTGCGGTTATGCTCCCCGAGGAACGGAGCCCGCCCGACCTGCGTGGGATTGCGCGAGAAGCGCGGCGCCGTGGCGATGGTCAACATCTCCCCGGTGTAGGGATATTCCACCGGCCGGATCATCTCCGGCGGCGTCTGGGGATGCGTGGCCGCTTCCCAGGGATCGAGCACGATGCCCGCCATGACGCGCTCGGCCGCCAGCGCCTGGTAGGCCGCTTCCGCCGTCTCGAAGCTCATCAGGAATTCCTCGATGATGTCGTGCACCTCGTGCTTGTGTTCCAGCCGCGCTTCCTGCGAGGCGAATTTCGGGTGCGACAGCATGTCCTCGCGCCCGATCATCCGCACCAGCGTTTCCCAGGAACCGGGGCCGGTCGTCATGATCACGATGTATTTCCCCTCCGGCCCCCTGAAGATCCCCCAGGGGCATGCGAGGTGATGCGCACGGCCGCTGCGCGGCACCTTGTGCTCGCCGCGGGACGCGACGCAGTACGGAGCCGCGGCGCCATCGAGACTCAACAACGTGTGCATCATCGAGATGTCGATGTGCTGTCCGGCACCGCTGCGGAAACGCTCCAGCAAGGCGGCCAGGATCGCCATGGCCGCCGTGGCGGCCGTGGCGGTGTCGCCGATGCCGTTGCCGGCGAAGTGGGGGTAGCCGTTCTCCTCGCCCATGAGCGACAACATGCCGCTCATGGCCTGGGCGATGCCGTCGGCTGCCGGCGCGTCCGCCAGCGGGCCCGTCGGACCAAAGCCGGTGATGGAACACATGACGATGTCCGGGCGGATCGTCTTCAGATCCTCGTAGCCCAGGCCCAAACCCGGCATGACGTGGGAGGTGAAGTTTTCCACCACCACGTCCACATGGGGGATCAGTCGCCTGATCAGCACGATGCCCTCCGGGCTCTTGAGATCCACGGAGATACTTTCCTTGCCCGCATTGCAGTGCATGAAGATCGGGCTGATGGAAGGCGGCATGCACCAGTGCTCGCCGGCCTGCGGGCCGAGCAGCCGGATGTGATCGCCGATGTGCGGGGCTTCCACCTTGATCACGCGGGCGCCCATGTCCGCCAGGATGCGTCCGCAGTAGCCTCCGGCCACCACACGGCCGAAATCCAGCACCGTGATGCCCCTCAAAATACCTTCACCAGCTCCAGTCATCGGTGATCTCCTCGTGCGGCTCGCGCCACCTCAGGCGATTAAGCCCTGCGCGCGCAGGTCGGCGATCTCGCCCTCGCTGTAACCGAGCTCCGCGAGCACCATCGCCGTGTGCTCGCCGGGACGGTTCATCCAGTGACGGGCCTCGAGCACCTGCCCGTCGAGCTTGAACATGGAGCCCACCATCGGCACCTTGCCGTGGATCGGGTGCTCGAGTTCCACGACCATGTCGCGCGCGCGCATCTGGGGATCGTTGGCGGCCTGGGCCGGTGTGTTCACCGGCGTCACGCAGGCATCCACATGCTCGAACAGCGCAACCCATTCGGCTTGTGTACGCGTCCTGAAGAGCGCGCCGAGTTCGGCGCGCACGTGATCGCGCTTCTCCACGACCCACTGCAGCTCGATCAGATCCTCCCGCTGCACTGCCTCGCAGAGGTTGCCGAAGAAATAGGGTTCCCAGGCGCCGAGCGAGATGTAGGCGCCATCGCGGGTTTCGTAGACATCGTTGAACGGCCAGAACCCGGAGAAGTACATTTCCCCGCGCTGCATCTCCACGCCGGCGCCGAGATACGGGCCGATGGCGGCGGTGTTGGTTTCGAATACGGCGTCGGTCAGGGAAACGTCACAGTAAGCCCCCTGCCCCGTCTTCGCCCGGCGCAGCAACGCCGCGAGGATATGGGTCACGGCAGACATCGCACCCACCGCGAAATCGGCCACCAGTCCGCCGGTGACCACCGGGGGGCCGCCCGCTCGGCCATTCATGCCGATGAAGCCGGCGATGGACTCGAAGTTCACGTCATGACCCGGTTTGTCGCGATAGGGGCCGGTTTGTCCGTAGCCGGTGATCGCGGCATAGACCAGCCGCGGATTGATCTTCTTCAGCGCCTCGTAGCCGACGCCGAGGCGATCCGCCACACCGGGCCGGAAGCCTTCGGTGATCACATCCGTCTTCTCGATCAGGCGATGGAAGACCTCCAGCCCCTGCTTGCTCTTCAGATCGAGCTGGATGCAGCGCGCATTGCGCATGCCGAAGCGGTAATGACTCATCTGGACGCCATTGTTCCGGGCGATCAGGGAACCCGTGCTCGGCCCTGCGCGGCGACCGGAATTCCCGGGAACCTCCATCACCTTGATCACGTCGAAACCCAGGTCTCCGAGCACCTGCGCCGTGAATGGCCCTCCGCCCATCCAGCACATATCGACCATGCGATAGCCATCGAGAAACATCAGCACCCCTCCCATCCAGGGCGTCGGCACACAGCAGGCACGCACGCTTCGTGCGTCCTCCAAGCTCGGCGGAATTCTCCGCGCCGCGTCGCACGCGAATCAACTCGTATTCGATGCGTCCGGCAGCGCCGCCGCGTTGCGCTCCCAACTGGCTGAACGCACAGGAAAATTTGCAACTGTTCGGACGCTCGCACAGGTGGGCTCGGCGGATTTTTACATTTGTGGCTACACGCCAGCGCCCCGCGCGCTAGACTGCGGCACAACAAAGGCGGGGAGCATCATCGAACGATGAAGTGGGAAAAACCGACCGACCTCCACCTGGCGCCACGTCCGCGCAAGCAGCCGCAGCAGTCGCGCTCGGTACAACTCGTGGCGGCGATCCGCGGCGCCTGCCTGCGCATACTCGACCAGGAGGACGTGGCAGCCCTCAACACCAACCGCATCGCCGAGGTCGCGGGGGTGGGCGTGGCATCCGTGTACCAGTATTTCCCGAACAAGGATGCGATCCTGGCCTGTGTCTACGACGAGTTGCTCGAGCGCGAACGCACGGCGATAACCGTCCTGTTCAGCGAGCTGGCCACGCGCAGCAGCCGCGAGGCACTTGAAACCCTGGTCGACCACGGCATCGACTCTCGACGCCGGCTGCTCGCGATGGCCCCGGACTTCTATCGCAAGTACCACCGCGAGTTCCAGCTGACTCCAGGCGACATCGCACGCGGCGAAGACCTGGACAGCCTGGGCCGCTCGATGGCGTCCACTGGCGAAATGTTCGCGCGTTTCGGCCCACGCCTGCGCGTGCCGAACGATACCAGCGCGCAGTTCATCCTGACGCGCGGCATCGGCGCCATCATCGATCGTGCCGCGGAAGACGCGCCGGCGCTGCTCGACGACCCCACATTCCGCGCCGCGCTGAAGGACATGGCACTGCGCTTCCTGCTCGATTCCGCCGCACCCTGACACCGCAGGACAGCCTCTTGGCGCCCTGTTTCGGGAAGCATGGCCAGGCAGCTCAGGTAATGGACATGCCGTTCAACTACCTTCGGTAATTCCGTTGTTCTTTTAGTTGCCCGTTCTCATCAAAGCGTTCCCACAAACCATCCAGCTCACCATCTTTGTATTTCTCTCTTTTCCCCAGCTGGCCATTGGCGTAATAGAACTCCCAGAGCCCTTCTCTGTACCCCGCTCTGTAGATGCCCCGTTTTTTCAACCGACCATTCTCATGATAGGCCTCGAACAGGCCGTCCAGCTCACCGAGGCCATGACTATTGTTTATGACATAGTTGCCTTTCTCCATCAGTCGCCCGTTGGGGTGAAACTTTTCAAAATCACGATGGAGTTCACCATTCCTGTAATTCAACTTCTCGGATAACCTGCCGTTGTTATAGTACCTTTCGAAACAACCGTCCGGCCGGCCGTTTCTGGAGTTCCCGCGAATTCTTACTTGCCCGTTGTCGTAATACATCACCCACGCGCCGTGGCGGTTCCCGTCTTTATAATTCCCTTTGAATTCCAATTGGCCATCCCGATAGTAGACCTCCCACGGCCCATCCTTTTTCCCGTCTTTATAATTCCCTCTGGACTCGAGTTGGCTCGCCTTGGCAGACCAGATCCACGGGCCATCCGGGAGTAAACTCACAAGCTTGAACCATAAACTCGGTCTACTGTTCATATCCGATATTCACGCAGAAATAATTAAGAGCACGCCCATTTTGCAACAAATGAAGGATAAAGCCTCCACCTGATCGAACCTAACGCACGCGTCGTCCCGTCGCAGGCATTCCGGAAGCAGGCAGAGCCGTCCTCATATCACGCCGAAACCTGATTCTCGATCATCCGGTTCGAGCTCACCAAAGCCTGTTCACATTTGTACTCTAACTCGACCATTGGAGCAAAAAAAGCACGACGTGTTCCGCGATCGGCCCCATATTTTCCGGAGCCGCGGCATAGGCCTTGCGCATCAGTCACTTGGTACGGCCCTGCTCGCGGCCACGCTCGATCACCTTCCCCTTGCGTTGTGCGATCATTGCGGCGGAAGCGCGCTTTGCCGACTCGATTCCCTGTTGCTCCTCCCAGGCCAATGCCTCGTCATAGGGCATGCTGTAGCCATCGTCAATCAGGCGTTTGTACTGCCTGAGCACCGGCAGCACACATCCGCACATATCCGTCGCCATTTGGATGGCCGTCGACAGCAATTGATCCGGCGCAACCACGCAGTTCACCAAACCCCAATCACACGCCTGCCCGGCATCAATGGTATTGCCGGTGAAATGCATTTCCTTGGCCCTGCTCATACCGATCAATCGCGGCAGTTTCTGGCTCAGGCCCCATCCCGGCAAAATGCCGACACGGGCATGAGTATCGGCGAATTTCGCTGCGCTCGAGGCAATCAATACATCGCAGGCCAAGGCCAATTCAAAGCCGCCGGTAATCGCAAAGCCGTTGATGGCGCCAATAATCGGCCCCTCGAAAGCCGCCATCGCGCGACCAATAATATTGTCTGCGGTCTCTGCTGCGCTGGCGTTATCGCCACCGCCGGCAGCCAGTTCCTTGAGGTCAAAGCCTGCGCAAAACGCCTTGCCGTTGCCGGTAACAATCAGGACATGGATATCCTTGTCCTGCTGGCAGTCATTGATGGCATTGGCCAAGGCATTGCGCAGCGCGGAAGAGAGCGCGTTCATCGCGTCAGGTCGGTTGAGAGTGATAATGCCAATATGGCCCTGCTTTTCAAGCAGTACAGGCGATGTCATGGCGCAAACTCCGTCAGCGTGCAGTCGCAGACAAATTGGTTTAAAGAAAGAATAACAAGAGGTTCCCCGAAAATTCAATGCTTGCCGGAACGTCGGGCTTGCGGATTGGCTTTCCCGAGCCGCCAGACCTTCGCAGTCATCGGGATAGCAGCTCGCGGATTCGACAAAGCGCTTCACGCTCTGCGACAACCTGCCGCGGGACTTGCACCCGTGTGGTCACGTGCCATGCCCGGCACACACGCTTGCGGCGGCGGGCGCGCGCAACGCGCGTCCGGCGATCGAATGGAACGTATTGCCCGTGCTGGTCATGGGGCCGTGACCGGGATTCATGCTGCGTTCTTGTTTCCACGCTGCGGCCGGGAAAAGAGTGCGAACGGAATGGCGAACGGCCCGAACAATGCACCCATGACTACCCAGAACGAAACTTTTGCCCCACGCTTTTTTGCGATGCGGTAACACGCGAATGTACAGAGCACGGCGATTGTGACAAGGACCAATGGTGTCGGCACGGGTTCTCTCCTGATTCAATGCAAGGCGCACATAACTGATCAGCATGCAGACGCGTCTGCCACTCAGCTGTCGGGGTCCGGCGTGTACTGCCTGTTTTACTTTCCGGTCACGCCGGCACCGACTTCCCGCTTCAAGTCGGTGGCGACCTCAATGCCATCGGCCGCTCTATCCGCCCCCGGATTTGTCACCTGTGCGGGAGTTCAGCAGGACCCAGGCATCCAGCATTGCACGCATCCGCAGCGGACTGTAGATATCCTCCTCGAAGCGCCACTGTCCGTTGCCACCGTACTTGAGTCGCGTGTAGCTGCGCGTCTCCAGACGGGTACCGTCACCGGGGTCGGCCATGATGTTGCGGTACTCCAGCAGCACCCAGCCGCGGCGCTCGTCGATCACGTACCAGTCCATCGGGAAGTCGATCATGCGGTTGATCGGCCAGACGTCACAGTGCGGGTCGATCCACTGCTTGACCGCCGCGCGACCGTGGATCTCGTGCTCCCAGCCGCCCGCAAAACCAAAGCCGTGCTCGCGGTACTGCACATCCGGGGTGTAGAACTGCAGCCACTCACTGTGGTCGCGAATGCGGAAGGCCTGGTTGCCCGCGTCCTCGAAGCGCTTCACGGCATCCTCGATTTCGGCGCGCGAATAGCCCGGATTCACGTCGTGCTCCCACACGGCCTCGTGCATCGCGCGGGCCTGCTCGGGCCGGGGCTCGGGCAGCGCCAAGCCAGCCGCCTCGCAGCGCGCACGCTCGTGACGCCAGAGTTCGATCATCGTGCGCATGCGCAAGGGGTTGTAGATGTCCTCCTCGAAACTCCACTGCATGTTGCCCGCATACTTCAGGCGGGTGTAGTTCTTCTCCTCGAACACCAAGCCGTTGCCGGGATCGCGCATGCGGTTGCGCCACTCGCAGATTACCCAGCCGCGCTCCTCGTCGATCACGTACCAGGGAACCGGCCAGAAGGCCATCTGATTGTTGGGGAAGCTCGCGAAGTGACCGTTGATCCAGCCGCGAATCGCATCGCGGCCGCGGATCTCGCTGTCCCAGCCACCGTTGAAGCCGTAGCCAAGATCGACATAGACGGCATCTTCGGTGAAGCACTGCACCCAGGGTTCCAGGTCCCCCTCGATGAAAACCCGGTCGGTGATCTCCATGAAACGGCGAAAACAGGCATCGATCTCTTCCCGATTCCACTGGCTCATGGCAGCTCCCCGCATCAGCTCGAATAAATAAACGACATCACAGCCATTGATCCAGCTGGCCGCGAGTCCCGTGGCTTCTTGTAGCACGGGCGCGAGACCGGCGACCTCATCCATTCGCATGAAGCGGAGATGAGGCGCCGGGTGCACCATTTGGGCCGGCGCTCTTCCGATAACAGACCAAAGGGGATCAGCATGAATACCAAGCCGTCGACCATCCAATCCGTCCTGATGCTGGCGATCGCGGCAGCCGGGGGCACGAACCATGCCCTGGCCCAGTCCGAACGTCTCGCCCTGGACGAGATCGTCGTCACCGCCCAGCGGCGCGAGCAAAGCCTGCAGCACGTGCCGATCTCGGTGGCGGTCGAGACCGCCGCAACCCTCGAGAAGAAGGGCATCACCGAGCTGGCGGGGCTTGCCGTGCGCACGCCCAACCTCTTCATCGAGGATGGCGGTGCCACCCAGAACATCGCGATGCGTGGCCTCGGCAGCCCCGGCATCGAGTCGATCGAGCCCTCGGTCGGGCTCTACATCGACAATATCTCCTTCGCGCGCCCTCGCGGCGTCACCCAGAACCCGTTCTACGACATGGAGCGCATCGAGGTGCTGCGTGGTCCCCAGGGCACCCTGTGGGGCCGCAACACCATTGCCGGGGCGATCAACATGCTCACCGCGCGTCCGAGCGAGGAGTTCGAGGCGTACGTGAATACCGAGGTGGGCAACTATGACGCCTGGCAGGTCGAGGGGGCGGTGTCGGGCCCGATCACCGACACCCTCAGCGGGCGGCTTTCGGCCTATACCGCCGAGCGTGATGGCTACCTCGAGAACGACGGCATAGGGCCCGACGGCGGTGGCATCGACAGCGACGCCTACCGCGTGCAGCTGCAGTGGCAACCGAACGAGAGTTTGCGCGCCAACCTGAAATGGGAGCAGATCGACCACTCGACCGAAGGCAACACCCTGCAGCTCGTGGGTCGCGGTCCCGATCCGTTCCTGCCCGGCGTGCCCAACGACATGAACGCTCGCTACGAGGCGGCCGGCGAGAATTTCAAGGTCGATGACAAGCAGATCATCAACGGCACCGGCGACTTCAGCTTCGTGGCGGACGACCCGCGCCAGGAGAACAAGACCGATCTCGCGTCGCTGGTGTTCGCCTGGGAGTTCAGCGGCTATACGCTGACGGCGCAGACCGGCTATGCCGACTGGGAAGCACAACGGGTGATGGAATTCTCCGGGGGCGCGCTGAACGTCATCGGCCTGCGCGGCGAGAAGGGCGACACGGGCAATTTCTGGAGCCAGGAGCTGCGGTTGCAGTCACCCCAGGATTGCACGTTCCACTGGGTGGCGGGCGTGTACTACGACGACCTCAAGATGGTGCAGACGAAGTGGGATGACGGTGGCGGCGCAATTATAGATGCGGGCTCGGTCGGCCTGCTGGCACGAAACGGCGATGTCGAGAAGGTCGAGTCCTATTCCGGCTACTTCGAGGGCTCCTACGAGATCACGGAGCAGTGGACCGCAACGGCCGGCGTTCGCGTAGGCAAGGAGAAAAAGGATTTCACCGATTACGTGGGCCTGGAGCTGGTGTTCGGCGGTGATTTCGACAATCCGAGCGGTGTATATATCGAGGACGGCGGGACCACCTTCTTCGGTCAGCAGATCGTCCAGCCGCTGAAGCGCGATGACGACTACGACACCTGGTCGGCCAAGCTGCAATACCAGATGAACGACGATACGATGCTCTACCTGACCGCGGCGACCGGCTACAAGTCGGGTGGCTACAACAACGCGGGCAACACCTTGATCATCGCGGACAAGGTGGTCGAGCCGGAGGACTCGTTGTCCTACGAAGCCGGCGCCAAGATGGATCTCGCCGATGGCCGCGGTCGCCTGAATATCGCAATTTTCTATACCACCTTCGACGACCTGCAGGTTGCACGCTCGGACACCACCGGGGTGATCGTGACCACCAACGCCGCCGAGGCCGTCACCCAGGGCATCGAACTCGAAGGCGCCTGGCGTCTCACGGACACGCTCACGGCGGGCGGCAGCATCGCCTGGCTGGACGCCGAGTACGAGGACTTCAAGAATGCGCCCTGCGGCCCGTTCCTGCGCGCTTCCGATCCGGTGGGTTGCATGGATGGCCAGGATCTGAGCGGCGAGACGCTGCAACGGGCACCCGACTACTCGGGGACGGTCTATCTCGAGTTCACGCGTGAGGTTGGCGCCGGCTGGGACATGGATGCCTATGCCGGGTACACCTTCCGTGACGATTCGACCACGGTGATTTCCAACGAGTTCGGCGCCGAGAGCCTGGAACTGCTGGACGCGCGGCTCTCGTTCAGCAATCAGGAGAGCGGCTGGATGGTTGCGCTGAAGGGCAATAACCTGACCGACGAGCGCAAGCTGATCCTCCGCCAGGACAACGACCTGCTCCAGGGTGGCCAGTTCGGCGCCATCAACATGCCGCGCACTTACGCGCTGCAGGTACGCAAGAACTTCTGATACGGGCCCCTGCACCTGCCGCGCTTTGCTAGCGCGGCAGGTATCTGCCGGGATGCCAGGGCTATAGGTTCATTGCCAGGTCGAAGCCGGCGTGGATGGCCCCGTCGATGTAGCCGATTCCGGCGCAGTCGCCAATCTCGTGAACCTCGATCCCCGCGCTGCGCAGGCTTGCGGCAAGCCCGGGATTAGCCACCGCGCCCGAGGTGATGATTACCTGGTCCGCCGCGATGCGCCGCTCCTGTCCGTGGGCATTGCGATAGACCACGCTGTCGGTCTCTATGCGAACCGGCAATGCCCCGGTCAGCATCTCGACGCCAAGCCGCTTGCAGTCCGCGATATTGCGCCAGCGGCGCACGAGCTTCAGTCCAGCCCCGAGCACCTCGCCCGCCTCCAGCACCGTGACCTTGCGCCCCCGCTCTGCAAGAAACTCCGCGAGTTCGATTGCCACCAGCCCTCCGCCGATCATCACGATGCGCTGGCCGAGCGGCATCCAGAGACGACTCAGCATCCTCATCCAGTCCGGGCGCTCGAGAACGCCGAGCCGCTTGCCTGCGCCGAGCAGCAAGCGGCTCACGTCCCCGAGGGCCGGGCCGGGACCTTCTGCCAACTCGCCGGTCAGCATCGCGCGGATATCATCACCACTCAGCACGTGGGGAAGCTCGATACCCGGTATCGCCGGCACCTCCCGCCGCGCACCGACGGCAATGACCACTTCGTCGGGTTTCTCCCGCGCGACGAGTTCCGCCGTGAGTTCGGTGCCCAGGCGCACTTCCACCCCGAGACGAGTCATCTCGCCACAGAGGTAGCGGACCAGTCCGGCATTGGGGGCATAGGAGGTCGCGCTGAAGCGCACCGTGCCACCGAGACGCGAGGATTTCTCGCACAGTATTACCTGGTGCCCGCGCAGGCGGGCAACGCGCGCCGTTTCCATTCCTGCCGGGCCGCCTCCCGCAATCATGATGCGTCTGGACCGCTCGGCCTGCACGATCACCGTTTCGTTCTCGCGTCCGGTGCGCGCATTCACCGCGCACTTGGTCGCCTCGTTGACGAAGATCTGGCTGATGCAGGTGTAACAGTAGATGCAGGGCCGGATCTCGGCGGCACGCCCCTCGCCGAGCTTTCTCGGCAATTCGGGGTCGGCAAGGAGCTTTCGTGCCATGGTGACGAAATCGAAGCTGCCGCGGCGGATGAAATCGTTCGCGGCCGCGGGCTCGATACGCCCCGCCGTTATCACCGGTATCTTCACGACCGATTTGATCCCTGCGGCAAAGGGGACGAAACCCGCCGGTTTGTGCACCGTATGGGCCAGCGTGAAGCTCTCGCCTTTCGATGCATCCGCATAGGCGCTGACATGAATCGCATCGGCGCCCGCGGCTTCGGCGAGACGCGCCGTCGCACAGGCATCCTCGTGCGTGATGCCACCCTCGGTCAGGAACTCGATGCCGTCGAGGCGACACCACACCGGGTAGTCGGCGCCGCAGCGGTCCTTGATCGCCCGGATCACCTCGACCAGCAGCCGCGCGCGGTTCTCCAGCGAGCCACCCCAGCGGTCCTCACGCGTGTTTACCGCCGGGTTGAGAAAACTGTGCACCAGGTAACCGTGACCGGCGTGTATTTCGACCGCGTCGATACCGGCCTCGCGCGCACGCGCGGCGGCAGTGGCGAACTCCGCCACGACCCACGCGAGATCTTCCTCGCTGGCCACGCGGTAATGCAGCTTCGCGGTGGGCGCACTGTAGGGCGTGGACATCCGCTGTGCCTCGTCCGGGAAGAGGTACGGCCCCATGTCGCCGTCCTTCATCACCGGAATCGACGGTGTGAGCAGCGGACGGCCATCGCGGATATCGTTCATCGCGGTGAGGCCGGCATGCTGCAGTTGCACCGCGAGCTTGGCACCGTGAACGTGCACCTCGTCCGCGACCGCTGCAAGACCGGGGATGAAGCGGTCATCGGAGATCGCGACCTGGCGGAAATTGGCCGAACCCACCGGCCAGCTGATCGCGACGGAACCCATGATCAGCAGCGCAGCGCCCCCCTCGGCCCGTGCCGCGTAGTACTTGCGCAGCCGTTCGCCACAGTATCCCTCCGGGTCTGCAGTGTTCGAGCCCATGGGACTCATGAATATCCGGTTGCGCAGTTCCAGCCGGCCTATGCAGCCCGGGGACAGCAGATGCTCGTAACTCGCCATTCCCTTTGATTCCCTTGCGTTTCGCGGCGACTCAGAGCAGCTGGCCGCCGTCAATGGAAAAGCTGATACCGGTCACGTAGCGTGCTTCGTCGGAAGCGAGGTAGGCAACCGCCGCCGCGATCTCCTCCGGTTCCGCGGCCGGGTGCAGCGGGAACAGCCGTTGCACCAGCGACTGGTCGAGATCGGCGGGAACGCTGTAGGTCGAAGCGAGCCCCGTATTCACGCCTCCTGGACAGATCGCATTGGCGCGGATTCCGGCGGAGGCGAACTCCACCGCCAGCGAGCGCATCAGTGAGGCCACCGCCGCCTTCGAGGCACCGTAGGCACTCCAGTACGCGGCGCCGGCAATCGCCGATGCGGACGAGATGCTGACAATGTTGCCGCGGCTCTCGCGCAGGTGCGGGATCGCCGCCTGGCAGAGCACGACGAGGCTGCTTACATTGATGCGGAACATCCGCTCCCAGTCCGCAAGACGAATCTCCAGGAAGTGATCGGCGCGACAGGCGCCGGCGATATTGCAGAGCGCGTCGATGCGCCCGCAGCGCTCTGCTGCGGCGGCAACCAACCCGCGACAGGAGGCTTCATCCATGGCGTCGAAACCGATCACCTCGCAGACGCCCCCGCTGGAGCGGATGGCGGCCGCCGTTTCCGCGAGGCCCGCCTCGTTTATGTCCGCTGCCGCAACCACGGCACCTTCCCCGGCAAGCCGCAGTGCACTCGCGCGGCCTATGCCCGCCGCCGCTCCCGTCACCACGCACACCTTGCCGTCGAAGCGCTTCATCCCGAAATCTCCTGTCAGCGCCCGATGCGCATCATTTGACGATCGAATACCCACCATCCACCACCAGTGTATGGCCCGAAACAAAACTCGCCGCCGGACTGGCGAGGAACAACACCGCGCTGGCGATCTCTTCCGGCTTGCCCCAGCGCGCGAGCGGCGTAGCGTCGCATACCAACCGGTGCACGGCAGGATCATCCGCGAACGCATTCGTCATCGGCGTGGGCACCGAGCCCGGCAGCACCGCGTTGACGCGAATACCCTTCGGCGCAAGCGCTACGCAGAAGCTCTTGGTCAGCTGCACGATGCCCGCCTTGGCCGCGCCATAGCCGAAAAAGTAGGGGCTGGCGAACAGTGACATCTCCGATGCGAGGTTGACCACCGCGGCACCGCCTTCCAGCGTGCTGCTTTCGAGCGCAGCGGAAAGTGCCGTGGTGAGGTGATAGACCGCGCCCAGGTTGACGTCCAGTGACGTGTCGAAGTCATGCGGCGTGACAGCACCACCGGTGCCACCCGCGTTGTTGACCAGCACATCGAGATGCCCGATCGAGCTGACCAGCGAACGGATGTCCGCGCGTTCGGCAAGCCGCAACTGAAGATAGCGGGTCGTTGGCGGCAGATCAGCATAAGCCGATGCATCGGCGGCACTGCCGGTTATCAGCACCTCGGCGCCTGCAGCCGCAAAAGCCTGCGAGATCGCGCGGCCGATACCGCGGGTGCCACCCGTCACCAGGACCCGGGCACCACTGAAGTCGAAGTTCACCCTGCTCCCGGGAATTGTCGGCTCGCCCATGCGCCCCGCCCTGCCTCAGCACCTGAATTCAGTAGCAGCGTAGCCGCAGCAGTGAGCTCAAATCCTCATCCGAACGGATGAAGGTGCCGCGCTCACCGGACAATCTCGCGCCTGAAAATCAAACCGCGCTGGCGGACCGGCAAGGTTCATCCTGGCGCATGATGCGATCGTCGGCAATCGGTGTCATGCTGCGCAGCAGGCAATCGGCGCGGAGAGTGTGAAGCATGTACGCAGCGAACTACATCGGAGCCGGCAAGATCGAGGCGCGCACCGATGCCACCCGCCCGCGGCCCGGGGCCGGCGAGGTGCTGGTGGCCGTGCATGCCTGCGGGATCTGCGGCTCGGACCTGCACATGTATCGCAACGACTCCTACCGCGGACAGCTGGTGCGCAAAACCCCGGAGGGATACGAAGTACCCGGGCATGAATTTGCCGGCACCATCGTCGAACTCGGCGAGGGCGTGACGGGCTGGAGCACAGGCGAGCGGGTGGTCGGTGTCACGGGGTTTGGCGGAGGCATGGCCGAGTATGTGACCGTGCCGGTGAACCCGTTCCAGCTGGTACGCATTCCAGCGGGCGTGAGTTTCGCGGAGGCAGCCACCACCGAGCCGATGGCCGATGCGCTGCAGATGGTACGCAAGGCCAATATCACCGCCGGCGAGAACGTGGTGGTGTTCGGGGTCGGCATCATCGGGCTTGGCGTGATCCAGGCCATCCGTGCGCGGGAGGTGCCGGTCGGGCAGATCATCGCGATCGACGTGCAGGACGCGCGCCTGGCGAAGGCCCGGGAAGTCGGCGCCACCGCGACCGTGAATCCGCGCGCTGGCGAGATATACAGCGCAGTGGCGGCAATCTGCGGGCGCGAGGATGATTATCGCGGCGAATCCGCGAATATCGCCGTGGTGTTCGACTGCGCCGGCTACATCAAGCACATGAGCGGGCCGCCGCCGCTCGAGACCGCACTGCACCTGGTCGCGAACCGGAACGGACGCATCGTGTGCTTCGGCGGCTTCGAGGACCGCATGCTGATCGACATGGGCTACATCATCCGCAAGGAGCCTCTGATCATGGGCTCCAACGGTTATGCGCCAGAAGAACTGGCCGAGGCGCTCGAACTGATGCAAGCGCGCCGCATCGATCGCGCCGGGCTGATTTCCCACCGCTTTGCACTTGCGGAGGTAGCTCGCGCTTTCACGACCCAGTGCCAGCCCGAGGCAGTGAAAGTCCTGCTCGAGTGCGCGAGCCCCGGCGCGTGAACAGGCAGCCAGCCAATCATCCCGATCAGGGGAGCCGTGATTTTCTCGGCTGGCGCATGGTGGCGCTCGGCTTTCTCGCGGTGAATCTTGCGATCGGCAGCACGTTCGGCAGCTTCGGCGTGCTGATCAAGCCGGTCGCCGCGGATTTCGGTGCGAGTCGGGGTCTTGCCTCGCTCGGCATTGCGATCATCCTCCTGCTGATGGGTCTGTCAGGACCCCTGCTGGGCGTCGCGCTGCGCCATTTGCGCATCCGCACCGTGATGATCGCGGGCGCGCTGCTGATGGCCGCGGGTTTCCTGCTCGCGTCGCGCGCGCCGGACTTTCCGACCTATCTGTTCGCCTACAGCCTGGTGGCAGGCTCGGGCTGCGCCCTGCTCGGGATCATCCCGTCGTCGACACTCGTTACAAACTGGTTCGTTGCGCGGCGCGGACTCGCCATGGGGCTGATCAGCGTGCCACTGATCGTGGCGCTGGCACCGCCGGCGGTCGCGTGGCTGATCGAATGGCGCGACTGGCGATTTGCCCTGGTCATGCAGGCGGTGGCGGTGCTGCTGTTGCTGCCTTTTCTGCTGCTGGTCGTGGACCGACCGGAAGACATCGGGCAGCGATCATTGGGTGCGCTACCCGCGAGCGCCGGCACCGAGTCATCCGCTCCCCTGAGCGGATCGCAAGCTCGGCTGCTGCGCGACCGCTTTTTCTGGGGAATCCTGCTCGGTGCCGGACTCATTACCTGCGGTGGTATCGTGATAGTGAGCCACCTGGTCCCTTACGCCACCGACCTCGGGATAGAGCCAACGGCCGCTGCAATGCTGATGAGCGTGAACGGCACTGCGTCCATGGTCGGTGCCCTGTTCTGCGGCTGGGTTGCGGATCGCATCGGCGCGCGCCTGACGGTGGGCCTGCTCGGCGTGGTCCTCGCGGTTCTGTGGAGCCTGCTGCTGATGTTCCCGGTATTCCCGGTCATCGCCACCCTGCTGCTGGGCATCGGTCTGTGCGCCGGCGGATTGCACCCGGCTTTTGCCGCGCTCCTGGGCAACGCATTCGGGCGGGAAGCGTTCGCGAGCGCGTTGGGGCTGGCGACGCTGCTGATGCTGCCCTTCACCTTTGCGGCTGCCCCTCTCGCCGGCGCGATCTTCGATGCGACAGGCTCCTACAACGTCGCGTTCACGCTGCAGATCGCGTGCTTTGTGGTAGCCGCAGCGATCCTGCTCGGTATCTTTCGTGCCCGACCGCACTGAGAACGGCGCATGCCCCTCCTGGCAACGCCGCAGCCCGGGAAATCGAAGCTCACCCCGGCCGGCATTCGAGTTCCTCTTTCAACGCATTCAGGAATCGGATCACCTGGCCTCCGTCCAGCGCGCGGTGATCGAAGGTGAGCGACGGGCACAGCAGCGGTCGCACCTCGACGCAGTAACCACCGGAACCGTCGTCGATCGCAACAGGGGCGCGGCGCATGCCCGGCAAGCCGAGCAACGCGACCTGGGGCGGGTTGAGAATCGCTTGCGCGCGCAGCACCGGCCCGAGCGAGCCGGGGTTCGAAATCGTGAACGTACCGCCCTCCAGTTCCTCCGCCCGCAGCTCGCCTGCCCGGGCACGCGAGGCGAGCGCGGTAATCGCCGCATTCAGTTCCGGCAGTGACAATCGGCCCGCATCGCGCAGCACCGGAACCACCAGACCCTCGGGCGTATCCACGGCCACGCCGAGATTGACCACCCGCCACAGCAGCATGTGCGTGTCCGCATAGGTCGCGTTGAGCTCCGCGTGTTGCGGCAGCAGCCTGCACACCGCGGCCGCAACGAAACTCAGCACCGATACCGATGCGCGACCGGCCGCCTGCTCCGCCGCATTGAGGCGCGAGCGCGCCGCCAGGAGATTGCCGAGATCGACCTGCATGTCCGCAGTGAGCTGGGGCATCGTGCGCGCGGATTCAGCGAGACGCCGCGCGATGGTGCGCCGGCGCAGGCTGTTGGGGCGTGCCTCGCATGGCAAGGTCTCGTAACCGGCCGGGCGCGCGGGTTCGCCACTCGCCGCGGACACCGGCGTCGCGCGGTGTTGCGCGGCCGCCTGCAGCACGTCCTCGCCGGTGATGCGTCCTCCGGGGCCGCTCCCGCGCAGCGTCGTCAGCTCAACGCCGTTCTCGCGCGCCAGTTGCCGCACGCGCGGAGAAAGCCCGGCACCGGGCTTACCGTCTGGCATCTCCTGGCCGTCCCTCGACTCCAGCCCCAGGTGCGGCTTTGACCCGGCACCGGACTGCTCCCGGACCGATGCTCGTGCTGCGGAAGATGGCTCTGCGATCAGGGTCAATGCGGCCGCAATTGCTTCCTGGCCCGTTCCCGGCTGCACCCACCAGCCGACCAGGTCACCGACTTTGAGTTCCTCACCCTCGCCCGCCGCGCGACGCACCAGCACGCCAGCATCGATTGCAGAGACATCGGTGAGCGTCTTGTCGGTCTCCACCTCGTAGAGCAGCTGGCCAACCGCAAACTCCGCACCCTCATCCACATGCCATGCGACCAGGCGCGCATTCTCGACCGATCCCATGTGCGGAATGCGCAGCTCCTGCAGATCAGACATCGTGCAGCCCTCAGATTGCGCAAAGGTGGCGTGCGGCCGCGGCGATCTCGTCGACTGACGGAATGCACAACTGCTCCAGCTCGCCGTGCTGCGGCAGTGGCACGTCCTTCGCGGCAACCCGCAGGATCGGTGCCTCCAGTTCGAAGAAGACGCGCTCCTGGATCTGTGCCGCGATCTCGGCTCCGGGGCCGGCGGTCTTTGCGGCTTCATGCACGATCAGCGCGCGGTGGGTGCGCCGTACCGAGTCGAGCACGAGCTCCCAGTCCAGCGGCACCAGCGAGCGCAGGTCGATCACCTCGGCCTCGATGCCTTGCGCGGCGAGGCGCTCCGCGGCCGCGAGCGAGCGCTCGACCATGGAGCCATAGGTGACGAGCGTGAACGCCGAACCCGTGCGGCGCACCACGCCCTTGCCGATCGGCACCACGAAGTCGGGATCGAGCGGTACCTCCCCGCGCTGGAATCCGAGGCTGTTGACGCTGTGGAACAGCACCGGGTTCGGCTCGCGCAGGGCTGCGCTCATCAGACCCTTGGCATCGGCCGCGGTCGCGGGCACCACGACCTTGAGCCCGGGAAAATGCATGCCGAGCACCTCCGGACAACTGGAGTGCTCCGGACCCGCACCGCCCATCACGCCGATCGGGAAGATGATGACCGCGCTCATCGGCACATCGAGCCCGTGCATGTAGCGCCACTTGCCGAGTTTCTGGAAAATCTCGTCACCGGCGATCAGCGCGAAATCGCCAAACCCCATGTTGATGACCGGCTTCATCCCGGCAATGGCGGCACCCGCGGCAAGACCCGCCTCGAAGGCCTCGGCGATATTGCTGTCGATCACCCGTTCGTGGCCGAACTCATCGGCGAGCCCTTTCTCGGCGCCGAACCAGCCACCGGTCGCGACCCCCTGCCCGAGCACGAAGATCCGTTCGTCGCGGTGCATCTCCTCGATCAACGCGAGGCCCATGGCCGCGTTGTAGGCCATCGTCACGGTGCCTTGCTCAGCCATGGTAGAGGTCCCGGTAAATGACAGAGGGGTCTGGATCCGCGGCGGCCATGGCGGCCTCGTACGCGGTCTGTACCTGCGCTTCGGCCGCGGCCCGCAGCCTGGCCGCGGCCTGTGGTGCAAGGCGGGCCCCGAGCAGTTCCAGCGGATCGCGATAATCTTGCGCATAGTCACCAGGGCGGTACTTTTGCGGGTCACCCGCATAGTGTCCACGGCGCCGGAACACCTTGGCCTCGATCAGCGTCGGACCCTCTCCGGCGCGAGCGCGTGCGATCGCGACCGCCGTTGCCTCGTACACCGCCACCGCATCCTGGCCATCGACGATCACGCCGGGGATGCCATAGCCGGACGCGTAATCGGCAATGTTCTCGGTAGGACTCACGCTGCGCAAAGTGGTACCGACAAGCAGGCCGTTGTTCTCGCAGAAATAGATCAGTGGCAACTTCCACGCCGCCGCGTGGACGAGTGTCTCGTGGAAGGTGCCACGCGCGGCCGTGCCATCGCCGAAATTCGCCAGTGCGACCTGGCCGGTACGGCGCAGCTTCGCCGCGAGCGCCGCACCGGCAGCCAGCGGGTACACGCTGCCGAGTGTCGCACCCTCGCCCATCACGCCGATCGAGTAATCCGCCCAATGCGGCACGCCGCCACCCTTGCCGCGAGTGGCGCCCGTGACCTTGCCGAGCAGGTCGCCGAAAATCGGGTCCGGTGCCATGCCCTTGCCGATCGCCCAGGCCGTGCCACGGCCCTGGTAGAACAGGTAATCGTCGCGACGCATCGCGGCGCTGGCACCGATGCCCGCTGCCTCCTGCCCCTCGCCCGGGTGCCACCAGCCGGAAAAGCGCTGTTCGCGGGTGTGGCGCTCCATACGTATCTCGATGGCGCGCGCCACGGCCATGCGATGAAACAGCGCATCGAGAAAATCGGCATCGGCCGGTGACCGGGGTCCCGGGCCGGGGATCGGAAGTTCCATTTACACTTTCTCAAGCGGGCTTGCGATAGGTGGCACCATCGCGCGAATCACGCGCCCTGTCCTCATCCGATCAGACGAAGACCTCGATCGTCGATGGAGCCCGAGAGGAGTGCCGACGCGACCGCCACCGGGTGTGTGTTCCGATCGAGGACGGTGGCAACGCCATTGTGCGCACACCGTTGCCCGTCTCATTCCGGCAGATGAATCGAACGGGGGCGGGTGACTTGATAATCGTGGCGGCCTGCAAACCCACTGCTGAAGGACCTCCGTGATGACCGACTCCGAAGCGATTGCCCGCCTCCTGGACCTGGAAGCCATCAAGACCCTCAAGCACCGCTATATCCGCTACATGACGCAATCGCGATGGGACGAGTTGGAGGGCCTGATGACCGAGGACGTGAGCACCTCGTACTCGGACGGCAAGTACGCTTTTTCCAACCGCGCGGACCTGCTGCGCTTCCTGCGCGATTCGCACGATGCGGCGCAGACACACATCCTCGGCTACTGGCATGTCACGATGCCCGAAATCGAGTTCAGCACCCGGGACGAGGCAACCGGCATCTGGGCGATGTACCACTTCTTCCTCGACAAGCACTCGCAGCAGCAACTCGAGATGTTCGCGTATTACGAGGACGGCTACCGCCGGACGAACGGCCGCTGGCTCATCGCGCGCACCGGTTACCGCAGGGTCATGGAGCAGAGCTTCAACCGTCGCGAATTGCCGGGCCTCGAACTGCTGGTGGGCTGAGGCGCAGGCCCTACAGCAAGCGCGCGCTGGAATGGTTCAGGCGGGCGACGATCTGTGCCTGCTTGTTGGTGCCAAGTTTTTCGTAGATGCCGCGCAGGTGGGTCTTGACGGTATTGATGCTGACCTTGAGACGCATCGACGCTTCGTCGAGACTGATGCCCTTGGCAAGCAGTGCGCTCAACTGGCTCTCGCAGGGGGTGAGTCCGTACATGCCGGCCAGTACCGCGGGATCGAGTTCGATGCCGGGGTGACGGCAATCGTTGAGGTAGACGACCACGGCGGGCGTATCGCGCGCCTCCAGCAACGGATCGCAGATCAGGGGTTTCACCACCACGTCGAGAAGTGCCATGCCCGGCCTCGCTTCGAGACGCAGGCCCACCCCGCGCTGGCAGCGCAAGTTGTTGTGGTGCGCTGCCAGCGCCAGGTCGATCGCCTTGTTGAGCGCCCGTCCGTCCACGCTGTCGATCGCGCGCAGACGGCCGTTGCGCATCACCAGCACCTCGTTCTGTTCGATCAACTGCCGCGCCCAGGCGTTCATCGACAGCACGCGCCCGCGCGCATCCAGCATCAGGCTGCCGATGGCGAGCTTGGCCATCGCCTCCTCGAAGAAATAGCGCATGTGGGCGCCGTTGGCGTGTTGCTCCCGCAGGTGGATCGCGCGCTGCAGGTGCGGCGCAATCAGATCGATCAACTCGCGCTCGCGCAGGCTGAACGGCGGCTGATCCGCGGTGCGCTCGACCGAGAGCTTCACGTGCAGTATGTCATCGCGCATCACGTCGAGTCCGAGCAGGTAGCGGATGTTGGCCGGCTTGAGGAAGTTCTGGTACAGGGGCGTGCGCAGGAACGCCCCTTCGGACATGAGTTCGTCGGGAGTGCTCGCTGCGGGCTGCGGCAAGTCGAGCAACACGTTCACCGACATCACGCCGTTGACGTGCTCGCTGCCGGTCAACTTCGGATCGTCATTATCGGTAATCAGGCAATAGATTCCCGGCGCGGAGGCCGAGCAAATGACCATCGAGGCATCGTGCGATGCGGTAAGCTCGCTCAACTGACTCATCAGGGTCTTCCAGGACGCCGAATCCTCAACGCCCTGGTAGGCAAGACCCACGAGATCGCTGAACCCGCGCAGCCTGGTTGCCGCTCCCATAGCCGTTCCTCCCGCAGCATATCGATTTTTGTTTATATGCCTGATCGCACGCCCGCCCGGTGCATACTACCCCTCGCCCGGGGTCGTGGCGAGGGTCTCGCGGTTGCCGGCGAATTGGCCTTGCGTCGACATCGACCCGGCCTCACCCTTTCGGATGAAGCCACGCTATGCCGGACGCCGGCAGACTCCTTTCCATGGACCAGGCCCGAGGATCCGCAGCGATGAACCAGGAAATGCCGAGGGAGCAAAACAAGGCGCTGTTCCTGCGCATGATGGGCGCGCTGGGTCGCAAGGACTGGAATACGGCCTTCGCCTGCATGACCGAGGATGTCTGCTGCGACTGGCCCTACCTGCCCATACCGGACATGCCGCACCGCATGGTAGGTCGGGATGCAGTGCGGCACTTCTTCGATGCCGGACAGGCCCCGTTCGCTGGTCTGAACTACCAGATCGACCAGGTCTTCGAGCTGCTCGACCCGCAGACACTGATCGCGGAGTACCGCTCCGATTCCCGCCACCTCGCCAGCGGATTGCCATATCGCAACAGCTATCTCGGCATTCTGCGCTTCCGGGACGGGCAAGTATGCTACTGGCGGGAGTACATCAACCCGCAGACCATCACGGAGCTGCAGAAGGCCGTAGAGGCCAGCACAAGTCACGAGCACGATGAGGCATGAACTGATGGACGAAGCGGACACACGACTGCTCGATGGCTCGGCCTGGCGCGGATTCTGCGAGCGGCTCGGAGAGGCTGGCGCCCTGATCCTGAGCGAAAAGGCGCCCAGGGATGAACTGACTGTCGCGGAGGGCTATCGTTACCTCAGCCGCCTGCTGCGCGGCGGACTGGAAAGTTTCATCGAATTCGGCGATCCGCTCTTTCCCCGGTTTCGCTGCCCGGCGCACGAAACCATCAAGCTCGGGGCGGACAACCCTGACAACCGCTACGAGAGCTGCACGGTCGATCCCGCACACGATTACCTGATCACGGGGACCCGCGGGACCGTCGACTATCTCGGCTTTGGCGCGGTGATCAACCGCTATGCCTCCGGCGGCACCATGGAGACGACCGGCTACATCGATGCACGTGACATGAGCATCGGCTCCGACGGACGTTTCGAGCTCGTCGTGAGTCAGCATGAGCATGCAGGGAACTGGCTGCGCATGAACCCCGAAACCAATTCGATCAATGTACGCCAGACATTTCAGGACCGGCGCAACGAACGAGCTGCCGAGTTGAGCATCGAGCGACTCGGGGCAGCAGGAGAATACCCGCAGCCTCTCGGCCTCGAGCAGCTGCGCCGGGCACTGCAGGGCGCGAGCAATTTCGTATCCGGCAGCGCGGCCCTGTTCGAGAACTGGGCCGAGAGCTTCCTGCCGGCACTGAACCAGCTCCCGCCGGCCGACCAGGCCTATTGCCGCGCCATTGGCGGCGACCCGAACATCTTCTACTTTCACGGCGCGTGGCGCCTGGCCGATGACGAAATGCTGGTGATCACCGCGCCGACCATTCCGCGGTGCCAGAGCTGGAACGTCCAGTTGAACAACTGGTGGATGGAGTCGCTCGATTACCGCTATCACAGAATCCACGTCAACAGGCACACGGCCCACTACGAGCCCGACGGCAGTGTACGGATTCACGTGGCGCATCGCGATCCGGGTCGGCCGAACTGGATCCAGACCGCGGGACATCGCACCGGCACCATGTGCTGGCGCTGGATCGGGGCGCAGGAACACCCGCTGCTCGAGACCGAGGTACGGCGCTGGGGAGCATGATGATGACGCTGCAAGCGGAAGCACTGTTGCGCGAGGCCAGCGCAGCGAGCGGACTCGAAGACTTCGGCCCGGACACGTTTCGCGAACCACTGAGGCGCCTGGTCCATGCCCTGAACACCGAGGCACGGCTGAGCGCTGACGGCCTGCGGGCGCAGCATGCCCGGCTGGTCGGACTGCTGGTCAACCGGCTGCGTGTCGAGGAGGTCTATCGGCTGCACCCCGAAATCGACTCCGAGGAGATCGCGGTCGCGGTGTGCATCGTGGGTCTTCCGCGGACCGGCACCACGATGCTGCACAAGGTGCTGTCCAGCGACACCCGTTTTCTGTTTCCGCGCTTCCACGAGGTCCGCCACCCGGTCGCGCCCGACAGCCTGCGGGCCGGCGCCCCCGATGATCGCATCGCGCAGGTGGAGGCGGAGCTGAAATGGATCGTCGCGACGAGCCCGGAGCTGGCCGCGATCCACCCGCTGAGTTCCACCGGTGCCGAGGAGGAGATAGGGCTGATCGAGCACAGCTTCTACAGCACCTCCCCGGAGGCATTCAATTACGTGCCGGAATTCGGACGCTGGCTCGGGGCGCAGGACAATCGCCCGGGTTACAGCTACCTGCTGCGCCTGCTGCGCCTGCTGCAGTGGCAGAAACGCCGGGCGGGCGAGCAGGTGGGTCCGTGGCTGCTGAAATCACCCCATCACCTGCATTACCTGGATCTGCTGCTCGAGTGCTTCCGCGACGCACGCATCGTTCTCACCCACCGCGATCCGGTACAGACCCTGCCATCGTACGCCAGCATGATCGTTGCACTGAACCACCTGGGCTGCGAGACGGTCGACCCGGTGGCGGTCGGTGCGTATGTCCTGGAGCGCTTCGCCGCTTCGCTCGAGCGCGCCACGGCGATCCGGGACCAATTCCCGGAGCGCTTCATGGACGTGGCCTATCGCGATTGCGTCAACCAGCCGCTGGAGGTGCTGCGCCGGCTGTACGCCGCCATCGGCATGCCGTTCACCGCGGCGGTCGAGGTGGCGATGGAGAGCTGGCTGGAGGAGAACCGGCGCGACAAGCGTGCGGCACATCACTACGCGGCCGCCGACTATGGCTATACGGACGCCGGGCTGGCGCAAAGCTTTGCCGCCTACAGGCAGCGGTTTCTCCAGAACTGAGCCAGGATCATCCGCCCTGCCGCCACATGGAATGCGAACCGCCGCAGCCATGTGGTTTCATCGCTTCGATATATACAGGATCGTAATATTGCCGGCGACAAACACGGACCCGGCCTTGTCCCATGTCATGAAAAGCGCGCGATTCACACGCAATAATGACCGCGCCCTGTCCGCCGTGCGGGTAGCTTTCAGGCTCGTCGAGGAGGTCCGCGAATGCCGGTATCCGAGAATGCTCCGCGCGTGAACCGCAGGCGCTTCCTGCAGTTCTCCGCAATGGCCGCGACGGCGCTCGTTGGCCAGTCCCTGCCACTGTTCCACCTGCGCGCGAATGCCGCCACACACCAGGCCCGGCGCACGGTACCGAAAATCGGCAACTGGGAGGATCTCTACCGCGAGCGCTGGACCTGGGACCGCGTTGCCAAGGGCTCTCACGGGTGGGCCAACTGCCGCAGCGCCTGCGAGTGGAATCTCTACGTCAAGAACGGCGTGGTGATGCGCGAAGAGCAAACCGCGATGTACACGCAGTCCGAACCCGGGGTGCCGGATTTCAATCCGCGCGGCTGCCAGAAAGGCGCCAGTTATTCGGAAGTGATGTACGGTCCGAGCCGCCTGACGGTGCCGCTGAAACGCGTCGGGCCGCGTGGTTCCGGCAAATGGGAGAAGGTGTCCTGGGAACAGGCAATCGACGAGATAGCCGTGAAGTGCATCGAAGCGGCGCAAAAGTACGGCCCCGAATCGATGATGCAGGACCTGGGTCCCAATTTCGACCAGGGCGCCTCCACTGCAGGCCGATTCAAGTTCCTGATGAAGTCCGGCGGCACTTTTTCCGACATGTGGGCGGAGATCGGCGACCTGAACCTGGGGCTCGCGCTCACGCTCGGATTCGCGCACGCCGGTGGCTCTTCCGACGAATGGTTCCTGTCGGACTATCTCGTGGTGTGGATGCACAACCCCGCCGTCACGCAGATGCCGGACGTGCACTTTCTCTACGAGGCACGATACAACGGTGCCGAGCTCGTGGTGATCGATCCGCAATACACCGCCACCGCCATGCGCGCCGACCAGTGGCTGCCGATCGGCACGGGTGCCGATGCGGCGCTCGGCATGTACACCGCGCGCCATATCATTGAAAGCGGCAAGGCCGACTGGGCCTATGTGAAGGAACAGACCGATCTGCCGCTGCTGGTGCGGATCGACACCGGCCAGTTTCTGCGCGAATCGGACCTGGTCGATGACGGCAATCACAAGCTGATGTATTTCTGGGACGCGCACACCGGACAGCCGGTACTGGCGCCGGGAACCGAGGGGCATCCCACTCCGACATTGTCGCTGGGCGAGCTGGACCCGGTGCTCGAGGGCAGTTTCGCCGTGCAGCTGCAAGGTGGGCAGGAAGTGCGTGTCGCACCGGTGATGGCACTGCTCAGGGAACAGCTCGATACCTGGACGATCGAACGCACCGCGGAAGTCACCGGCTTGCATCCCGAGCAGATACGCGTATTCGCCGCCGGTTTTGCCGCGGCCGAGCGGCCTTTGATCCTCTCGAGCTGGGGCTCGAACCGCTTCGTTCATTCCGACCTGATGAACCGTACCAAGCTGCTGTGTCTCGCGCTCAAAGGTGCCATCGGCAAGAAGGGTGCGGGCATCCATTCCACCGGCTGGTTCGACCTGGCCGGCTTCGGCTCGGCATTGCAGCTCGAGCACGAGGGCTTGCGCGGCAAGATCGCGATGATGGCGGGCGTGCTGTCGCCAACTGATCTCTACAATCTGACCGTCGACCTGGTGACCAAACGCAAGTCGCCGCACCTGATTCCGTTCGAGATGGCGCGCGCAGGTGAAGGGAAAATCCTTTGCCGCACCACGATCACCTCCCAGATGTACGACCGCCAGGGCATCGCGGACGACCTGGAAAGGGAGGCGCAGCGTTACTACGACCGTTCACTGGCGGATTATCACCGCGAAGCGCGCGAGAAGGGGTGGGAGCCGGTCACGGCGCCGCAAAGCGGCCCCAAGATGATGTTCACCGGCGGAGCCAACCTGCTGCGCCGAACCAATCGCGGCGGCAAGATGCTGGAGGATTTCTGGCCCGGGCTCGATCTCGTGGTCTGCACCGATGTGAAATGGTGCTTCACCGCGATGCACTCCGACTATGTACTGCCCGCCGCAGGCTGGTACGAGAAGGTCGGCATCAAGTACACGATTTCCTATATACCCTACCTGCATTACTGCGATGCGGCCGTGCCGCCGGTCGGGGAGTCGAAGGATGAGTGGGAAATCTTTTGGCTGCTCTCGAAACGCATCGAGGAAATCTGCCGCGAGCGCGACATCCCGGCCTTCGACTCCTGTGGCAAGCGCACGGTGGACTGGAAGGAACTGCACCAGGCCTACTCGAACCACGGTGCCTACGGTCCCAAGGACGCGAAAAAAGTGACGCAGGCGATCCTCGACGACAGCCCGAGCGCGGGAGGAGTGCAGATCAGCGAGCTGGAAAAGAACGGCACGAGCAAGTTCGTCAGCACCGGTGACAACACGCTGCCGACGGCAACCTTCAACCCCGACTGGAAAGGCGAGGGGGTACTGAACACGCTGACGCTGTTCACCGAACACAAGTCGCGCTGGCCCACCTACACCGGACGCATCCAGTTCTATATCGATCACCCCTGGTTCGTCGACGCGGGCGAAGCGCTGCCCACCCACAAGCCGAGCCCGAAGGCGGGCGGCGACCACCCATTCCAGATGGTGTCCTGTCACGCACGCTGGTCGATTCACGCGCAATGGCGCGACAACCCGATGCTGCTGCGTCTGCAGCGTGGCGAGCCGTGCATGCTGCTCAACCCGCGTGACTGCGTCGATCTCGGTATTGCCGACGGTGATTTCGCGCTGCTGTACAACGATTACGGCCATGTATTCATGCGTATCAAGTACAGCACGATGGTGCGCCCGAAGGTTGCTTATTACTTCCATGCCTGGGAGCCGCACCAGTTCCCGCGCCACGAGAGTTTCAAGTGGATCATTCCCGGCATCCAGAATCCGCTGCACATGGCGGGCGGTGACTCGCAACTGCGTTTCGGGATAAACCATCTGCAGGTGGGAACTTTCGTGCAGGACACGCGGATCGGAATTCGTGCGCTGACGCCGCAGGAGCTGCAGGAGCTCGAGGCCGGTTCGGCGCAAACAGACGCAGTGGCGATAACGGGAGCCGGTCATGAAGTATGAAGTGCCGACACCGCAGGTGCAGGTCGCGATGGTGCTGGATCTGAACAAGTGTCTGGGTTGCCACACCTGCACCATCGCCTGCAAGAAGCTGTGGAACAGCGACCAGGGTACGGATTACGCGTACTGGAACAACGTGGAAACCCTGCCCGGCAAGGGCTATCCGGCGAATTACCCCGACAGCGGCGGGCGCACGGAAACAGGCGAGGTGAAGCGCGGACGCATTCCGAACCTGGATGCCGAATATGGCCGCGCGTGGACATTCAATCACCGCGATGTGTTGGCGACCGACGCCGCGTCGCCAAACAAGGAATGGTTGCGACCCGCCGGAAAGCCCGCATGGGGACCGAACTGGGACGAGGACGAAGGCAAGGGCGCTTACCCGCAGGAAAACCACCATTTCTACCTGCCGCGCCTGTGCAACCACTGCACCCATCCGGCGTGCCTCGACGCCTGTCCGCGCCGCTCGATCTACAAGCGTCCGCAGGACGGCATCGTGCTGGTGGACCAGGACCGCTGCCACGGCTACCGTTTTTGCGTCGAGGCCTGCCCGTACAAGAAGGTCTATTTCGATTACCAGCGCCAGGTTGCGGCGAAATGCATTTTCTGTCTGCCACGTGTCGAGGAGGGTGTCGCCCCGGCGTGCGCACGCCAGTGCCCCGGACGGCTGCGCTACGTCGGTTTCCGTCACGACCGCAACGGTCCGATCTGGAAGCTGGTGGACGAATGGAAAGTCGCCTTGCCGCTGCATCCCGAATACGGCCTGGGCCCGAACGTATTCTACGTGCCGCCGATCAGTCCGCCGAAGCTCGCGCCAGACGGCAGCCCCACGACCGAGATGCGCATTCCGCTGGAATATCTGCGCGGGTTGTTCGGGCCCGGTGTGGATGCGGCAATGGCGACGCTGGTCGCCGAGCGCGAGAAGCGCAAGCGCGGCGAGCCCAGCGAATTGATGGATACGCTGATCGCCTACGTGTGGGAAGACAACTTCAAACTCGACGCGAATGCGCGCCAGGTGTTCTGAACATGATCCGGAAAAAACTTGCGCTCATCGTGGCACCTCCGGCGATGCAGCCGGGCGGCTACATCATGAAGGCCTATGCGGACCGCACCGAACCACGGGTGCCCGAGCTCAATGTCAGCGTAGTGCGCAGTGCGCGCGGCTTCCTGATCGAGGTGGACTGGGCCTGCGAGGTCGCGCACCGGCTGACGGCCGGCGAGACGGACCTGTTCACCGATGCCTGCGCCCTGATGGCACCCGAGACCGGCGAGGCCCAGTGGCTCACCATGGGCGCGCCGGGCCACGCGGTCGAGGCGGCTTACTGGCGCGCCGACCGCGAACGGCCATGGCGCATGCGTGCCGAAGGCCTGGGCACGATGCAGCGCAGCGAGGCTCCCGCGGCCTGGAGTGCCCGCGGCGAGTGGGCCGGGGGACGCTGGCAGGTGCGCTTCGAGCTGGACGACTGGGCGCCGCTGGTCACACAGAAAAAACTGGCGATCGCGGTCTGGAGCGGACAGGCTGGCGAGCGCGCCGGGCTGAAGTCGGTCACCGCGGACTGGCTGGCGCTCGAATAGGGCGGCGCATGGAACACGAACACGCGCTCGCACTGCTGGCCTGGGCACGCATCTGGAGCCCCCTGGCGGAGGCCGCAGCACGCGAGGAGGCGTGGGCTGCGCTCGGCCTGCCAGACACGTTCAGTGCGGTGAGCGTGGAATACTGGACCGGCTGTCATGGCCCGCAAGCGCCCCTGTCCCTGCTGCTGCACGCGGCGCTCGGGCTCGATGGCAGCGCCACGCGCGAAGACTGGCTGCGTGTCATGGATCATCTGGACCTGGCCTGGGACGGTGTGCACCTGCCCCCCGATCAGCTGGGTGTCGCCTGCGAAGTGTTCGCCTGCGCGATCGATGCCGCGGAGCCGGTGCTGGTGCGCGAATTATGCGCGCGCTACCTGTTGCCCTGGTGCGATACCGCGCTCGCGCGCTTGCCGGCGGGGTCCGCGATGGGGCCGGTGCTCGATCAATTTCGTGCCGATGTGACATTGGCGTCGGCGCACCCGCATTGATTATTCGTCGATTCGCAAGGGAGGAAGGCCGCGTCTGCGCTAGCAAAACGACGGACGCTCTCCAATCACGCCGTCGCTGCGAAGCTGCGCGATCTCATCATCGCTCAGCCCAAGCACACCACCCAGAATTTCCTGGTTATGTTCGCCGAGACAGGGAGCCGCCCTCGAGACAGGCAGATACTCGCCGTTGAACTTGAAGGGGAAACTCGGGTAATGAATCGGGCCTACAGCCCGGTGCCCCAGCTTGGCAAAAAAGCTCCGGCGGGCCAATCGTGGATGAAAAAGCAGTTCCCGGGCATTGTAAAGCAGTGCCACTGCAAACTGATTTTCCTGCAGGACCGTCAGGACGGTTTCTGCCTCGCAATTCGCAAAGTACTCCTGCAGCATGGCGACGATATCGGACTCATGCTGCAGCCAATCGGCTGCGCGATAGCGCCTGAATGAGCGCGGTTGCGCAATGGCCAACAGTTCCATGAGCCGGATCAACTGCGGGTGATCCTCGATTGCGAGCGCGATCAATCGACCATCGTTACAGGCCAGGATCGCCTGCAGGCTGTTGGCAGCCCTGTTGCCCATTCGACCCAGACGCGCACCATAGGCACTGTATTCAACGATGGGTTCGGCCGCGACGCCCAAGCCAGTCTCCAGTAGCGGTACTTCGATCAGCTGACCTTTCCCGGACTCCTGTCGAGCGTGCAAGGCACACAGTGTCGCAAAGGCTGCCTGCATCCCTCCCAAAGGGTCCACGCAGCCGCGCGGAACCAGCGGAGCCCTGTCGGCATAACCCGTGAATGCCGCCATGCCTGACACCTGCTCGATATTCATCGCAAAACCCGTTCGGTCCCGCCAGGGACCGTCGAGACCGAAGGCCGGCATGCGCACCATGATCGCCCTGGAATTCAAGGCCTGAACCTGTTCCCAGCCCAAACCGTACTTGTCCATCACGCGGGGAGAGAAATTTTCGATAACGATGTCAGCCGTCTTGATCAGTTCCTTCAGCAAATCCAGTCCTGCGGCGGTGCTCATATCCAGGGTCAGCCCGTACTTGCCACTGTTGGCGCCATGCACAACGCCTGAGGACTCCCACAGGGGCGTATCTTTCGGAAAAAAGCCGCTGGCAAAGCGCATGCCATCAGGCCGCGCGACGGATTCAACCTTGATGACTTCTGCCCCGAGGCCGGCGAGGTAAGCGGTGACAATCGGCCCCGCCCAGAACGCGGTCAGATCCACCACTCGAACAGCGTCGAAGCGCAGTGGTTCGCCGTTGTTTTCCCGGGTTTTCCGCGGCTCGAAATCCGCACCGCCGCACTGTCCGAGCTTGGGCGCCGCACCCGCTGACCGGGTCAGCGAATCACTGAAGTGATACGGAACCCGCGGTTGCTGAAAGCCGGCGGGGTTGGTTTCAAAAACCTGGCGCTGCTGCAAGTGAGACATGCCAAACACCGACTCCCCGTCGCCGACTGGCACAGCGGGGACCCGATATTGTTCCGCGACCTGGAGAATTTCTTCCGTCGTTCTCTCCCGAGTCCAGCGATGAACCGCCTCGAGTACCCGGTCAATTTGTTCGAATCGCTGCTTTTGGCTGCTCAGCCCGGCGAGTTCGGGACTCTCTATCATTGCCGAAAGGGCTTGCCACTGCTGCGCTGTAATCGTGCAGAAACCGACCCAGCCATCTTTGCTGGGCTCCACCGAGGGCACCTCGACCTCGCGGGGAAAGGGTACGCCAGGCTCCAGTTGCTGGTGAACGTACTGGTAGGTCTGGAAGCTCAGCAGTATCGACTCGAACATGGAAAGATCAACATCCTGGCCTTTATCCTGTTCGCGCGCTCGCAGCCATGCGGTCAAGGCAGCCACGGCCGTGAAACTGGCAACGAGATACTCGCCCAGCTGCCCCCCCGCGGCGACCGGCAATCGATCGGCATAACCACGAGAATCAGTACTGCCGACCTCGGCCTGAAGGGTGAACTCCGTGGCAACTCCCGGCTCATCGCGCCCGTAAGCGCTTATTTCGACAATCGACAGCCTCGGGTTATTGGCTCTTAATCGCTCGCTATCCAAATGGTATGAGGCCAGCAGCCCGGAGCGTGAATCGCAGATAACCAGGTCGGCGCCAGCACACAAATCCGCCAGACGCTGTTGGTCAATTTCACTGCTCTTGTCGATCACGACGCTTTTCTTGTTGCCATGCAAGTAGTGAAACAGCGCGCCATCTTCCCCGGGTGACAGCGGGTCGGACAAACCCAGCAAGGCGGATTTTTTCCAATGTCGCAAGTGATCGCCCCCGGGGGGCTCCACGATAATCACTTCGCCACCCACATCACTGAGCATCTTGCTTGCATAGGCGCCGGCCAGCGTCTGGCTCAAATCAAGCACGCACAGACCTTGCACCGGATACTGCTTTTCAGACGAACTCACATTCGTTTACCTGCTATTGCCACGATCATTTCACCACAACGGCCTGGGAGCGATCCGGATGCCGGATCGCGGGCAGCAGCAGGAGTGACATCGCCAGCAGGACCATAAACAGCAAGAACGCGGAGTTGTAGCTCCCGGTCTGGTCGCGAATGGCGCCCGCCAGGGGAACGCCTGCCCCCACCGGCCACGAAACGAAGGTATGCCATTGGCGGTACACATAAAGCGGCAATGACCCTATTGGCTCGATACCTGACTTTTGCCAACGCTATCATGATGACGATGTTCGCGTCGTGCTTATCACGGACAGCGGTCGGGGCTTTGGTTCAGGCGCGCACACGGAATTGCGCATTGCTCTCGCACGGGGGAAACAGGAACAGGCAATCGCCATCCTCGAAAGGTCACGATTGATTCCTGGAATCATGCAAGAAAAGCAAGTGTGCCGCGGCAATCTCGGGGATACTTGCTCCACAATTGACGAGGAGCAGCGAGGCCATGGGACAGCTGGAGAAATTTGCCGAATACGCTTTGGCCATCAGGCTTGCCGACCTGCCTGTCGAGGTTCTCGACTACGCGAAAATCGTGTTTCTGGACACCTTGGTCTGCGGGCTCGCGGCATGCCGCCTGGAGCGGAGCGCGATCACCCGGCGCGTCGCCGCCCGACTTGCGGGACCGGCTGATGCCACCGTTTTCGGTTTGGAACAGAAGGTGGCATCGGCGAATGCAGCCTATGCAAACGCGGAGATGATGAATGCGCTCGATGCCGATGAAACATTCTACAACGCAGCCCACTTTGCCGCGATTGTGCTCGCCGCCTCGCTGGCGGAAGCGGAAAGACTGTGCAGTTCGGGAGCCGATATTCTCAAGGCGTTTATCGCGGGCTTCGAGATCAATGCCCGCTTGAATCTGGCATCAAAACTGATGGAGTACGATGGTGAACAGTTTCGCTGGTCGCCCCTGGTGGGAACTGGCACTGACGCATTTGGTGCCGCCGTGGCGGCGAGCAGTCTCGCCGGGCAAAGCCGTGAGCAAATGGTGAATGCGATGGGATTGGCAGGATGGACGGCCCCTACGCCAAAGGCGGCGAACATGTCCAGTCGCTCGGAGTTCAATTCTTTCAAGTATGCGCCGTATGGCAGTGTGGCCCAAGCTGGCCTGATGGCCTCACTGCTGGCGCAGGAAGGATACATCGGTGAACACGAGGTACTGGATTCAATTCCGGGCTTCTTCGAAGCCCAGGGGTACATGGGTGCCTACCGTGAATTGCTCGATTGCGCATCGGAGAAGTGGTGGATCATGGATACGGCGCTCAAGCCCTATCCATCATGCCGGTTTACCCATGCGGCGATAGACGCGGTGCTGGATTTCCAGAAAAAACATGAAGTGAGCATCGAGGACATCGACAGCATCGTCATCAGACTCAATCCGATTGCCTACTCCACCCGTTTTTTCAGGGAACCCGCTACTTCGATCGCGCAGGATCATCGCGCTCCGCTGCACGGTGCCTTCAATATTCCCTATATCACGGCACTGGCGTTGCTGGGACATCGGCGGGGACCGGACTGGTATGACCCCTCGGTGTTGAACGATGCGTCCGTGTGGGCGCTCGCTCTGCGCATCAGTACCCTGCCGGATGAAGGCCTGGCAAGGCGATGGCGTGAGGATGTGTTGCATAGTCCGATTCATCGTCCCAGATTCAACAGGGTGGTCATGGCCATTACCGTGCGCGGGGAATGCCACGAAATCACATCCGATCACAACCAGGGGGATCCGTGGAGCAAGGAAACGCGGGCCGACTGGAGATGGGTGAAATGCAAAATGGCGGATTTCCTCGACGGCATCCTCTCGGAGCAGCAACAGGAAAAGTTGTATTCCCTGGTCAGAAACCTGGAATGCGTTGGCAATATCAAAACACAGCTTTCCCCGCTGCTGGAGGTGTCGGCATGAGCAACCCGGATCACCCGGAAGCCAGCACGGAAACCGTTGAAGACAAAATCCGGTTTGCATCTTATTTCAAGCCCTGGATGATCCTTCTGCGCGGCAAACGCGGCCTGGCCATCGATCTGTGGCTGGTTGAGAAGACAGGTTGGTCGTTGATGTCCTATCAGTACTCAAAAGCCGGGGGCAACCCCTATACGCCAGTGATGTCGATCACGATGATAGGTGCGAAGAGCGGCGATCTCAGAAAGGTTGCATTACCGTATGTCGAACATGGAGGAGACTACCTGGTGATCGGCTCCAATGCAGGTGGTCCCACGGATCCGAAATGGGTGAGTAATTTCAGAAAGGAGCCACGTTGCTGGCTGATGGTGAACCGCAAGCCTGTAACCGCAACGGCCCATATTGCCGGCGGAGAAGAACGGGAGCGTTTGTTCAAAATTGTTGTTGAACGAAAGCCGAATGTGGCACGTTATCAGGAGCGGGCCAGTACTTTTGGTCGAGACATTCCGATCGTGGTGATCCGGCCTCGATCCCAAGCCAGTGAGTGACACAAATTGCCGGAAAGCGGCCGGGAGGCCCAGCAAATAAAAATCAATGATGACGATAGCGACGCTGCACGTGTTCCTGACGGATCGCGATCGCGTGCCGGCGCTCTTGCGGCGTGACCATACGGGTGTCGGCCGGCAGGTGTTGCATCACCTCATTGAACGGCACTTTCTTGACCACGCTCCACGGCAGGTTCTCGGTGGGCATTTTCGAATAGGCCCAGCGTACGCCGATATAGCCTTCCGGTTGCCCGGTGGTGTCGACCCAGTTGTGCACGCCGGGGTCACGGTGAGCGATCACGTAGCGGATCACGTTATCGGCATCCCGGTGTGCCTGCACGCCGTTCAGGCTGCTCTGGTAGTTGCTGAAATCGAGCGATTCGCCCCACATATTGCCGAGACAGAAGCCGATATAGTCCGGCTCGATCGGCTGGTGCAGCTCGATGATCATCGTCTCATCTTCAGTCAGCTCGAAGATGCCGCCACCGTAGATATTGGTGCCCATGCCGCCGCCCGTCGCGAGTGACGCGGCATTGGGCTTGTTCAGCGCATTGCGCGGCATGAAGCACTCGCCGTCGCCGTTGACGTCGCCATAGGCCTCCAGCGTGATCCCGTAGAACTTGTTCCAGAAGTGCACCTGGTTGCGGGTGAAGCGCCCGGCCTGGCGCAGTTGGCGCGCGGCTTCCTCGGGCGTGTACACGGGCATCGGCTGACCGAGAAGGTCATTGCGGTAGATGAACAAATCCATCGCTTCCTCGTGCTCCCAGTCGCCAAACAGTTCGCGCAGCCCGACCATCTCGGCCACGTATTCGCGCGTGACTTCCACGCCCTCGGCGTTGCGCCGTATTTTCGTCTTGCGGGTGCTCATGAAATTCCCGCTGTAACCGGCAGGACATTCCGGAGCGAGCAGAATCTCGAAGCTGCCGTCGGCACTCACTTGCAATTGGCTGGAATCCAGTACCGCACAATTGGCGCGCGAGCCAGGCTTCATCTCGTCGAGTTCGCCGCTGTCGCCCGAATGACCGCTTGCGGTCTGGAGGAACACGTAGTGCGGCGCCTTGCGCCCGTTCGTGATGGCTGGTTCGCCGCGCCAGTGGCGCGTGTCGGCGGTGCGGCCCTTGATCGTGTAACTGTAGTTGCCGTCGATCGGGGCGTACAGGTAGATCGCATCGCTGTTGTCGATCGTCGAACGGTTGAGCGGCTGGATCATGCGGACGAAATACGGGAACTCCGCTGTCGGCCCGAAGCTGCGCGCGATCGAGCCGTACAGGAAGCCGGTCACATAGCGGTAGCCTTCCGCGAGGTTGCGCCGACTCGGATCCGGTGGCCACAGCGTCGGGTCGTCGATCGCGTTGCGGGCTTCGCCCACCATCACGAGCATCTCGTCCCAGGCGCGGCGCAGTTCGCTCGCGGCGGCCTGTGTTGCGGGATCGGCGGGGGGGAGTTTGCGTTGCGGCATGTTCGTTCTCCTGGTGATGGGCAAGGTGTTATCGGGGGTCGGCGTCGGACGCTGCGGTGTCTGCGTCCCAGCCGAAGCGTTCGAACAGCGGCGCCAGCCGGCGCCGGATTTCCTGGTCCTCGAGGCCGAACTCCGCGAGGCTGTATTGATGGCTGGTCTCGTGCTTGCGGGCACGCGCATCCTCGGCCGCCAGATACGCACTCATCCGGGGCGTCATATCGATACCGAGCGCCGCATAGGCTTTCTCGATCGTCGCGCGCGGCTGTGCGGTCAGTTCGCGATAGTCGATCTCGGCAACGCGCGTTGCGGGATGTCGCGCCAGGACCTGTTGCGGCAACAGGTAGTGTTCGTAGGCGAGATCCGTCATCACGCGCGTCGATTCACGGATCCGCGACTCCTCCATGCTGCCGCGGCGTTTCCAGCCCGTGTGCAGCAGCTTCAGCAGGCTGGGGATGGTCTCGTGGGGATTGCGATACAGCACCACGAATCGCGCGTCGGGGAAGACTTCGATCAATGTCTGCACGCGTCCGCACCAGGCCGGGTTCTTGCTGAGATGGATGCGCTCGCTGCCGTTCAGGTACAGCTGACGGCGGACGCAGTTGCGGTAGAAGCGCATCAGCCGCTGGCGGCTCCGCGCCGGGCGCTGGTCGATGTGGAAGAAATCGAGCTCACCCATATAAGGTAACTGGGTCATCCAGAAGCCCGAGGCACAGGAAGCCTGCAGGATCAGATCGTCTTCTTCGGGAATACTCAGGCCCATCTTGTGGATGTGCTGGGTGGGGCCGAATTTGCGCTTCTCCCACGCCTGCAGGCGCTGCTCGATCCGGCGGCCCAGCAGTGTCCTGTCCAGCCAGGCAACGGCGTGCACCAGCTTCTTCTCGGTCAGCGCGGGCAGCAGCAGCTCGTAATACTTGAATACCGAGAAGCGCTCATCGCCGCTCAGCAGGCGATGAGCCAGCGTGGTACCGCTGCGCGCGTGGCCGATCACGAACACGGGCGCGCGCACCTTCACCCGCCAAAGGCCGGGGAAGAGAATGCCATCGAGAAAGAAGAAAACCGTGTGCGTCAGCGCGCGCAGCGGCACGATCAGCAGCAGCAGCTTCATGAGCCCGCGGCGCTGGCGCACGTTGGACTCCCTGGACGCCAGGCGGATGAGCTTGAACCAGATGAGGAAGTCGAAATAGAAAATCATGCGGCAGCGACCTCGACGTGTGCCCGGGGATGCGGGGATTTCAGCTAACCGAGGACCAGCGCGCGCCGGCGACCTCGACGATGCGGTTGCTCGTCAGCCGCCTCGGGCCTTCGTCGCGCAGGATACGCAGGCTCGCCTCTCGAATTGCCCTGCGCGTGGCCTCGGCACGGGACTGGACCGCCCTGCGGCGTCGAGCGGGAGACTGGTTGCTCATGGACTCATTTGAACCCATCCGCAGGTGGCTTGACTACCCGGTTTCGCGCATTTCGAGGCGGATCGCCGCGCTCAGGAAACGGGAATAAAGTCATTGGGATAGCTCAATGTGACGCCAACGCCCACGGAGAACTCCGCTAAAGCTCGGTTTTTGCGAATGCGGTCCGGCCAAAACAAGGCTGCTGCCCGGGCGCTTGCGAACTCACGCAGTCAAAATTGTTGACTATGCTTGGGGCTGCGCCAATTCACCCGAGGTCAGTGCTTGATGGATTACATTGCTTGTGTGTTTCTCAAGGAAGGCATTGCCGACAAGCAGCCGTCGCCTTTGGCAGCCGTCAATTATCATTGCCTCGAGTCGGGGATCGAGTACCTGGCAACGCACCTCGATAAAGGCATAAGCAACTTCCTTGTTTTTGGATCAACCGATAACAAATCAATCGATTTCGCCTGCGAGCGCGGTTTGATCCGGAATTTCATCGAGACGGCAAAGAAGAACTTCCGCCAGGATCTGACGCTTCATGCCGACGTCGGGCTCTCGCCCTACGCCAGCGACGGGCACAGCACCATCATCGAGAATGGCGAAGTCAATTATGAGAAAAGCTATGCACACGCCGCGAAGCTCGCCTTGGCTTTTGCAGCGGCCGGCGCGGATTATGTGGCGCCCTGCCTCTCGTTGCACGAGCAGGTGCGCGTACTGAGATCCGCCCTGGATGGCGCCGGTCACACCGGGACCAGGATCCATGCGTACAGCTCGAAGTTTTCTTCCGCGCTGTATGGCCCTTACCGCAGTACCATCCAGTCCCCCCTGAAAGCCCAGCGCAAAGCGTACCAGTCGGACTATTCCGATCCTTCCGAAGCCCTGAACCAGATTGCGGCTGATGAATCACAGGGTGCATCGATCGTCATGGTGAAGCCTGCGATGATCTATCTCGACATCGTGTTCAGGGCGCGGCAGATGACCACGCTGCCGCTGTCTGTTTACCACGTGAGTGGCGAGTACATGATGATCAAACAGGCCGCCAAAGCCGGGATGGTCGATGAAAACGATTGCTTCGATGAAATCCATTCCGGATTTCGTCGCTGCGGTGCCGATTATGTGATCGGCTATGCACCCGATCATTTCCTGCGATGGAACTCATGAGTCAGCAATTGAAAATCGCGGATTCGCTGCGCGAGGAGCTTCTGCCCGGCCTGGCCTCCGAGGCATTGCAGCTGTTGCCCGAGACCACCCCGGGCGAGCAATCCGTTGCACAATGTTTCGAGGCAATCGCCGAGGCCTTCCCGGATCGACCCGCGATAAGAACCCTGGACGACTGTATCAGCTACCGCGTGCTGAACCGGCGGGCAAATCGCATTGCGCACGCGCTGGCGCGCGCTTCCGCCAATGCGCACCGTCCGGTCGCCACCCTGATCAGCGTTTCTCCCGCATATATTTCCGCGCTTGTCGGCGCACTCAAGGCGGGACGACTCTATGCGTCGCTCGCGCCGGATTTTCCGCTCGAGTCGAACCGCAAGGTACTCACGGTGGCCGAGCCCGATGTACTGCTAACGGACACGGAAAATCTGCATCTGGCGGAGGAGTTGAGCGGCGGTAGTTGCACGATCCTCAATATCGACGAGCTCGACGATTCGCTCGCGGACACCAATCCAGGACCGGGAGTCACGCCCGATTCGTTTGCCTACCTGGTGTTTACCAGCGGCTCCACCGGCGTGCCCAAGGGCGTGTACCAGAACCAGCGCAACCTGTTGCGCTATTGCCGCTCACAAGCCGAACTGATGCAGATCAGCGCAACGGACTGTATCAGCTGCTGTTCTGCACCCCCGGTTTTCGGCACGGTCACCAGTATCTTCGTCCCACTCCTGGCCGGCGCCGCGGTGTTTACCATCGATGTCACGAAGCGCGGTTTTCCCGGACTTCGGGATAGCCTCGAACAGGGACACGTCACCGTATTCACCCTGTACGTGACCTTGTTCCGCCGTTTTGCCGGAACCCTGTCCGGAAAGGAGAACTTCGCCGCGCTACGTTTGATCCGGCTGGTCGGAGAGGCCACGACCAGTCTCGACTTCCAGCACTTTCGCACACGTTTCCCGTCCGCCCGCCGCCTGCTGATCAGTTACGGCTCATCGGAAGCGATGAGCGTCTGTGCGCGATTCTATGATCGGGACACGCAGATCGAAGACGGCAGCCTGTCGCCCGGGCGACCGCTGCCTGATGTCGAGTTGGCGATTCTCGATGAACAAGGCAAAGCCTGCGCACCGGGCGAATCGGGTGAGATCGTGGTTTCCAGCCCGTTCCTGTCGCTCGGTTACTGGAAGCGCGAGGATCTGTCCCAAGGCATATTTGTCGGCGGTTCGGACGATAGCGGCAATCGCAGCTTCATGACCGGCGACCTCGGTTGCCTGCTGCCCGATGGATCGCTGATTCACCAGGGCCGCCGCGACTTTCAGGTGAAGATCCGTGGATTTCGGGTCGAACTTCCGGCCGTGGAGTTGGCGCTGAGCCGGATCGAGGGTATAGAGGAAGCGAGCGTGGTCGGAATCGACAACGCAATGAACGAAAAGGAGCTTCTGGCATTCTACGTACCGGCAAACAAGCAGCCCATACCGAACCTGCGCACGCTGCTCGGCGCCTCGCTGCCCGACCATATGGTGCCCTCACGTATCGTGGCACTTCGCGGTTTGCCGCTTACCGACAGCGGCAAAGTGAACACGGCATTGCTGAGCGACCGCGATTTTCTGCAATCCGCGGTGCTGCACGATCTGCGCCTGGAGGAGGCCGGGTCCCTCCGATCAGCCGGCGACATCGGCACTGTGCAGTTCACGGGAATGGACAGACGGGAACAGGCACTGGCCGATATCTGGACGCGAATCCTCAAGGAGGCGTCACTCGACCCCGACAGCCGTTTCTTCCAGGTTGGCGGTAGTTCCCTGGATGCGATGGAGATGCAGTCGCAGGTCGAGCAGGTTTTTGGCGTACCGGTATCGCTCGACTGCATTTTCGATGACCCGACACTCGCCGAGTTTGCCGCACAGCTGCCACCTCCGGCGATAGCCACCGCAGCGTCTGACGAGGCGCCCGCGGCCACGCACCAGGATGCGGCACCAAGTTCGCGTAATCCATGGTGGCGGCTGCGCTGGCGCGACGCGTGACGCGTGACGCGCATGCGTTCGATTCATCGCGCACCGACGTCGATGGAGCCGGGCGCGATTCCTGTGTCCCCGAGCCGGCCAGTTCCTGCGCGAATAGGACTTGATGGCTGGCAAGCAGCCGCAAGCGGCCGTATTTCAGGGCTGCGGAGCGAACCTGAACGGCCATCGCCTACACGGCTTCGATCCCTAACGGCTCGTCACGCTGCTTGCGCCAGATGTTCCCCAGGCGGCGCAGCTGATTCCAGCCAAACCAGGCAGCAACACCACCGGCCACGCTGAGCAGCGTCTCCAGGCCGTGGCTACCGAGGTCGATCCCGACCATATGCAGTGCCTTGACCCAGATGAACTGCGTCAGGTAGATGAACAGGGAAGCGGCCGCCAGCATGTAGGCCACGCGCTTTATCCAGTCGACCGTGGGGATCTCCCTGAAGAAAACCAGGATGCCGCCAAACAGCAGCATGATGGTCACCGGCGCGCCGAGGAAATGTTCCGACAGCAGCCAGTAGCCGAGCAGCAATCCGAGGGTCAGGACTTTGCGGGGAGTGGTATTGCTGAAATACATGCACATGCCGAGCGCCAGCGTGGCGAAATGGGTTGTCGGCAGGCGGTGCACGGGATGCCCCTGCGTTATCGACGCGGGATCCTGCAGCCACGCAAAAAAGAGCGGTGAACCGAGACGGACCGCCGTCGCGACCACAAAGACCAGCACGCAGAAGCGGAAAGCATCCTTTTCGAGCCAACTTCGCACCGCTGCAAATGAAAACAGCAGTGCATATATCAGCAGCATCTGCAGCAGCGCGTGCACGAACCAGATATGCGGCTCGATACCCCGCGCGGGCATCGCAAACAGGTTCGCCACCATCAGGAAATTGGAATAATGCGGCAGTGCGCCGACGCAGCTTGTCGCCGCGGTGTAGGCCATTACCGGCAGCACGATTTTGCCCACCAGGGACAGCAGCGGCCTGGCGCTGTCACGCTGCAGGACCTGCGGCAACTGCAGTTTTGCCAGCAGGAAGCCGGTCACCAGGAACAGTGCGCCGGTCGATCCCCGGGCAACGCTGAAGAAGTCGGCGTGCCCGGCAACGATGATCAGGATGGCAGCCGCCCGGATCGCGATGCAGGTGTCGAGCATGCGCACCTTGCTCGTGCTGACACCGCGGCCGGCGAGTTCGCGGACGCTCAGTTCACCCCAATCCTGCGGCAGCGCCCCGAGACGGCGCTCGAGTGACATCTGCATGCTGACGTAGGAAAGCGAGTCGCCACCGAGCGCGACAAAACTGTCCTCCGCTCCGATGCCGTTCAGTTGCAGCACCTCTTCGAGGTCCGCGATCAGCTCGCGTTCGAGTTGGGTCTTCGGCGCAATATAGCGCCGCTCGGCCACCAGGTCGCTTTTCTGCGGGGCCCGCAGCTGCTTGCGATCAACCTTGCCATTCGGCAGCATCGGCAGCTCATCCAGCACCACGTAATAATCGGGGACCATGTAGCGCGGCAGCGTCGCGCGCAGATGCCTCACCAGTTCGGCACGCTCGGGCATATGACCCGGCGCGCGCTCGATGTAGGCGACCAGCCGGGCTTCCTCGTGCGCTTCTCCAACGCCGAGCGCGACCGCGCGCGCCACCGGCTCCAGATCCTCGAGCGCCCGCGATATCTCCGCGAGCTCGACCCGGAAGCCGCGCACCTTGAGCTGGTCGTCACGGCGGCCCAGACAAACGATGTTGCCGTCGGGCAGCGTGTAGCCATAGTCCCCGAAATAGTAGGCGTCACCGGAAAATCCGCTCGCCTTGCGCTCGCGAGTCTGAATCATTTCACCGGTATCGAGATAACCCTTTGAAAGATACGGCGATCGCGCCACGATCTGGCCATACTCTCCGTACGCCGCTCGCTCCCCGAAACCGTTCTCGATATACAGCTCTACGCCCGGTATTGCCTGCCCGATGGGTACCAGGCGCCACGGCAGATCCTGTTCGATGGCAAAGTACGCAAAGGCCTGCGGCGTTTCCGTCGCGCCAAAGAAGTTCACCGACCGCGCCGCGGTCGCGGCTGCGGCAAACTGGGCCACGTGATGCCCGGTAAGGATGTCACCGCCCCAGAACAGATAACGCAACGTCGGCAGCGTTTGCTGCTTGCGCATGCCACCGAGAATCAGGTGACCGATCTGGGGAGTCAGGTGGCAGAGCGTCGGTCGCGACGCCGCCATCCAGTCAAACAGGGCCTTGGCATCACGATCGGCGGCGGGATCCGGCAACAGCAACGTCGCCCCGATCGAGAGCGGGAGAAAAATATCCCGCAGCACCGGGTCGTGACCGAGACCGGACAGCACCGTGACCCGGTCGTTGCGGTCCAGCTCGAAGCGCTCGGCCTGCCAGTGCAGGAAATGAACCAGCGGCCGATGGCTTACCGACACGCATTTGGGCACACCGGTGGTGCCCGAGGTGAACAGGTGATAGGCAACATCATCCGCGGTGGCGGCGCCGGCCGGAACGCCGGCGCTGGCGGCCCGCAATCCGTCCTGGTCCAGGTGCAGCAGGAAGCACTCGCTTTCTTGCGCAGCGCAGACCAGTTCGTCCGGGACCTCCTGCTCCTCGCAGACGATGATCCCGCCGGGGCGCAGCATATCGACGCACTGGCGCAGGCGCCGCGGCGGGTAGGCGGAATCCAGGATCGCGAATGCGCAACCCATGCGCAGCACCGCCAGCAGCGCGGCAACCAGCCCGGGTGTTCGCCGCGCCAGCACCGCCAGCGTCGCGCCCGGGGCGATACCGCGATCGTGAAGACCGGCCATGATCGTGTCACTGGCGCGCTCCAGTTCGCGATAGGACCAGCGTTGCTCCGCGCATTCGATCGCCGTTGCCTGCGGGTGCAGGCGAGCCTGGCGCAGAAACAGCTCATGGACGAGTTCCGCGGCGCTCTCCCGAACAGGCGGCAATACGGCCGGCGGCACCCGTCTGCTCCTCTGCGTGACGCCGAGAGCGGCAATCGCGCACTGGGGGTCGGTACAGGCATCGCCCAGCAGGGCCACGAACTGGTGCGCGAATTCCTCCACCCTGGAACGCAGGAACTGGCTGCGATTGAAAGCCAGGTACAGCAGCACGCCCTGCGCATCATCGACGATGCGGAAATTCAGGTCGTGATCGGACTGGGCAAAGACGAAATACTGGCGTGTGACCTGGCAGCCCTGGAGGTCGAAGTCCTGCCTGCCCGGCAGCCAGTTGATGCCAAAGCGGGCCTTGATCCCGCTGTCACTGACCACCTCCTGGTAAGGCACGGCCTCGTTCTGCAGACACAGGCCGATATTCTTGCGGGTGGCGCGCGCCAGCTCCGCAAATGGCATCTCCTCGCTCCAGCGGGTGATCAGAACCAGTGCCTTGGAAAACAGCCCGCAGGTCTGCTCCGAACCCGCGTAGCCACGCCGACCCGCGCTCTGTATCAGGGATATCACGCTGCTGGCGCCGGTATGCCGTCCCAGCAGCACGCTGTAGACCGTCGAATACAACGCAAAGGGCGAAACCCCAAGCTGCCTGGCAGCCTCTCGCGCGCGCGCGCTCAGCGAAGCATCCAGGCGAAACTCGAGGAAATCCATCTCGGACGACGGTTGTTCGGGCCTGAAATCGGCGGGCAGGCTTCCCTCGCCATCGAAATCCGCCAGGTAGTCCTGCCAGAACGCCTCGGCCTGGCGCCGATCGGCTGGCGGCTCCCGATTGCCCGCGAAGAAATCGCGATACGCCACCGGTGTCGTGTCCGGCTCCCTGCCCTCATAGAACATCGACAGCTCGCGCCGGAATATCCCGCCGGACAGGGCATCGGTCAGCGCGTGATGGAACAGGGTGGTGAACACGTGGCGCTGCGTGCCGATCCGGATCAGCTGGAAGCGTGCCAGCTCCGACTCAAGAAAATTGTGCGGCCGGTACGCGCAGGCCTCGATGGCCTTGCGAACGGCCACGGGGTCCCACTCCGGCAGCGCGAGCTGCTCGATCTCGATCCGCGGCGATTCGTGCACCCGGTTGAGATAACCTTGTCCGCGCTTCCTGACCAGCGAAACGCGCAACATCTCGTGACGTGCGACCACCTTGCCGATCGCGGCCTCGAACCTGGCGACATCCAGCGGCCCGTCGATCACCCAGGACGCGGGCTGCATATAGTTTGCCTGCGTGAGCGTTTCCGCCAGGATGTAGCGGAGCTGGTCCGGTGTCACCGGAAACTCGCTGGCCGAGGTCTCTGGTTGGCGCATGAGTCGCAACTGCAATTACTCCTGAAGACTGGCGGCGCACGAACACGGGTTCATGGCACGATTCGGCATCCCGGCGAAATGCGCCCTTGTCCGGGACGCTGTCGAAGCCGCCGATGACTGGCTGAGCATTGAGAAGATAGCCTACCGGGCGAAAGCCGTCATATCACCCGGGCTTCCCTGCGGGTCGAGCGCACCGCAAGCAGCACCGACCGGAGCTTCGAACCGGCTCACATCACTGCGTTGCGGGTTTCAGCTTCGGTAGTGCCGCGCCTGATCCCGCGGCCAAGCGGCGGGTGAACGGCAGATAGAACGTCGGCAGCACGAACAGCGTGAACAAGGTACCCACCAGCATGCCGGATGTGATCACCAGGCCGATCGCGAAACGGCTGTTGGCACCGGCACCGAAGGCCAGCAGCAGCGGCAATACACCGAGCACGGTAGCGAAGGTCGTCATCAGGATCGGGCGCAGCCGCAGCGCGGCAGCCTCGATCACCGCGCCCCGGCGATCCATGCCCTCGGCCAGCTGGCGGTTGGCGAAGTCCACGATCAGGATGCCGTGCTTGCTGATCAGCCCGATCAGCGTCAGCAGGCCGACCTGGGTGTAGATGTTCAATGTTCCCCAGCCGAGCGCAAGCGGCACGGTCGCGCCGAATATCGACAGCGGTACCGCTACCAGCACCACCAGCGGATCGCGAAAGCTGTTGAACTGCGCGGCCAGTACCAGGAAGATGAACGTCAGCGACACCGCGAACAGTGCCCCGAAACCAGTGGTCTCCTGCACAAAGCGACGTGATTCGCCCTCGTACCCGACCTGAAAACCCACCGGCGCCACTTCTTTCAGCGTGCGGTCGAGGAACTCGAGCCCCGTGCCAAGCGTGTTGGGCGGCATCATCATGCCCTGGATGGTGGTGCTGTTGAGCTGCTGGTACTGGCTGAGCGTGTTCGGCTCGACCCGCGAATCGAGCCGGATCACGGTCGCCAGCGGTACCAGGTCGCCACCGTCGGTGCGCACGTAGTAACGCTCCAGCGCCTCGCGCGTCAGGCGGAATCCGCGATGCGCCTGCGGGATCACCTTGTAGCTGCGCCCCTCCATGCTGAAGCGATTGACCTCCGACTCGCCAAGCATGGTCTGCAGCGTCTCGCCGATGGCTTCCATCGAAATGCCGAGACGCGCCGCGAGATCGCGCTCGATGGCCACCGTCACCTCGGGGCGCGAGTAACGCAGGGTCTTGTTGACGAACGCGAACAAGCCCGACTCGCGCGCCTTCGCGAGCACTTCATCCGAGACCCGGTCGAGTTCCTTGTAGTCCGCGGTGGAGGCAATCACGAAGTTCACGGGCAGTCCGGAATCCGCACCGGGCAGCGAGATCAGGCTGAAAGTGAAGATTTCCAGGCCGCTGATACGCGCGAAACCCGCCTGCAGATCGGTCTGTATTTCTTTCTGGCTGCGCTCGCGTTCGCTCCACGGCTTGAGTTCGATGCCGCCGAACACTGTCCCGGGGTTGTTCACCTGCCACGAGTGGCTGACTTCGGGTATCTGCTTCCAGGTACTGACCATCTGGTCGAGGAAATAATTCACGTAATCGACGCTGCTGTAATCGGGCGGTGTCGCGACGACAAACAGGCTGCCGTTGTCCTCCTCGGGTGCCAGTTCCCGTTGCGCCATCTGGAACAGCAGCGGCAAGCTGGCAAGAATCACGGCGGCGAACAACAGTACCGCGCCGCGGTTGTCCAGGCAGTGCCCGAGCAGACGCCGGTAGGCGTTGTGCAGCGCTTCGAAGCGCGCATCGAGCCAATGCGCCAGTGCCCCCTGGTGCGCCGTGTCCGTCAGCAGGTAGGCACACATCATCGGACTCAGCGTCAGTGCGATGATGCCCGATACCACCACCGCACCGGCGAGCGTCAGCGCGAATTCGCTGAACAGCACACCGGTCAGCCCGCCCAGAAAGGTGATCGGTGCGTAGACCGCCGCAAGAGTGAGCGTCATCGCAATCACCGGCAAGGCCACCTCGCGCGCACCACGGATCGCGGCGTCCACGGGTTGCATGCCGTTCTCGATATGGCGGTGCACGTTTTCCACCACCACGATCGCGTCGTCCACCACCAGTCCGATCGCGATCACCATCGCCAGCAGCGTGAGCAGATTGATGGAAAAGCCCGCCGCCCAGACCAGGAACAGCACCCCGACCAACGACAGCGGGATCGTGACCAGCGGGATCAGCACCACGCGCAGCGAGCCGAGGAACAGCAGGATCACCAGCATCACGATGAGCGATGCCTCCACCAGGGTCCGTACCACCTGCACCAGCGCTTCCTTGATGAATACGGAAGAGTCCGAGTCATAGAAAACCTTGAGATCCGCGGGCATCTGTGCGGTCAGGCGCGGCACGACTTCCTTGACCCGCCCGGCAACCTCCAGCGGATTGGCGCCGGGCGCCGGCGTCACCGCCAGAAACACCGTATCCCTGCCACTGGAGTAGTCTGCGGAATCGTAATCCGCGCTGGCCAGCTCCAGATCGGCCACATCACCGAGACGCACCCGCTGGTCACCGTCCTGGCGGACCACGATGCCGGCAAATTGATCCGGACTCTGGATGTCGGTCTCGGCATCGATGCTGGCACGCACCAGCATGCCGCGGGTGCTGCCTGCGGCGCTGATGTAATTCTGCTCACGGATCGCCCTGTTCACATCGGTGGCGGTTACTGCAAAGGCCGCCATTTTCGCCGGGTCCAGCCAGACCCGCATCGCAAAGCTGCGGCTGCTGTATATCTTGGCGTCACCGACACCTTCGAGGGTGCTCAGCTCGGGTTGTATATTGCGCGCCACGTAGTCGTATACCTGCTGTATCGACATCTGTTCGCTGAGGAACGCCATGTAGATCATCGCGTCATCACCAAGAGAGCTGGTAATGACCGGATCCTCCACCTCGCGCGGCAATTCGAACCTCGCCTCGCCAACCTTGGCGATGATCGCGGTCATGACTTTCTCGGTGTCCTCGCCGAGACGCACATGGACATCGATTTCGGACACACCAGGATCACTGCGGGACGTCATGTACTCGACGCCTTCGGCCGCCGCGATACGCCGCTGCAGGGGTTCGGTCACGAAACCCTGCACCGTGCGGGCGCTGGCGCCCGCGTAGACGGTACTCACCCTGACCAGGCTTTTTTCCACATCGGGAAACTGGCGGACCGAGAGCTGGCCGGCACCCTGCAGGCCCAGCATCAACAACAGGCAGCTCACCACGATCGCAAGCACCGGGCGCCTGATGAAGAGATCGGTGAACTTCATCGGTGAACCTCAGATATCGACCGTGTCATCGATCAGCACTTTCACGCCGCGATAGAGCTTGTTCTGCCCGACGGTCGCGACCCGCTCGCCCTCCTGCAACCCCGCCAGCAGCTCGGTGCGCCCGTTCCGGGTCTCTCCTGCCTTGACGATGCGCGAGACCGCGGCGAGACCTCCATCCGGGTGGTTCTCGATCACGAACACCGTGTCGCCCTGCAGCGAATAGGTGACCGCGGTTTCGGGCACGGTGACCACGCTCGTCTGCGCGCCGAGATCGAGCTGCAGCGTGGCGAACATGCCGGGCAACAACTCCCCGGGTTCGAGCACGCGCGCACGCAGCAGCAGGTTGCGCGTGCCCGGGTCGACACTGGTATCGAGCGCCTGGAGTTCGGCGGCGAACACGCGGTCCGGAAACGCATCCACCTGCAACGCGATCGCAAGACCGGGATGGAGCTGCGACGCATAGCGTGCGGGCAACGTGAAATCCACATCGAGCCGCGACAGATCCTGCAACGAGGCGATCATTGTGCCGGGGGCTATGTAATCACCGAGATCGACGCGGCGAATACCGATGCGGCCGGCAAACGGGGCAAAGATCCGCTTGTTGCGGATACGCGCCTCGGTTTCCGCAAGCTGCGCCCGCGCGCGCTCGAGGTCGGCCCGGCTGCGATCGAACTGGGTCTGGGCAATGGATTTCTGCGCAATGAGCTTGAGATCGCGCTCGTAGAGGATTTTCGCCAGGTTCAGCGTGGCAATCTCGTTCTGGCGGCTGGCCTGCTCCACATCGTCGTTGAGCACCAGCAACAGCTTGCCGGCCTCGACCGTGTCACCGGAATCGAAATTCAGCGCGGTAATCTGGCCGCTGGTTTCCGCACCAAGATTGACCCCGCGCACGGCCTTGATGGTGCCGACCGCATCCAGGTGATGGCCCCAGGTTTCGCGGGTTGCGAGCGCCGCCGCGATGGTCACCGGCGGCGGCGAAAAATCCGCATTGGCCAGCTTGCTGAAACGCACATACTGATAGCCCCCAATGGACCCGAATATCGCAAGCAGCAGAACAATGACGATCAAGTAGGCGCGCACGCTCGATATCCGGTTGCTCAACGGGATGGCAGTGTATTGCTTTCAGGCGGAATTTTCAGCGACGTGGCGCGGAAAATGCGGTTCGCGGCGGCCATCGATGACTCAGCGCTCGCTCTTGAACCCCGCCCTGCGCGCGTCCCAGGTGTTCGGACCGATGCCTGCTTCACGCAGCCGGTACTTCTGGATCTTCTGATTGGGCGTGTACGGCAGTTCCTCGACGAATTCGATATAGCGCGGCACGAAGAAATAAGGGGCGTTATCGTTGATGTACTGCGCGATATCGCGCGCCTCGACCACGGCATCGGGCCGCAGCACCACGTTCAGCTTGATCTCGTCCTCGTGCTGGAGTTCCTCCGAAGGTATGCCGAAAGCCGCGCAATCGGCAATTGCGGGGTGGCGGCGCGCAACCAGCTCGACTTCGTAGCTCGAGATGTTGCGGCCCTTGTAGCGTACCGCGTCTTTCTTGCGATCGACAAAGAAATAATTGTCCTCGGCATCCCGGCGCAGCATGTCACCGGTGTGATACCACGCGCCGGAGAATGCATTCGCGGTCGCCTCGGCGTCATCGAAATAGCCGTTGAAGATCATGAAAGGGCGCTGCGGCCTCACCCACAACTCGCCGGGATTGCCGACGCCGACCTCCTGGCCCGCCTCGTCGACCAGCTTCATGTCCATCCCCTCCACCGGGTTGCCGCAACTGCCGGGCGGCCAGGAGGAACGCAGCCGCTGATCCTGGCGCAGCATGATCATTGCTTCGCTCTGTGACATGCCCTGCCCGAGCACCCGCACCCCGAATCGCTTGCTGAACGGCTCCTTGATATCGGTCGGCATCGGCACCGCCTGCAGTTCGCGCAGGGGATTGTCGGCATCGTCAGCCCGTGGCGGGGCGTTCCACAAAAACATGTGCATGGCGCCGATCGTGAAAGATTGCGTCGCGCCGTAGAAGCGCACCCGATCCCAGAAGCTCGTTACCGAGAACGCCGGATCCACCGCCAGCGTGACGCCACAAAAAAGACTGCGGAACAGCGAGGTGGCCCAGGCGCCGGAGTTGTACATCGGCATCACGTTGTAGACCACGTCACCGGCGCGGGTGTGGTACATCACATCACCGTCGAGGGCGGCCTGAAACCACACATTGTGGCTCTGCATCACGCCCTTCGAGCGCCCGGTGGTGCCGGATGTCCACAACACCGCGCAGGTATCGCCATAGTCGAACCCACTCAGATCCGGCTCGCCCGGCGACGGCGCATAGAGCGCCTCGAAGGGCAGCGCGCCGGGAAGGCAGGCGGGATCACCGAGCACCGCGATATGCGCGACCTGAAGGCTCGCATGTACAGCGGCCACGCGCTCGGCATGACTGGTATCCGTGACCAGCAACTTCGCGCGCCCGCGGTTGATGGTGTCCTCGAGCCAGGCACCCTTGTAATCGCTGTTGACCGGGACCCAGATCGCACCGAGCTTGTTCACCGCGAGCACCAGGAACATCACTTCCGGCGCGCTCGACATGTAGAACACCACGCGGTCGCCCCGCTCGATACCGAGCTTGCGCAGGCCGGCGGCCAGTTCGTTGACCCTTGAATTGGCCTGGTCGAAGGTATACACGGTGCGGTCGAACACCAGAAATCGGGTGTCGCCGTTCTGCTCTGCCTGCATGCGGATCGCACGCCCGATATGACGGTCATGGATGTTGTCGAAAACCAGCTTGTTCATCGTTGCTCCATCCGTCTACAGATCGATCACATTGGAGCGAACCAGTACGCCACCATCCACCACCAGGTCATGGCCGGTGATGAAGCTCGCACGATCGGAACACAGGTAGACCACCGCGTCGGCGATCTCCTGCGGCTCGGCGAGACGGCCCATCGCATGGATATTCAGGGTCTTCTCGCGCAGCTCCGGCATGCTCTTCAGGAAGAAATCCATGCCCTTGCTGTTGATGCCCCCGGGACAAACGGTGTTGACGCGCACCCCGCGGCGAGCGTATTCGCTGGCCACCGATTTGCTGAGCGCCAGTACGCCGCCCTTGGCCGCCGCGTATGCCGCCTGGTGCGCATCGCCGCGCATCCCCGACAGCGAGGCCACATTCACGATCGCACCGCCTCCCGAGGCCTCGATCAGCGGCAACTGGTGTTTCATGCACAACCACACGCCACGCAGCGTCACGCTCATGCAACTATCCCATTCATCCTCGGCAAGCTCTGTTACCGACTTGTTGTCCGGGGCGCGTGCCGCATTGTTCGACACCCAGTGCAGCGCACCAAAGGTTTCGCGCGTGGCGGCGATCACGCCGCGGATATCGGCAGAGCGCGACATATCCGCCTGGATCGCGATGCCGTTGCCACCGGAGTCACGCACCAGCGCCAGGGTCTTCTGCGCACCCTTCTCGTTGATGTCCGCAACCACCACGCGCGCGCCTTCGCGCGCAAAGGCCAACGCCGTCGCGCGCCCGGTACCCGCGCCACCACCCATCACCAATGCCACCCTGTCACTCACCGCTTGCTGCTCCTCTCCCGATACCCAAAGCGCAATCAGCGCGAAGATACGGATATTAACCGAGTCAACCGGAACCGCGTATCGTTGAAACAAGGGGATTTGCGGCAGCTTCAGCCGACGATTCGCGCATCGCTGGGCGGAATCCGTGAGCCGGAGCACGGAAACCCGGCGCAGGCTGGCGTATAAACGAGGTCCGGCTGATTGAAAAGCGCGCCGCAAGGCGACCCTGCCCGACGCGCTCAAGAGAGGCAATGTGTACGCGGCCAACCGTGGACATTCATCTGCATCCACCCCTTCGGGACTGCTGCGCCGCGCCTCGCGGCTGGGTATCCTGATGGCGGCATTCAGCCTGTTTACAGGCATGACCGTGCTGGCATCCTGGTACTTCGAATTTCCCTCGATACTCGCCCCGATTGCCGGAAGGGTAACGCCACAACCCTGGGTGGCAGTCTGTGTCGTGTTGTTGTCGAGCTGCCAACTGCTCGGTGCCAACCGGCTGCGGATGCCGATCAACATTACCTTGCTCGGCGTACTCGCCATCGTTGCGGTCGGGCTCGGCTGGAGCGATGAAACCGGGGATATACCCGGACTGCTCGAACTGCTGCCAGGCGCTCCATCGGCAAGCGTGATGAATTCGGAGACCGTGCGGCTGTGCCTGCTGCTGGTTTCGCTGTCACTGTTGCTGCGCGATTTTCGCAACGCGCTGCAGTCACAGACCCTGGCAGTGATTGCGTTCGGGCTGCCTCTGACGGCCTTGGCCGCCAAGACGATCGGAGCTCCAGACAGCCAGGTGCAAATGTCATTCACGAACGTGTTCATGCTGCTGCCGCTGTGCGTGGCGGCAGGACTGGCCACGGTTTATCGCGGCTTCTTCCGCGCATTGCTGGGACCCACTCGGGCAAGCGCGATCGCGCGACGCTACCTGTACGCGATCCTGCTCGCTCCCTACCTGACCGGCATCGCAATCATGAAGCTCAGCCTCGGAGCGACCGATCTGCGCTCTGTGGTTCTCGTCGTATCGATCGCACAGATCGTGAGCCTGCTGATCGGATTCCTGGCGCTATCGTTCTCCAATTTCGAACGTCTCATCCGGGTGCAGCAACGCAAGGCCGAGCGGCTGATCCGCCGCGACACGCTCACCGGCGCATTGAATCGCAGGGCCTTCACCGAGCAGGCGGAACGCGAGATCGAGCGGCGAGGAGCGCCCGGCACCGGCCTGTCATTGCTGTTCGTCGACCTCGACCATTTCAAGAGCATCAATGACCGCCTTGGTCACAGCGTCGGCGACCGGGTCCTGAAACGCCTGATCCGCGTCACCCGCTCCTGCCTGCGCAGCCGGGACTGCGTGGCGCGATGGGGCGGCGAGGAGTTCCTGGTACTGCTTCCCGATACCGATCGCGCCGGCGCGCAACTCATCTCCGAAAAAATCCGGCAACGAATCGCTCGCGAGTGTTTCGCGGAACTCGAGGATGAGCTGCGGGTAACGGTATCGATCGGCTGTACCGAACTCGCGAGCGGCGACTCGCTCGAGGAGCTCGTCTGCCGCGCGGACAGCGCGCTCTATCGCGCCAAGCACAAGGGCCGCAATCGAACCGAGGTGGTTTGACGGGCGCCGATCAACGGTATTGCGCCGGTGTGCGCAGGGTCGATCCGGCTTTTCCCGGCGCACCCGGCAGCCGTTCATCCAGCGAGGCGCCGCGATTATCGCGGGCCCTGAGCGTGGCGCCGTGGACAGCTTACGCGCCTCGCGCGCAACCATGCGCCACGCCCTATCGCAGAACGCGGAAATCTCCGATCTCCACGCTGCGCGCATCCGCGGCGAGCGCTGCCACGTTGGAAGCGCTCAGCGCATCCAGGAATGCCAGCAGCTCGTCTATCTCGCCGGCGCGCAGTTGCAGCGGGCGAATCCTCGCATCCTGTCCGGCATGCGGCGCGCCTCCCGCCGCGTAATACTCGAGTACTGCGCGCAGATCCGGCAGCGATCCATTGTGCATGTAAGGCGCGGTCAGTGCGATGTTTCTCAGGGTGGGTGTGCGGTAGCGCCAGCGGTCAGCAACATCGGCGGTGACCTCCATCCGGCCGAGGTCGGAGGGGCGCGGGCGCAGCACATCGGTGTTCACATCGATCACCACTCCCGGCGCCAGCTGCAATCGCCGTATGGCATCGCCCTCGCGCGCTTCGCGATAGGCGATACCGGTATCGTGAAACAGCCCGTCGCTGAACAGCGCGGCATCCTTGCCAACCAGATGACAGTCGCTGCACCCGCGGTTCCTGAACACATCGAATCCGCGCTTCGCATCCGCGCCGAGCGCATCCTGCTCACCACCGAAAAACCAGCGATCGAAGGGCGAGTCCGCCGCCAGCAATACGCGCTGGTAACCGGCCAGCGCACGCCCGAGCGTGCGGCGCGAGATAGCGCCACCAAATGCCGCACGGAACTGCTGTTCATATACCGGTATCGACCCGATCCGCTCCAGCACCTGCTGTTCGCTGCGATTGCCCATTTCATTGGCCGCCAGCAGGGGAAACCAGATCTGCTCTTCGAGGCCGGTTTCGCGACCATCGTGAAACAGCTGTGCTCGGTAGGCCACGTTATAGAGCGAGGGCGCATTGCGTCGCACCATGCGCCCCTCGAAACCTACCGGGGTTGCCAGCTCATTCTGCGCAAAGCCCTGCTCGGGGATATGGCACATCGCACACGACAGCGTGCCATTGGCAGACAGGCGGCGATCGAAGAAAAGTCTGCGCCCGAGGTCGATCACCGCCGGGTCAGGCACCTCTGCGGGAAACGGCGGCAATCCCAGCGGGGGGTTCACGGCAAGCTGGTAAAGATCCACCGGGCGCACGCGCATCGTGTCGAGGCGCTGCGAACTGGTGACAAAATCCTCGCGTTCATAACCGGCACGGCTGTCACCGGCTCTCAATTCCTGCGCGATCAGCCCTTGCGACTGGATGCAGAGCAAGAGCACGACAAGCAATCCGGACAACATGTGTGGTCATAATCTCCGACAAGGGTGGTAGGATAATAACCCGCTATCGTTTGACCGGAGGTGTCTCATGTCCCGCAATCGACTGGTAGTTGTGCTCGCAGCACTCGTGATCGGCTTTGCCGGCGTCGCGCGTGGCGACGAAACCTGCATGTCTCCGTACATGGCAAAGATCGTCGGGCAGGAAGATTTCGTCTATGTCTGGACCCTTGGAATGGAGGGCGTCGGTGACGGGCAGGACAAGCTGGTCACGGTCTCGGTGAATCCCGCGGCAGCGGATTACGGCAAGATCGTCAATTCATTGTCCGTCGGTGGTCGCAACGAGGCACACCACTCCGGCCTTACCGATGATCGGCGTTTTCTGTGGGCCAGCACCCTCGATACCAGCAAGATATTCATTTTCGATATCGCCACCGACCCCGCCAAGCCACGTTTGCACAAGCAGATCGATGACTTTGTCAGCCGCTCCGGCGGCGTGGTCGGACCCCACACGAGTTATGCGCTTCCCGGGCGCATGATGCTGACCGGTCTTTCGAACAACCGGGATCATGGCGGGCGCACCGGGATGGTGGAATACACCAATGACGGCGAATACCTGCGCACGCTGTGGATGCCAACCGATGACAACCTGCTCGGCGCGACCAAGACCGGAAATTTCGCCGACGGCTACGGTTATGACCTGCGTGCGTTGCCACGGCGCAATGTCATGGTCACTTCGTCGTTCACCGGCTGGAACAATTACATGATGAACCTCGGACAGATGATGGGTGACGCCGAAGCCATGAAGCGCTTCGGCAACACCGTGGTTGTCTGGGATCTGCAGGCGCGCCAGCCGAAAACCATCCTCGACGTACCCGGCGCACCGCTCGAAATCCGCTGTGCGTGGGGCACGAGCAGCAATTTCTGCTTCACCTCCACCGCGTTGACCTCGAAGATCTGGCTGATCCACGAGGAAGACGACGGCTGGCATGCAACAGAAGTGGCCGATGTCGGAGATGCCGCGAAAATTCCGCTGCCGGTCGATATATCGATCAGCGCGAATGATCAGCAGTTGTGGGTCAACACCTGGAACGACGGTACCACACGGCTGTTCGATATCTCCGATCCGCATGCTCCCACCCAGATATTCGAGCAGCGCATCGGCGAGCAGCTCAACATGGTTTCCCAAAGCTGGGATGGCAAGCGGGTGTACTTCACCTCCTCCCTGCTGGCGAACTGGGACAAAAAGGAGCCGAGCGGTGCCGACCTGCAGTTCTTCAAACTGTTTTCCTGGGATGGCAGCACACTGAAGCCTGCCTTCAGCATCGACTTCATCAAGGAGGGGTATGGTGCTCCACACCAGATGCGCTTCGGTGCGTATGCACTGTACGGCAAGCACCCGCCCGCAAAGAGCTAGCCCGTGGGTCGACTGCCGGGTCTGACCGGCACTGTGCTTGCTGCGCTGCTGAGCACTCCGCTCGCAGCGCAGCATCAGCAACACGAAAAGCCGCCGCAACTGGCGCCGGGTTATTCCGCGCTCGGCTTCGCGCTTCCCGCCGCGGGCTCCTACACCCTGCCACCGATGGGCACCGCAGCCGATGCCGAAGTGCTGGACAGCCAGGGAAAGTCGCGCCGCATCCACGATTTTCTCGGCGACAGGATCGTGTTACTCAGCTTCATCTACACCAGTTGCAGCGATGTGAACGGCTGCCCACTCGCCAGCTCCGTCCTGCGAATCGTGCAGGAGCAGGTGCGCCACTCGGCGGACCTCGAGGACCGGGTGCGGCTGATCAGTTTCAGCTTCGATCCACAGTACGACACCCCGGCTCGTCTGCGTGAGTACAGCAGCCACTTCCTGAGCCCCGGATTCGACTGGCAGTTCCTGACCAGCCCCTCACCGCAGGCGTTGGCGCCGGTGCTCGCAGCCTACAACCAGTGGGTGATCCGCGACTACGACGCCGATGGCAACTATCTCGGCACCATGTCGCATCTGTTGCGGGTATATCTGATCGACCGCGATATGCGTATCCGCAACATCTACAGCACGTCGTTTTTGCACGCCGATACGGTGGCCAACGATATCCGTACCCTGCTTGCCGAAGAACACCGAGAATGACGCAGCGTGCGGACGCGGCATTCAGCGCGGCGCCTCATGCAAGGGCTGGGTCATCAGCGCCGCGAAAGTCTGCTGCCCGGGAGCTCGAAAACTCTCGAGCCCGATATCCATTCGCACGGGATCTCCGCGCGAGCGGGCCAGGTAGGATCCCAGCCACCGGTCCCAGCAGGAGAGCAGAAAGCCGAAATTGCGGTGATGCTCGTCGCTGCGCGCCGAATGATGTATCCGGTGCATGTCCGGCGTGACCAGCACCCTGCGCAACGCCGTCTCCAGGCCCGCGGGCAAGCGGGTATTGGCGTGACTGAACAACGACGCGCTACTCAGCAACACTTCAAAGCCGAGCGTTGCGGCCGGTGAGGCACCAATCGCAAGCACCAGCGCCGCCTTGACCGCCAGCGAAACGAGCGCCTCCAGCAGATGAAAGCGCAGCCCCGTACTGGCATCGAACCAGGTGTCCGAGTGATGCACCGCATGCAGACGCCACAACCAAACCACGCGATGAAACAACCGGTGCTGCGCATATACACCGAGGTCCAGCGCCACTATCGCGGGCAGGAAGCCGATCCACGATGAGGCGCCGAGCGAGCGCAGCAATCCGATATCGTTGGCGGAGCCATAAAGACTGACACCTAGCAGGGCATAGACGCTGACAATGCGGGTCACGACGGTATTGGTCAGAAACAGCAGGATGTTTGGCAGATAGGCGCGTGCGGGACGCGCAGTTCGCAGCCCGGCCCGGCGCTCCCATATGAGCAGCAAAGCGAGCACCGAGAAAAACACCGTCGCACGCCACAACGGCTCGAAGGACACAAGTGTATTCATGTCGTGCCTGGCAGCCTGGCACGTGCCGGGTAAGCGCAGGGAAGGGGCGTCAGGAATTCTGTACCGCCACCAGGCGGCGAGCTGTATTTCCCCGCGGGGTCTTGTATTCCAGCTGCGTTCCCGACACAAATCATCGGCACCAAGGCCTCGCACCATGCCTGCGGATCCACTCTCGGGGATGGATCAGAGCCAGGGTCAGGAGCTTGCGCCGTCCCCTGGAGCAGAACGCGGCGCTTGCCTCCAGAGCGATAGCCGTCCGTTACTTGGTCATATCCTTCATCGACTCGGCAGCGTTTTTCCTGGCCTCTTCGGCCGCAGCCTCGCCCGCATCGACTGCATCGTCGACAGCCTCGCCCGCTGCATCAACTGCATCGTCGGCAGCTTCGCCTGCCGCATCGGCGGCATCACTTGCCGCGTCGGACGCCTCATCCATCGCCTCGCCGGCCGCATCGCCCATCTCGTCCATGGCATCACTCGCGTCATCCATCGCGTCATCCATCGCATCGCCCGCTTTGTCCGCTGCATCGGATGCGGCATCCATTGCATGGTTTGCGGCATTGGTCACGGGAGCCGTCACGGCCGGTGCCGCGCCGCTGGACTCTTCCTTGCCGCAGCCTGCAAGGCCAAGGGCGAACAATGCACAAATAAATATTCCGGTCGACTTTTGCATACCTGTGATCCTCGTGAAATGAACATGCCCGGACGATCATAACATCACATACCAGCAGATGCAGATGCAGGTACAGATCGGACATCGTCAGATCCGCTCGCGCCCTCAGCGGCAACTGCGAGACGCATCGCCGGATTCGGCCAGGGCCGGACTGCGCTGTTGCTGCCCGACGCTGCGCCGGGCGCCGGTATCGGCCGCGCAATTGCCCGGGCCTGTTGCGTGCCTGGCGCCAGGGATCGGACAGCCGTCAAGGGCGCGGCAAAATCTACTGGCTGCGCAACGTCTCGCACGCCGAAGCAAGCGCGGGACTTGCAAAAAGTGCCTTGCCGGCGCAGAACGTCGCCGCCACATGGCCGCTGTCGAGATCCTCGCGCACCAGTTCCCACGGCGCATCGAGCAGGCAAAGATCGGCGGGGCTTCCCACCGCGATCAGCGGACGTGCCCGGCCAGGCCGCAGCGGATCGCCCGTGTAAAGATCCAATGCCTGCTCCGGCGTCAGCGCTTCATCGCAACCGATACGTACTCCTTCCGCGGTACCGCGGCCGACCGCCGCGCGCATCGCCGCCCATGGGTCGAGACCGCCGTAGGGCGCATCACTGCCGGCCGCGAGCGGCACGCCGTGGCGCAGGAAGCCGGCGCAGCGGTACAGCAGCTCGTGATCACCAGGGTCCACATCCGCCAGGTACTGCGCGCCGCGCTCGGCGATGAAGTGGGGCTGGGTCACAACCGTCACCCCCAGTTCGGCCATTGCTTCAAGTGCGTGATCGTCGGCGATGGCAGCGTGCTCGACACGATCGCCGTCGCTGGCGCCCGCGCCACGCAGCGCCGCCAGCGCATACACCAGCTCGGTGCGAGTGACGCAGTGAAATGCCACGTTGCGCCCCTGCCGATGCGTGCCGGCAATTCGGCGCTCCAGCGCCGCGAGCCCGGGCAGTTCCGCTTCACGCAAATAGATCTTGAGCGGCCCGATACGTTGCCACGAGTTGGCGTCGGCAACCTGCGTGAGCAACTGCTCGCTACCCATGACCAGCAGCCGTTGCATCAGTTCGCCGCGCGAACGCGAGGCGGCAAACGCGGCCCACTCCGCCGGGCCATTGCGCGCACCGGCATCCGTGACACCGGTGACGCCGCAACGGGCAAGCTCCGCCGACAAGCGATGCAGCCCGGGAAAAGACGATTGGATACGCTCGCGCAACCACGCATCGAGCGCGAAGATCCGGCCTGTAAGCTCGCCGTCGGCTCTGCGTTCGACGCCGTCGGGCAGCTCCCGGTGCCGATCGATTCCGAGCGCCGCGAGCGCGCGGCTATTCAGCACCCACATCATCCCGCTGCGATGCTGGATCCGTACCGCCGGCGCCGGACACACGGCGTCGAGCCAATCGCGGTCCAACCGCGACGATACGCTGTCATGGAATCCGACTCCGCGCAGCCACTGGCCGGCAGTGACAATCCCCGCCAGCAGTGCCGCCTCGAGCTCCTGCTCGTTGCCAACCTGCGGTGGCCCGCAAACCACCGATTGTTGCGCGGCGGCGGTCGCGAACAAGTGCAGATGATGATCGTGCAAGCCATGAATCAATGCTCCGCCGCGCGCAGCGATCAACCATTCTCCCGGCGCGGGCTCGAGATGCCGGTCAATCGCTGCAACCCGGCCATCACTGATACGCAGATCACACGGACCCGATCCCGCCAGCGCGACGTTGCGGATCAGGAACCGGCTTCCTGCAGTCGGCAGCGCGGGATTTGCGATCGGGCCAAGGTCCATGCGCCGCTCAGCAGAATTCGCGCAACACGCGTGCGGTATCACGGCCTGGCGTCGCCGCGCGTGCGCTCACGGCTCTTGCCTGCGGTGGCTGCGCCGCGTGCCCGGCTACTGCATGTGTCGTGTCGTGCAGCGCAGCGCCGTACGCGGCAACTCCATGCAGGGAGATATCGAGCAGCCGGCCACCACCATCGAGCCAGCTGGCATAAGCCAGCAGTGCCGCATGCAGGCCAGTGAGCGGATCGGCAATCGCATCGCCGCAAAAGACGCTCCGGGCACCGTCGCGACGCAGCAGCCAGCCAAGGCCGGCCGCGACTCCGGCGTCATCGCCGTAGGCAATCCAGTCGCGCATCGGCGCCTGGCGCCCGTAACCGGTGATCGACACCCAACTGATACCGGGCCGGGACGCAACGATTTCGGCCGCACGGATGCCAAGCTGTTCGAGGCCCCTGGGCCGCGCCGATTCGAGCACGATATCCGCTTTCAGCAGCAACGCGAGGAGCCGCGCACGATGGTCTGCCGAGCTCAAATCCACAACAACGCTTTCCTTGCCCGCATTCAGCAGATCGTAGAACTCCGGGGGGCCACCGCGGGCTCCATCGAGACGCGAAACACTCTCCACCTTGATGACGCGCGCACCGGCCTGCACCAGCAATTGCCCGCACAGCGGTCCGGCCCACAATGCGCAGAGATCGATGACCAGCGGCGCCTCACGGCGCAATCGCGGCGTTGCCGAGGCGGCAAGACGCTCGCTGTCGTACCATCGCCTGCGGTGCTGCGGCACCTCCTCGGCTGCCACCGCCAGGCCCAGCAACCGGGCACGCTGCACCAGGCTGGCAGTGCTGCGCGCATGCAGGATCCTCGCAACTGCGTCCCAATCCGCTGCCGGTTGCTCCAGCCAGGCCGGCACCAGTTGCCAGTCATCATCGCGCGCCAGATTGAGCGCGATACAGCCATCGGCGGTGTCGATCAGTCGACACGCGCCGCCGGCCGATATCCGTCCGCGTCGTTGGTAGCCGGCAATTGCCGCACGTTCCCCGAGCAACCGGTACGCGGGGAAATCCGCTGCAAATCGTTGCGGACAAAGACTCGCGAGCGCAAGCCAGGCGCCCTGCGCGCAGGCCGCCAACGGGGCAGCGCAGGGCAGCGGCGTACCGTCGGCCTGACCGGTGAGCGACATCGCGCCCGACAGCGCCCAGAGCAGCGATGGGGCACGATCATCGACGGAAAATACGGCAGGTATGCGACGCACCAGCGTGCCCAGCAGCAGGTGCGCGTAGCTGTCCGGTGTGGTTTCGAATGCGTGCCGGTCGCTCACGGTGGCGGCGCGTCAGGACCAGGATTATTCCGCTGCGCGGAAGTAGGCCTCGACCTGCCCTTTCATCTTGATGGTCATCGGGTTGCCGAAGCGGTCAAGCGCCTTTCCGGCGGGCATGCGCACCCAGCCTTCGCTGACGCAGTACTCCTCGACGTTGGTTTTTTCCTTGCCGTTGAAACGGATACCGATGCCACGGGCAAGCAAATCGGCATCATGGAACCTGCTTTTCGGGTTGACGGAGAGGCGATCGGGTGGCGTATCGGACATCGGGAATCGGAATCCTTGCACGGCGGTTGGTTCGGCAGCCATTTTGCGCCGAAACGGCGCCACCGCGATAGCTGCGGACAGGGAATGCCTGCGCACCGGGAAATCTTCCGCCGTATTTTGACCACTCCGGCTTACCGGATCCGGTCCATCACCTATAATCGCCACTCGATCCAGCAAGGCAGATCACGCTCATCGCCTCCACCCGAATTCCCGATCGGCTCAAGCCTCTGCTGGAGGATGGTCTCGTCGATGACGTGATCCGTCAGCTCAAGAGCGGCAAGGAAGCTGCCGTCTACCTGGTGCGCTGCGGCCGGGAGATCCGTTGCGCAAAAGTCTACAAGGAAGCCAACAAGCGCAGCTTCCGCCAGGCGGTCGAGTACCAGGAAGGCCGCAAGGTGAAGAACAGCCGCCGCCAGCGCGCCATGGAAAAAGGCTCACGCTACGGCCGCCAGGAAAAGGAATCCGCCTGGCAGAGCGCCGAGGTCGATGCGCTGTACCGGCTCGCTGCCGCCGGTGTACGCGTGCCCAGACCGTTCGGTTTCCATGACGGCGTGCTGCTGATGGAGATGGTGGCCGACGCCGATGGCGATGCGGCGCCACGGCTCTCGGACGTGGAACTCATGCCCGAGCAGGCCCTCGTCTACCACGAGATGCTGCTCAACCAGGCCGTGCGCATGCTGTGTGCGGGCCTGGTACACGGCGACCTCTCCGAATTCAATATCCTGCTGAGCGCCGACGGGCCGGTGATCATCGACCTGCCGCAAGCCGTCGACGCCGCCGGCAACAACCACGCCGCGCGCATGCTCGAGCGCGATATCGATAACCTCGCCAATTATTTCGGCCAGTTCGCGCCCGAGCTGATCGGTACCGACTATGGCAAGGAAATCTGGCAGTTCTTCGAAGCCGGCCAGCTGACGCCGGAGACGCCGCTCACCGGTCGCGTCGAACGGATTACCGTGGCAGCCGACGTGGACGCGGTGCTGAAGGAGATCGAAGACGTGCGCGCCGCGGCCCTGCGCCGCCAGGAATGGCGTGACGCGCTCGATGCACCGTCGTTCTGACGCGACATGGCTGCGTCGATACCCGCAAACACACCCTGAACGGCGTCATTCGGACTGCTTTGCGAATAGCATGTTCCCGTTCCGATCCAGTGTCTAAGCGGCCGACACCCGTCCGTGCACCTCGCCTGGAGTACACAAGCCCCCCTCGCAGCCCGTACCATTGTCCCTCACTTTCACCGCCAGCCTATGGAGCATATGCCGCATGAGTCACCCGGGACTGCGCCGTCTGCCCGACGCCGAGGAAATCGATGCTTTCTGGCGCGACGGCGTGGTGTGCCTGCGCAGCGTGCTCGACATCGATTACGTGATGTCGATGACTGGCGCCGTGGAGCGCCTGATCGCGGAATCCATCGGTACCACGATGTACGACATGACGGCCATGGGCGAGGATCTCGCGCGCGCCGGCGAGACCATTCTGGCGGACACGCGCACCGGTGGCGGCCGTTTCATCTCCGGCATCGATCATTGGCGCATCGATCCGCAATTCGCCGCCTTCGCCTGCACATCCGGCGTACCGGCAATCGTCGCGGCGCTGTTGCGCACCAACAGGCTGAACCTGTGGGAAGACAGTGTGCTGGTCAAGGAACCGGGCACCCGCGAGCGCACCGCATGGCACCAGGACCTGTCCTATTTTCATGTCAGCGGCGAACAGGTGTGCACTACGTGGATACCGCTCGATCCGGCCGACGCCGAGACCGGCGCGATGTGCTTTGCGCGCGGTTCGCACCGCTGGTCGGACCTGTACCGGCCAAACATGTTCGTCTCGAACATGCCGATGGTCGGCACCGTCGGCGAACAGGTTCCCGATATCGACCGGATGGCTGCCGAGGGCGAAGTCGAGCTGCTGCAGTTCGATCTGGGTCCCGGCGACATGACGGTGCATCATGCGCGCACACTGCATGCGGCCGGCGGCAACCTGAGCCGCGACCGGCGCCGGCGTGCGATCAGCGTGCGTTATTGCGGTGACGATGTGCGCTACCATATCCGGCCGGGAGCGCCACTCAAGCCGCATCACGAATTGGTCAACGAAGGCGATGTGCTCGATGGGCCGGACTGCCCGCTCGTGTGGCAGAGAGCCTGAGGGCGCACGCGCGCTGCGCAAGCCGAACCAGCCCGGACAAGCGGACCCGACATGAGCATCGAGATTTCCAGGGAAGCACGCAAGGCGGCGCTCGATTCGATCGAGCGTTACTTCGATGAAAACATGGACGAGAAAATCGGTCGCCTCGGCGCCGACGCGCTGCTCGACTATTTTATTGCGGAGCTGGGCCCGGTTATCTACAACAAGGCGGTCGCCGACGCCCAGGAACGGCTGCAGTTGCGCGTCATGGAGCTCGACGCGGAAATCTATGAAAGCGAGTTCCAGTACTGGCGCGACCTGGAGCGCAGGAAAAAAGGCAAATAGATGGATGGCAATGCGGACATGAATTTATCAATGCACCCCCTCTGGCTGGTCGGTTTCCGTCCTTTCTTTGCCCTGGCCTGTTTTTCCGGTCTCGCTCTGCCACTGCTCTGGGTGCTGATCTATCGCGGCCTGCTGCCGGCGCCCGACACCTCCTTTGCCGCCGTGCAGTGGCATGCCCACGAAATGTTTTTCGGCTTCGGCTGGGCCGTCCTCGGCGGCTTTCTGCTGACCGCGACCAAGAACTGGGTCCAGGTCCGCGGCTATCACGGCGTGGCGCTGATGTACCTGGTGGCGGCCTGGCTCTTTGAACGCATCGGGATGTGGTCCGGCGGGGGCTGGCCCAGCTGGCTGTTCGAGCTGTCGAACAATCTGTTCCTGGGTTCGATCACTGCCATGCTGGCATGGACGCTGCTGCGCTATCGCAAGCAGGACGACTACCGCGACAACTATTTCTTCCTGCTGATCTTTCCGGCTTTTCTGCTGGCCAAGCAGTTGCTGCTCGACCCCGGGCATTTCCAGGCGGGTGTCGTCATGGCAACGGGACTGTTTCGGATGGCCTTTCTGGTCATGCTGGAGCGCACCCTGACCCAGTTCATGAAGAACGTATTCCAGGCGAGCATCCTGCGCCACGAGATGCTGGACCGGACAATCAAGCTGCTCGCGCTGCTGCTGGTCGGAGCCGGCTTCCTGCCCGCAGCGCTGGCAGGCGGGATCTCCTTGCTGCTCGCGCTGCTGCTGACGGCAAGGTTCATCTTCTGGAAGCCGCAACTGGCCATGCGGCGCCTGGAACTCGGCATCATGTACCTGGGCTACATCGGCATCGTGCTGCAATTGCTGATCGAGGCGCTAGGCGCGTTCGCGGCGCCACACTGGGTCGGCGCGCTTTCGGTGCATGTGTTCGGGCTTGGCGTCATGGGGCTGATCATTCCCGCCATGCTGATCAGGATCGCCAGGGGGCACACCGGGCGCAAAGTGGCTTTCGACGGTGTGGACAAACTGGTGCTGTGGATCATGATCTTCGCATTCGTGCTGCGGGTCATTGCCCCGCAAATCGATGCCGCCGCCTATTCGCTGTGGATCCTGCTCGCCGCCTGTGGCTGGCTGTGTGGCTTCACGATCCTGGCCTTGCGCTTGATCCCGTTGCTGCTCAAGGCCAGGGTGGATGGCAAGGAGCATTGATCAAGCCGTTCAGCGGCGCACGAACTCACCCGTCGACTGATCGGCCACCAGGATGATTTCCAGCTCCGCGATGATGTCCTCCTGGTACAGGCGGTTGCGCTTGTGCTCGAGACGGTCGTGTTCCTCGTCGAGGTGCGTCACCGCATTTTCGAGATGCGCCACGCGCTTTCTGTTTTCGGCCAGCAGCGAGGAATAGCAGGCGTGCAGCAGCACCGTGTGCAGGTACTGCTGCAGCAGTCCGTGCACGAATACCTGCGGCTCGAGGTTCAGCAGCAGCGGCGCGCGCGGGGCCACCCGATCCGCTTCCAGAAAGGGCGAGAGCAACGGATCGAGCCGGATGCCCTCGTCGCCGGCACCGTGATACAGCAGGGCGAGAGAGGGCAGATGCTGCTCGCTCTGCAGCGCGGCGCAACGCTCGAGCAGCTGGCGAATCACGGCCGGCACATCGTCGGCGATCGTGGCACCCGACAATTGCGCCAGCAGGCCGGGGCGGCCTTCGAGCTTCTGCCCCAGACGCGTGCCGAGGCAAACGATCGCGCGCGGCGCGGCTGTCGCGGGCAAGTGTTCCAGCGCCTCCTGCATCTGCTTGTTGAAATCGCCGCACAGCCCGCGCTCGGCGCCGATCACGATCAGCAGCGGGTTTTCCGCGCGCCCGTTCAGTGCGGGCAGCGCGTGCTCGGACGCAAAATCCGCGGCCATTTGCCGCACCCGCTGCACGCACAGCTGCTGGACCGGCAGGACCGGCGCCAGGCGCTGGGTTTCCATGTGGGCCAGCGTCTTGATGCTGTCCATGATGCCGCGGATGTCGGCCAGCATCTGCAGGCGACGGTCGATCACGTGGCGGCGCGACACGGTCAGCCCGATCCCGGAATGCCGAGCCACGCCTCGAGCTGCTCGATCCACTCCTTGCGCGGGGAATCGAGCCCGAGTGCGCTGGCGGCAATCTGTTCCTGCAGTGCATCCATGCAACTCTGCAACTCCTCGAGCGGCTTGCCATCGAACAGGTCCTCGTTGAAGCCGATCAACCAGCCCAGGTTGAAACACTCGCTGACCGGTTTCAGCCGGTCCTGCTTCAGCAGCTCGCGCAGGATCCGGCCGCGCTGCAGTTTCTTCTGCAGGCCGGTTTCGGGGCGCGCACCAAAACGCGTGAACACCTCGAGTTCGAGGAATTGCAGGTAATCGAGCTTCATCCTGCTCGCCTCGTTCTTGATCGCCTCGGGTTGCGCCTTGCCGCCGATACGCGATACCGATTTGCTGATGTCGATCGATGGCCGGAAGCCACCTTGGAACAGGGCCTGGCTGAGATAGATCTGGCCATCGGTGATCGAGATCAGGTTGGTCGGGATATAGGAGGCAATCTCGCCGAGCTGGGTTTCCACGATCGGCAGAGCAGTGATGCTGCCCCCGCCGCAGCTCGCGTTGAGACAGGTGGCGCGCTCCAGCAGGCGCGAATGCAGGAAGAAAATGTCGCCGGGGTAGGCCTCGCGTCCGGGCGGGCGGCGCAACAGCAGCGACAGCTCGCGATAGGCATGTGCGTGGGTGCTGAGATCGTCGTAGACGATCAGTACGTCCTTGCCGCGATACATCCAGGCCTCGGCGATGGCGCAGCCCGCGAATGGCGCGATATAGGACAGCCCCGGCAGCGCGCTGGCCTCGCTGACCACCACGGTGGTGTAATCGATGGCGCCGAAATGCTTGAGGGCATTCAGGGTGCTGACCACGCTGGAGCGGCGCTGGCCGATCATAACGTAGACGCAGTACACATCGCGTCCGCGCTGGTTGATGATCGCATCCATCGCGAGCGAGCTTCGGCCGAGGCCATCGTCACCGATGATCAGCTGGCGCTGGCCGCGTCCGACGGGTATCAGCGTGTCGATGATCTTGCTGCCCATGTAGAGCGGATCGTGCACGAAATCGCGCTCGACGATGCCCGGCGAGCGTGTGTCGAGCGGGCGGTGCTGCGTGTCACGCGGCGCCTCGCCGCCGTCGAGCACCTCGCCGAGCGGATTGATCACGCGCCCGAGCAGCGTGTCTCCCGTGGCAATGCTCATCTGCCGCTTGCTGAGATGCACCTTGCAGCCGGCCGCGAGCTGCTGTGTCTGCTGCAGCATGATCGCGCCGACGCTGCTCTCGCCGAGGTGGTAGACCACGCCCCGGCTGCCGTCCTGGAACAACAGGATCTCGTCGATGGCGGCCGAGGGCAGCCCGCTGATCCAGGCAATGCCATCGCCAACCGAGCTCACCACACCCTGTTCGGTTGCGCGCAGGCGCAGCTCGTAGTGCTCGATCCACTGCTCGAGCTGCCCGAGTTGCCCGAGCGCCTCGCGCGCCAGCAGCAATGGCTCAGACGGCATCGCCGCTCGCCTCGAACAGCTTCAGTTCGGCGGCGAGGCTGGCGTCGAGCAGCAGCGCCTCGACGCGGATCGCGACGCCGGCGATCAACGCCGGATCCACGCTGTATTCAACCGGTGGCGGCGTGCCCGTGAGTGCCCCGAGCGCGGCTTCGAGTCGTTGCCGGATCGCATCGCCGAGCGGATGGGAGCTGCACACGCGAACAGGGGCGTGCTGCTGCTCGATGCTTGCCTCGAGCTGCACCCGGGTCGTCTCGGGCAGGGTTGCGAGCTGCTCGATCGCCAGCGCCACCAGTTGATCGCAGAGCGCCGGCGAAGCGAAGCGCTCCAGCAGCCTGCTGGCAAAGCGCGCAGCCAGGGTCACGGCCTGCTCCTCGCAGGCTCTCAGCATTTCACTCTTCTCGTGCTGGCGCAGCACCGCGCCCTTGTCGCGCTCGGCAGCGATTTCCGCCTCCAGCGCCTCGAGCTTCGCGATACGCAACGTTGCGATCTCCTGCCCCAGCTCCTCGCGGGCCCGGAGCCGCTCGCTGTCCATCTCCTTGCTGCGCGCCTCGAAGTCCGTGACCATCTGCGCCGCTGCCTGCCGGGCCTGCTCTGCCTTTGCGAGATCCTCCGCAATCAGAGCCTGGCGGCGGCCGATGATGTCCATGACCGGCTTGTAGAGAAAATGCTTGAGCAGCCAGACGAGCACCAGGAAGTTGATGATCTCCAGCGAGAAACTCGTCCAGTCGATGTTCACCTCGTTCCCCCCTCGGCTGCGCGCTTGCTCAGGAACCCAGCGCCGGAGTCAGCAACGACAGCAGCGGGTTGCGGAACAGCACGATCAGCACCACGACCAGCACATAGATCGCCAGTGACTCGATCATCGCCAGCCCGATGAACAGGATGCGCATGATGGACTTCTCGGCCTCGGGCTGGCGCGCCAGCGCCTCCAGCGCCTGGCTGATGGCCTTGCCCATCGCCAGCGCGGGGCCGATCACGCCGATGGCGATGGCCAGCAGCGCGGCAACGGTAAAACAGCTGACGAGCAGCACGCTGTCATTCATGGGTTTCTCCTTCGGGTTGTTCGAGACGCGACTGCTGGGATTGCAGCCCGCTCGCGATATAGATCAGCGCGAGGATGCCGAAAATATAGGCCTGTACCAGCGCCTCGACGATATGCAGCATCAGGATCGGAACCGGTGCCAGAAATCCCGCGACCATCAGCACCAGCAGCGCCGCCATGCTCAGACTCATCATGTTGCCGAACAGGCGCACCGCCAGTGCCAGCGTGCGGGTGATTTCGCTCAGCACGTGGAACGGCAGCATCAGCGGTGTCGGTGAAAGGTAGTGGCGCATGTAGGCACGAAAACCGCTGATGCGGATGCCGTACCAGTGCACCGACACAAACACGATGATCGCCAGCGCGGCGGTGAGCGAGAGATCCTCGGTGGGTGAATGCAGCCCCGGCACCAGCCCCATCAGGTTGGCGAAAACCAGGAAGATCCAGAGCGTGGTGATCAGCGGCATCAGTTCGCGGATGTGCCCCGGTTGCATGCCCTCGATGGCATTGCAGGCCACGCTCACCACGCCTTCGAGCACGGTCTGCCAGCGCCCCGGGTTGAACTGCAGGCGGCGCGTGACCAGCCACGAAACTCCCGTCAGCAGCAGCATGAGTCCCCAGGTGTCGAGCACGGTCTCGCTCAGCGTGAACAGGCCGAGATCAATGCCGCCCCTGTGCAAAAGATCGCTGTTCATGGCCTCAGTCCTTGTCCTTGATGAACAGGTATACATTACCGATGCCGATCGTGACACCGAGCAGGATCAGGCTGACGGTCCAGCTGGTCTGGAAACCCGTGTACCTGCCATCCAGCCAGCTGCCGAGATAGGCGCCGATCACCACCGGGATCACGAACAGAAAGCCCAGGCTGCCGAAGTGCGCGAGTTCCGCGAGCATCGTGTTGTGCTCGCGACGCGCGCGGTGGATACGCCGGGCCTGGTTGGCGATGCGCTTCTCCAGTTGCTGCTTCTCGCGCTCGTCGATGGTCATGCCTGGTGCTTCTTGAGTTCCCAGATACGCAACATCATGTTTTCCTCGATCTTTGCAAGGCTCAGGCGCAACTGCTGGCTGGCCTGCTGGTCGCGCAGCATCTGCTCCTCGAGGATGCGGCTGATCTGGTCAAAATCCGCGTGCCGCCAGAAGCGCCGTGCAATGATCCTCAGCACGTTGTCCTCGAACGACAGCAGCGCACCCGGAAAGGCCAGGTACTCCCAGTCGGCAACGGCATCGTCAAGGCCGTGGCGGAAGCGCGCGAGCCCGCTCTCCAGCACGGTCATGAAGCGCTGATGATGCGCCATCAGCCCGAAGCAACCGCTGGCGTCCTCGCCGACGAATTGCCAGACCTCCTCGACACACGCCAGTTGCCTGCTGTCATAGACCTCCATGCGGAACCGCGCGCTCATCTCAGATCTGCTCCATGGCGCCTTTCATGTAGCAATCGTCCTCGGGCAGCGCATCGTATTTTCCTTCGAGGAAGGCCTCGCAGTCGGCCAGCGTCTGCGCGAGCGGAACGCTGACTCCGGGAATCCCCGAGTGCTCCTGGGTCACGAAGAACGGCTGCGTGAGGTAGCGCTGCAGGCGCCGCGCGCGCTTTACCACGCGCTGGTCTTCCTCCGACAACTCCTCCATGCCGAGCATCGCGATCATGTCCTCGAGCTCCTGGTAGCGCGCGAGGTGTTCCTGCACCGCATGCGCAACACGGTAGTGACGCTCGCCGAGCACGCGACGGTCCATCAGCTTGGTCTTCGAGGCCAGCGGATCAACCGCCGGATAGATGCCCTGGCTGGCCTGGGCGCGCGAGAGAATCACGTTGGTGTCGAGGTGGCTGAGTATCTCGCTGACCGCCGGGTCGGTCATGTCATCGGCCGGCACGTAGACCGCCTGCACCGAGGTGATGGCGCCCTCGGCCGATGAATTGATGCGCTCCTCGAGTTCCGCGACCTCGGTCGAGAGCGTCGGCTGGTAGCCGACCGTGGCCGGCATGCGCCCGAGCAGGCTCGATATCTCGCTGCCGGCCTGCACGAAACGGAACACGTTGTCGACCACGAACAGCACTTCCTTCTGCTGCGAATCGCGCAGGTACTCCGCATAGGTCAGCGCGGCCAGTGCGACCCGAAACCGCACTCCCGGGCTCTCGTCCATTTCGCCGTAGACCAGCAGCGAATTCGGCAGGACGCCCGCGGCATGCATCTCGTGCCACAGTTCATGACCTTCGCGGATGCGCTCGCCGACACCGGCAAACACCGACAGGCCGTGGTGGATGTGGGTGATCGCGTGCATGAACTCCATGATCAGCATGGTCTTGCCCACACCGGCGCCGCCGAGCAGGCCGGTCTTGCCGCCGCGCACGAAGGGACACAGCAGATCGACCACCTTGATGCCAGTCTCGAGTATGGTCTCGCTGCTGGTGACCCGGTTCAGCGGCATTGGCGCGCTGTGGATGTTGCGGTAGTGATCGGGGTGCAACGGCGCCATGCCGTCGATGGGTTCGCCGAACACGTTCAGCACGCGTCCCAGGCAATCCGGCGACATCGGTACGTGCAGCGGGCTGCCGGTATCGAAGACCGGCGTGCCGCGCTGCAGGCCGGCCGAGCGGTGCAGAATGATCGCCCGCACATGATGTTCGTCGAGGTGCTGATGCACTTCGCACAGATAGCTGTGACCGTCGGTCCGCGCGTCGAGCGCCTGGCGCAGGGGTGGCAAGGTCTGGCAGCGTATCACCACCACCGGACCCTGCACCTCGGTCACATGGCCGATCGGAGTCAGCGCCGGTTGCGGCGTCGCTCTGCCGTCCGGGACGGTGACCAATGACATGGGCAAATCCTGTACGGTGACAAGGTAAATGAAACCACGGGCGCCAGTGTATACCAGTGCCCGATCACGAATCAGGGTGCCGCGTGCCGGTTGCGGGCGGCTGCTCCGGCGGGCCGGCAAAGCACTGCGCAATCGCCATCCACTGTTCGGCAACGGCGCCGCTCACCCGCAAGCCGGTGTCGCCGATATTGCGCGTCTGGGTCACGACCTGGCAGAACTCGGTGGCACTGCCCTGGACGTGGTCCGCGGTGTTGTCGCCATTCCATTCCCAGGTCGCACCCGATGGAGCCAGCAGCGTGACCCGTGGCGCGGCGCCGGGCGCTTTCATCCCGCGATTGCCGAAGGTCCAGCCAAAGGTGTTCACGCCGAGTTGCGCGATATTGCGGATGCGATCGGTGTCGATGCGACGCACCCCCAGATGATCAAATACCTCCTGGCCATGCGCCCAGGTTTCCATCAGGCGTGCGCTGATGCTCGAGCGTACGCTCATGTCGGGACCGAGCCATTTCACCCGCTGGCGGGGGTCCGCCTGTTCGATCCGCCGCGACATCGGCAGGTAGAACGCGCGCCACTCCTCCAGCAATGCCCTGCCGCGGCGGCCGGCGAGCCACTCGTTCTCGAATGCCCGCAGGCTGCCCTTCACGACGGCCTCGGTAACGCTGGCCGCGAAATGCTCGAACGCCGCGCTGTCGTTCAGCGCGATATCCGCCGCGCAGTTCCACAAATGGAGATGCCCCAGCACATGGGTCAACGTCCAGTTCTTGAACAGTGTTTTCTTCTCGAATTCCGCGTCAGCCAGCGGTTCGAGCAAACGGTACAGGAGTTCACTCTCCTCGCGGAAATCGGCCGCTTGTTCAACCATGTCGCTTCTCCCACTCGCTCAGGACACAACCCCCGCCATCAGGTTGCTTCATCCACCTCGATATCGATCAGCAGATCATCGGCCGTCACCTGCGTGCCAGCCGTGGCTGCGACCTCGCGCACTTCGCCATTCACCGAAGAGAGCAGTTCGTGCTGCATCTTCATCGCCTCGAGCACCGCCAGACGTGTGCCCCTGGCAACGCGCTCGCCGGGTTTCACGAACACCTCGAGCAGCACGCCATGCATCGGTGCGCTGACCCGCCCGCCCGCGGATGATTCCTCTGCCATACCGGCAAACATCAGCTCGTTGCGCAGCACCAGTGTGCGCCGCCCGCGCGCGAGATGCACGATACCGGGCTGCTCGCCGAAATAGCCGACCGACTCGCGCCGGCCATCGAGCAGCACGCTGAGCGTATCGGCGCTGTGCGAGAGCACCTCCAGCTGCATCTCGTCCTGCCCGTGGAGCACGCGGTAGCGTCCTCCACCCGAAGGCACCAGGCGCAGATCGAAAGGTGGTTGCGCGGCATAGCGATAGTGCGTGAATGACGTGCCCTGCGATGACCAATCGAGCAATTCCTCGGGGCAGCCGAGCGTCGCTGCCCGCGCCCGGTCACGCCCGGCCAGGAACTCCAGCAGCGCGGCAATGGCGGCATCCTCGCGGCCGGGCACCGCGGCATCGCCGATGTCGCCCGCGAATTCCTGATCGATGAATGCCGTGCTTGCCTGGCCCCTGCGGAAAGTTTCACGCTCCAGGATATCGACCAGAAAGCTCTTGTTGGTGGCGAGCCCGAACAGCCGCGAGGCGCTCAGCGCGCCGACCAGACGATCGATTGCCATATCCCGGCTCTCGCCCCAGGCAATGATCTTCGCGAGCATCGGATCGTAGAACGGCGAGATCAGCTGGCCGCTGGCGATACCCGCATCGACGCGCACGCCATCGCCGCTCGCCGGTTGCCACAGCGCCACCCGGCCGCTGACCGGGAGAAAATCCCTGGACGGGTCTTCGGCATAGAGCCGCGCCTCGATCGCATGCCCCGAGAACCGTACCTGCTCCTGGGTGATTCCCAGCGCCTTTCCCTCGGCGACGCGAATCTGCAGCGCCACCAGATCGAGTCCCGTGATCATCTCGGTCACCGGGTGTTCGACCTGTAGCCGGGTGTTCATCTCGAGGAAATAAAACGCGCCACTCTCGTCGAGCAGGAACTCCACCGTGCCGGCGCCGCGGTAATCGATGCTGCGCGCGGCCTCGACCGCCGCCGCACCCATGCGCGCACGCAGCGCATCGTCCAGCACCGGACACGGTGCTTCCTCGACCACCTTCTGATGACGACGCTGCACCGAGCAGTCCCGCTCGCCAACGTGCAGGATGTTGCCGTGGCTGTCGGCAAATACCTGGAACTCGACATGGCGCGGGCATTCGATGGCTTTTTCGAGAATCAGTTCCGCGGATCCGAAGGCGTTCAGCGCCTCGGATCGCGCGCTGGCGAGCGCGCCGGGAAGCGCGCCGGACTCAAGCACCAGGCGCATGCCACGGCCTCCGCCACCGGCAGCCGCCTTGACCATGACCGGGTAACCGATCGCGGCAGCCGCCGCTATCAGGGTCGCAGCGGACTGATCTTCTTCCTCATACCCTGGTACGCAGGGGACACCGGCCGCGATCATGCGGCGTTTGGCCGCCGCCTTGTTGCCCATCATGTCGATCGCTTCCGCGCTCGGGCCGATGAACACCAGGCCGGCGGCTTCGACCGCGCGCGCAAAACCGGCGTTCTCCGACAGGAAGCCATAGCCCGGGTGGATCGCATCGGCCCCGGTCTGCGCCGCCGCCCGCAGAATGCGTCCGCCATCGAGATAGGACTGTGCCGCCGGCGCCGGGCCGAGCAGCACCGCATCATCGGCCACGCGCACATGCGGCGCATCGGCGTCGGCCGTGGAATAAACGGCAATGGTGCGGTAACCGAGTGCCTTCGCGGTGCGCATCACGCGCAGTGCGATTTCGCCACGATTGGCAACCAATATGCTTCGAATCCGGCTCACCTGGGCATCTCCCTGAAACTTCCCGCTCACATCCGCGCCACGCCGAAGCTGTTCGGCTGCAGCCTGCGCTGGCGCGCCTCCCAGCAGGTATCCAGTGCGAAACCGAGTACCTTGCGGGTATCGCGCGGATCGATGATGCCGTGATCGAGGCAACGGCCCGAGGTGTAGAACGCGCCCGACTGGCGGTCGTAATGGGCGATCACCGCGGCACGCTGCTGCGCCAGCACCTGCTCGTCGAGCTCGATGCCACGGCGCCTGGCACCAACGCGCGCAACCTGCTCCATGGTGCCGGCCGCCTGCTCGCCGCCCATCACCCCGGTCATCGCGTTGGGCCACGCAAACAGGAAATCCGGCTTGTAGGCATAGCCGCACATGCCGTAGTTGCCAGCACCGAAGCTGGCTCCGATATACAGCGTGATGCGCGGCACATCGGCGTTGGAGATCGCCTGGATCATTTTCGAGCCGTGCTTGATCATGCCGGCGCGTTCGTACTCGGTGCCGACCATGTAGCCGGTGGTGTTGCTGAGAAAGACGAGCGGCAGCCGTGATTGCTCGCAGAGCTGCACGAACTGCGCGACCTTGGTCGCGCCCGCCGGATCGATCGGTCCGTTGTTGCCGATGATCCCGCAGGCATGCCCGAAGATCGCGGCCTGCAGACACACCGTCGCCGCACCGTAGCGCGGCTTGAAGTCGATGAAATCGGAGCCATCGACGAGGCGGGCCGCGAGTTCGCGCATATCGTAGGGCTTGCGGTAATCCACCGGCACCAGCCCGGCAATTTCATCCGGGTCATGCAACGGCGCCCTGAAATCGCGCGCGGGAAGCCGCGCGCAGCCCTTGTTCCAGTCGAGCCGCGCGAGCAGATCGCGCGCGAGCAGCAGAGCGTGCGCATCATCCTCGGCCAGGTATTCCACCAGCCCCGATACACTGGCGTGCATTTCCGATCCGCCCAGTTCGCGATCGTCGGCGACTTCGCCGGTCGCGGCGCGGAGCAACGCGGCACCGGCCAGCGCCGCCATGCCGTTGTTCCTTACACCGATCACGTAATCGCTCATGCCGGGCTGGTAGGCGCCACCCGCGGTGGACGGCCCATGCAACACCGCCAGGGTCGGAATACCCGCCGCGCTGAGCTTCGCCAAGCCGTAGAACATGCCTCCGCCATGGGCCCACAACTCCACGGTGTACTGCAGGAGGTTGGCGCCGGCACTCTCCACGAGGTGCACGAACGGCAGCTTGTGCCGCAGCGCAAGCTCCAGCACACCGAGTGATTTGGTGACCGAGGTGGTGGTCGCGGCACCAGCGTTGATGCCACTGTCATCGACATAGAGCACGCAACGCACACCGCTCACGAAACCGATGCCGCCGATCATGCTCGCGCCAGGCACACTGGTGTCGGGACTCGGGTCGTCGACCAGGAAGTTGGCCATGTTGTAGAGCTCGACGAACGGCATGCCGGGGTCGAGCAGGCGCGCGAGCCGCTCGCGCGGCGTGAGCTGGCCGCGCTGCTCGAAACGTGCGCGGCGCTTCTCCGACAGCGTGACGGCCCGCGCCTCGTATTCGCGCAGCCTCTGGACCAGCGCCAGCATATCGCGGCGATTGCCGGCGAAGCTGTCCGTGCCGGCAAGGATCCTGCTGTGGAAAACGGGCATCAGAGGGTCTCCGCAAGCGTGACGGGAATCGTGATCGGCTCATCCAGCAGCAACTGGGCGTAGCCCTTGCCCTGCGGATCGGTGCGCAGGCTCGCCATGCCGCCACCACCGAGCACATCGTGCAACAGAAAATTGATCGCCGGCAAACCCGGGAGATAAAAACGCTCCACCTCGCCCTGCAGGAAATGGGCAAAACGCTGTGCCACACGCTCGATGCTCAACGCGGCCCAGATATAGGGCAGGTATTCGGGCCGGCGGGCGATGATGCCGATATTCGCGTTGTTGCCCTTGTCGCCACTGCGCCCCCAGGCGAGTCGTTCCAGCGCCACCGCCACGTTCGCGCCACCGGGAGCCGGCGGCGACGGAACAGGTGCCGGCGCCGCGGGAAGCTCGGCCGCGGGCAGCGGGTCGTTGCAGGCATGCAGATCGCCCTCGACATCCACCAGTATTTCCACCTCGGTCTTTGGCAGCAGCAGCGAAAACAGGCGCACGACCGGTGACGGATGCGGGCGGCCGCCCGCGAACCCGGTGAGACCGGGCGGTGCCGCCAGCGCGGTTCCCACGAACTCCTTGAACAGCACGCCAATGCCGGCCGCGCTTTCATGACGCGCGGCGACCTTGAGATTCACCTCGCGCGCCCCGAATACACGCCGTGAGGCGCCGTAATGGGATTCGGCGCCGATGATCTCGACACTGGTCTCGGCGAAATCCGCCAAGCCCAGCAGGCGCAGCGTTTTGCGCGCACGCGCCAGCGCGTTATCCGCGATCTTGCGCGCCTTGCGCTCGGCGTCGCGCCCGTAGACCGTCCAGGTCTCGCCGCCACGAAAGCCATCGGTGAATGTTGCGCTGACCTTGTACGTCGCGGGCGCGCCACGCCCGCGGGCATTGCTGACCCGCACCCGGTCTTCGCCCACCTGTTCCATCCGCACGGCAGAAAAATCGCACACCACATCGGGCAGCACATAGGCGCACGGATCACCTATCTCGTAGAGCATTTGCTCGGCCACGGTTGCGACCGACACCATTCCTCCGGTATCAGCCGGCTTGGTGCAGATGAATTCGCCGTCCTGTGCGATCTCGACAATCGGATAGCCGGCGTCGGCCAGGGTATCGACCACCTGCTCCCAGTCGGTGAAATTGCCACCCGTTGCCTGGGTACCGCATTCGAGGATATGGCCGGCGAGACTGCCACCGGCGAGCCGGTCATGATCTTCACGCCCCCAGCTGAATTCGTGAATACAGGCCCCGAGCGTTACGGCGCTGTCCACGCAACGGCCGGTAATGACGATATCGGCCCCATGACCCAGGGCCACGGCAATCGGAAAGGCCCCCAGGTAGGCGTTGATGCTGGCGATCGTGTTCAGCGCCGGAAACGCCTCGCCCGAGAACATTTCCCGTGCGCCACGGGCGGCAATCTCCTGTTTGCGCCCGATCAGCTCATCGCCGCAAACCACCGCAACTTTCAGCTTCAACCCCGCGGCGGCAATCAGCGCCCGCAAGGCCTCGGCGCAGGCGCCTGGATTCACGCCGCCCGCGTTGGCAATCACCTTCACCCCCTGACGCGCGATCTCGGCAAGGTGCGGTTTCATCGCCGCACTGACAAAATCGCTCGCATAACCCGCCTGCGGATCCCTGGCGCGCGCGCGCGCCATGATCGACATGGTGATCTCGGCGAGATAATCGTATACGAGGTAATCGAGCTTGCCGTCACCGAGCAGCTGTGGCGTCGCCATCGCCGCATCGCCCCAGAAGCCACTGGCGCCACCGATGCGAACCGTTTTTCCGGCCATGCTCCACGCCTCCGCAAACTGCTGTCACCGAATTGCTTTTGTAGCACTCATTCAACACGCAAACAAGCCGTCCGTATTGTTTTTATATGCTATAGTCGCTACACTTCAGCCAACGCACCGGCACGCCCGGATCGCCTCATGTCCAAACCACCGCCGCACGGCGCGACAACTGGCAAACAGGAGCAAAAACGAGCCATCGCGCGCAACAGGATCTGCCGCGCGGTGACCGAATGCCTGGTCGAACACGGCTATGCCGACACCTCGATCAATCGGGTGGTCGAGCGTGCCGGCGTATCGAAGGGCGCGCTGCAGCATCATTTTCCGAGCAAGGAAGACCTGATGGCGGCCACCGCGAACTGGCTGCTGAACAATGCCACCTTCCTGCAGATCCGCAACACGCGCCGCCCCAGGGCGGCGCGCTCGAGCGCCCGCGAACTGATGAACACCTGGCAGAAAGGCGCCAACACCGACGAGTTTCGCGCGCTGCTCGAAATCCTCGTGCGCATGCGCACTGATCCGGCGCTGAAAATCCGCGTCGCTCCGGAGTTGCAGACATGGCACGAGCAGTCGGCCGCGTTGACACGCGCCGGCTACGAGGCCGCGAGCGGCCGCGAGGATGACGTGGATCTGCTGATGGTGATGAACGCGTGCCTGATCCGCGGCCTGGTGATACAGGAGCAGTACACCGCGGACCCGGCGTATATCGCGCGCGTCATCGAACGCTGGATCGAGATCGCCGCACCGCTTCTGCTGCCGCGCGAAGCAGATGCGTCGCCCGGGTCAATCTGAGGCCGGCGCCGCGCTATTCCTCCTCCTCCGCCTGCGCAATTCTGTCGCGTAGCGCTTTGGCTTCGAGCCGCGCTTCGTCCAGAACAGCGGGCGCCAGCTTGGTCGCGGCAAAATCACGGTATAGCGGCGCACCTTCATCACCGTTGTCCGCGGCAATGGAACACCAGATGAACGATTGGCGATAATCCTGCGCGACACCCGCACCCTTGGTATACATCACGCCAAGGTAATACTGGGCCGCGACGCTGCCCCCGTTGGCGGCCAGCGTGAACCAGTTGGCCGCCTGAGCATTGTCCTGGCGGATGCCGGCGCCCTCGCGGTACATCACGCCCAGATCGAACTGGGCGCGCACGCTGCCCTGATTTGCCGCCAGGGTGTACCAGTACACGGCCCGGGTGTAATCCTGCGCGACATGGTCGCCCTGTGCGTACATCACTCCCAGGTTGCGCTGGGCCAGGGCATCACCCTGATTCGCGGCCAGCGTCCACCAATGAAACGCTTGCCCGAACTCCTGCTCCACTCCGTCTCCCTCCGCGAATCGCAAACCCAATTCCGCCTGGGAAACCGCATCGCCCTGGTTTGCTCTTGCCTGCAACTCCTCGATTTCGCCGGCAGCAACCGGGTTGCCGAGCAAGGCAGCAGAGAGAAGAAGCAAAGCACGCATGCCGATCATGATTCACATCCGTTCACCACACGATTGGCAGTATAGGTGCCCACCGTTGTGAATCTAGCGCCCGGGGAACCAGTAACAGCCTGTCGCAGGCGAAAAAAACCCGCCCAGTGGGCGGGTTTCAATCCGGAATCGACTGGTCGCAAGACCAACTTCCCGAGCGCCAGGAATCAGCTGGTGCGACGACGCCCCCTCAGCAGGGCAATAAGGCCCGCGGTGAGGCCAAGGCCCAGCGTTCCGCTCGCGGCATCGATCTCGGGTACGCTTCCGCAATTCCCCTTGCCTTTGCCCCAGTCTTTGTCGCGCTTGTCCCAGTCTTTGAACTTGTCGAATTTCTTGCCCTGGTCAAAGCCTTTGAATTTCTCGAATTTGCTGAAGTTGTCTTTGCCTCCATTGTTGCCGTAGCCATGACCAAAGTTGCCGGCATATGTGTTCACACTGCCCAACGCCAGGGCGCACACTGCTGCCGATACCAAAAGCCTTGTTTTCATTTCCAACTCCTTCCTACAGTGAACTTTTGAAAAACCCCCGCATCTGAGCCCAAGTCCGTTGGTACACCGAGGTACAATCGGACTTGGTCCTGAAGAACCGCAAACTCGACGCTTGAAGGTTCGCCATCACTCAAGCAAAGGGTATGCCTGAAATTTTTATTCTATATTTATCATGTAGTTATTGAATTATATTAACCCCTACCGAAATTTCGCGTAAAGATATTCGACGGTATTGCGCCATTGGACTGCGTGACAGGATCCCGTTTCATGGTGCTGCGCTGCACGGGATCGGTCGCCGGCGCGAGCGATCCGTAATGCGCGAGGCGCAGAACACCGGAAACAACAGCCAACGCGGCAATATCTGCCACTGAAGCCAGAACATTTGGATTCCGGCACGCGCAAAAGGCGGCGCCACGACTACGCGATTTCCGATCTCGTGCTTTGAACTATACTCGCGCAGCTATCCCGCGAATCAGCTTCGGACACGATCATGAGCACGGCTCCCCCTGAAGAGTCTGCGGACAACACGCGCGCCGGCTGGCGCATCGTCTTGCTGGTGCTGCTGGCGTTTGCCGAGTTCGCCGCCATCGATGCGCACAACCTCAGGGTCAGCGAGGCGTGCAAACCGTATCTGTTCTATGCGGTGCAGGCCACGCATTTCGGCCTGTTGTTTGCCGCCGGTCTGATGGTGGCAATGCTGCCCAACCTGCGCGGTTTGTGGCAGGAACTGTGCGGGGCGGCGCTACGCCACCACTGGCAGCGGTACCTGTTCGCCCAACTGTCGGTGTTTGCTCTTTTCTACGTCTGCTCCGACGTGTTTTTTGCCAGCCTGGAGGCATGCGCGGTTTCCTCGGCCACGCTGATTGCCTGGGTTTTTCTCGCCGCCGCAACGCTGCTGCTGTTCATTGCGTGCCTGGCGCATTACCGCTTCTGGTTTTCTTTCCTGGGCCGGCTGCGACAGGCAATGCTGTTGTCGGCGCTGGTCGCCGCTGCGGTGACTGTCGTCGCGCGCCTCAGCCAGGGCTTGTGGGGTTCGCTCGCCGAACTGACTTTCCACGTCTCGGCACGATTGCTCGCCCTGATGTACCCGGACGAAATGATCTACGCCGAGCTCAACGACAAGATCCTCGGCACCAGCGAATTTCGCGTGAATATCGCGCCTGACTGCTCGGGCTACGAGGGTATCGGATTGATCATCGGCTTCCTGACCCTGTACCTGAGCCTGTTTCGCGCGGAGTTGCGCTTTCCCAGGGCCTTGCTGCTCTATCCGATAGGCATCGTTGCGATCTGGTTGTTCAATGCCCTGCGAATCACGGTGCTCATCGCCATCGGGGACAGTTGGTCACCGGAAATCGCGCTGGGTGGATTTCATTCCCAGGCGGGCTGGATCGCATTCATCGCGATCGCCCTGGGATTGATCGCGCTCATTCACAACGCACAATTTTTCGTGCGCAACAAACCACCCGTCGCGCAGGTGGCCCGCAGGCACGAACCGCTGTCCACCGCAATGCTGCTGCCGATCGTCGTGCTGCTGGCGGTGACACTTGTCAGCGGCGCCTTTTCAGCCGGCTTTGATTGGCTTTACCCACTGCGGGTATTGGCGACCGGCGCGGTCCTGCTCTGTTTCTGGCGCGCGCTCGAACTGCGTAGCTACCGGCCCGCATGGGAGCCGGTACTGGCGGGCATCGTGGTGTTCGGGTTGTGGTTGCTGACCGTGCCAAAGAATGCGGATGCGGATGCGGCATTTTCGCTCGCGCTGGCGCAGTCGATACCCGCCATCACCATTGGCTGGCTGCTGATGCGCAGCATCGGCTCGATCATCACCGTGCCACTGGCCGAGGAACTGGCGTTTCGCGGGTACATGTTGAGCAAGCTTTGCGGACGCGAAGCGGCAATGAGCGACAGGCTGCCGCTGAACTGGTTCGCGATAGCGGGTTCCTCGCTGGCCTTCGGCCTGCTCCACGGCGCCTGGATGGCGGGGACGCTGGCAGGACTCCTGTACGCATGGGCGCGCTATCGGCATGGCCGGGTACTCGACGCGGTGCTGGCGCACATGGTTACCAACGCCCTGGTGACCGCCTACGTGCTGCTGACTGCACAATGGGTTTACTGGTAGCCCTCCGCTCGCGTGCGAATGCCGCTATCTATCTATCCGCGCGAACTGCGCAACAGACCCTCGATATCGGACGGCGTGCGCAGGTGAAGATCACGCTGCGGGTAGGGAATCTCTATCCCATGCTCGTGAAACTTGTCCCAGATACGCAGCAGCACATCGCTGCATACGCTGGCACGGCCATTCTGAGGATCGTTGACCCAGAAACGCAGCTCGAGATCGACCGAGCTGTCGCCAAAGCCGCGCAGCAATCCTGCCGGGGCCGGTTCCTTCAGTACCCGCGGCACCTCGCCGGCAGCCTCCACACACAACGCGAGAGCACGGTGGATATCGGCTTTGTAGTGCACCCCGATCTGCACCTTCAACCGGATATTGCTGTCGCTGTATGACCAGTTCTCGACCCGGTTGGTGATCAGTTCCTCGTTCGGGATCAGGTGCTCGATGCCGTCGCGCGTGATCACCGAGACATAGCGCGCACCAAGCGAATTGACCACGCCATAATAGACGCCGACGGTGATCACATCACCGGGCTTGATCGACTTGTCGAGCAGCAGGATGATGCCGCTGATCAGGTTCGAGACGATTTTCTGCAGGCCGAAACCGATACCGACACCGATCGCACCGCCGAGTACCGCGAAGGCCGAGAGGTCGATACCCACCGTGCTCAGGGCCGCGATGAACGCAATGGCGATCAGTACGATCTGGAACAGCTTCGAAAACAGCACCTGCACCGATGGGGTGAGATCCTTCGAGCCCTTGATGCGGCGCTCGAACATTTCCGATACCACCGTGGCAACCCACAGCAATACCGCGAGCGACAGCACCGCCTTGATCACGACCAGAAGGGAGATGCGAAGATCGCCGAAGCTCATCGCAAAACCGTCGAGCAGCGCGATTGCCCGCTCGAGCCAGCCGAGTATATTGAGTGCAGCGATCACCCAGATCGCGATCGATATGAACTTGGCAAAGATCGGATCGCGCACGAAACCCGACAACAGGCGGATGATCACCCAGGCCGCGAGCAGGTTGACGGTGACCGTGAGCAAACCGCTCGGCCATTCCAGCGCACGGGCGCCGAGGAGGATCAGCCACTGGATGATCAGCCAGGTGCCGGCCAGTGCCAGCGCCTGGGCGCGAGCGATGACCTTGCGCATCCCGGCCGAATCGCGGGCACGATCGCCCAGCGCACCCAGCAGGCCGCGCAGGTGATTCGCCGCCAGCCCGGCAAACGCTCCGGCGAGCAGCACGGCGCCGAGCTGGATCAGCGTCGATTGCACCAGCACGGTTGTCTGCAGTAAATGTCCGGCTTGCGCGAGCCACTGCTGCCATTGCTGCGGGTCGGAAATGGTTTGCATCGTCCCTCACCGTCGAGGAATCCAATCTATGCGCTGGGTCGGCGCAGGTCAAATCATCGCACCGGCTTGCCACGCGCAGCGTCGATTCACCGCCCGCCCGCGCTCGCTTCAAACGCAACCCGGGCGCGGGCCATTCACGCCAACGATGACGTGGCGCGATCTGTAGTCCATACTCTCGGATGGGACGCCAACGTTCACCCGCAACCCAAGCAGGAGGCAGCCAATGCCTGCAGGAAAAATTGCACCATTGCTTCGATTGTCTTTGGCTTGCTGCCTGTTCGCGGGCACTGCGAGCGCCGCGCCGCTCTACGAGCAGCCGCTCGACTCGTGGGACGGCGGCTGGTGCTCGCCCTGCAATACCGATACCCTGAATTTCCGCATGTTTGCCTCGTTCACCTTGGCGCAGTCCTCGATGCTGCAGGGCGGCACATTCGCAGTGCTCGACCACACCGTGAGCGGCAGCAACGATCTCAACGTCTCGATCTGGGACGCCCCGCAGGGCAAGCGGCTGTTCAGCCGCAATTTTTCCGGGAGCGATTACCTTCAGCTGGGCTCGGAGTCGACCCATTACGCGATAGTGGATCTGCCCGAATGGACCCTCGATGCAGGCTCGTACTGGATCAGCCTGACCGGCATCAACGGCAATTTCATGAGCTGGGGCAGCGACAAGCGCGCCGGCGACGATAGCTACTTTCGCCCCAACGGCGAGCTGGCGGGCAATCAATACTACGTCGGCTTCGCGCTCGAGGGCCAATCGAGGCCACCGACGGCGGTTCCCGTTCCCGGGACCCTGAGCTTGCTGCTCGCGGGGCTCGGTGCGCTGGGCCTGATCGGCCGTCGACGCGGCCCTGCGTAGGCCCGCTATCCGCTCCGCGAGCGCGCATCGCTCAATCCTGCCGCCGCTTTCCGAGGACAATCCCGTGGATACACGCAAACTCAGCGACGCCCTGAGCGTCGCGCCGCAATTGACCGGCAACGATCTGGCCGAGGTCGCGCGACTGGGCTTCAGGACCGTGATAAACAACCGTCCCGATGGCGAGTCGCAGGGGCAGCCGAGCGCCGCCGAGCTCGCTGCAATAGCGAAGCAGCACGGCTTGGCCTACCATCATCAGCCGGTGATTTCGGGAGCGATGACCGAGCACGACGTGATCGCGTTTCGGCAACTGCTGGCCAGCGCGGCGCAACCGGTGCTGGCTTTTTGCCGCAGCGGGACGCGCTGCACGACCTTGTGGGCCTTTGCCAGCGCCGGCGAACTCGCTGCGGATGACATCATCGGTGCGGCCGCTCGCGCCGGCTATGACCTGAGCGGTTTGCGCGACCGCCTGTAGCTACTATTGCTGCAGGCCGCCCGCCTTGCCACCACCGCGCCGCGGATCGGCTGCACCCTGGTAAAGGCCATCCCAATACAGGATCGACTGGGTGGTGCCAATGGGCGAGGTGCTCCGCACATGGTGCCCGCGCCGACGCAGTACCGCGATCGTGTCCGGGCTGAAGATCTTCTCGACCAGCAGCTCGTCGGGCCACCACTGGTGATGGAAGCGCGGCGCGTTGGTTGCACCCTGGATATTGCTGCCGTGGTCGATCACGTTGACCAGCGTCTGCAGCACCGTGGTGATGATCTGGCTGCCACCGGGTGAGCCGGTCACCACGAACACCTGTCCGTCCTTCATGACCATGGTCGGCGTCATCGACGACAGCGGTCGCTTGCGCGGCGCTACCGCATTGGCTTCACCACCGATCAGCCCGTAGATATTCGGTTCGCCGGGCTTGGCGGAAAAATCGTCCATCTCGTTATTGAGGAGAATGCCGGTCCCGCGCGCCACGATGCCGCTGCCGAAGCTCCAGTTCAGCGTATAGGTATTCGCGACCGCATTGCCCCAGCGATCCATCACCGAGAAGTGTGTGGTCTGGGGGCTTTCGTAAGGCGCGAGCTCGCCCGGCTTCACCTCCTCCGACGGCGTGGCCCGCAGCGGATCGATCCCGGCACGCAGGCTCGCCGCATAGGCCTTGCTGGTCAGCTCGGCAACCGGCACCCGGACGAAATCCGGATCCCCGAGGTACCGGCTGCGGTCGGCATAGGCGCGGCGCATGGCCTCGCACATCAGGTGCACGCTGGCGGCGCTGTCGAGGCCCATCGCGCCGAGCGGGTAACCCTCGAGGATATTCAGCATCTGCACCAGGTGTACGCCGCCCGAGGACGGTGGCGGCATCGAGACGATGTGATAGCCGCGATATTCGCCCGTTACCGGCTCGCGCTCCACGACGCGGTAGGCACGCAGGTCCTCGCTGGCGAGCACCCCGCCGAGGCGCTGCACGTCCGCGACCACGCGCTCACCCAGCGCTCCCTGGTAGAACGCAGCCACGCCATCACGGCGCAGCGCCTTCAGGGTTCTGGCCAGGTCGGGAGACCGGCGCCGCGAACCCATGGCGGGGCTCTGCCCGTCCGGGCCCATGAATACCCTTCGCGCTTCCTCGTTGCGCAGCAGGCGTTCACGGCCCATCGCCAGCGAGGCGGCCTGGGTCGCGTTCAGTACGTAGCCATCATGCGCCAGCTCAATGGCCGGCTCGATGAGTTCCTTCCAGTCGAGCGTCCCGTATGCGCGCAATACGTGATCCAGACCGGCCAGCGTGCCGGGCACCCCGATGCTTTTGGCGCCATGGTCGAGTTCCGCATGATCCACGCTGCCGTCCGCGGCGAGGTACATATCGCGTTGCGCACCGAGCGGAGCGACCTCCCGGTAATCGATCGCTACCGTGCGCCCGCCGGCAGCCAGATGCACCAGCATGAAGCCCCCGCCGCCGATATTGCCGGCCTCGGGAAGCACCACCGCAAGCGCCAGCCCGACCGCCACCGCCGCATCCACCGCATTGCCTCCGCGGCGCAGGATCGCGACCCCGACATCGGTGGCAAGCTCCTCCTCGGTGACCACCATGCCGCGGGTCGCAACGACCGGCGCATAGACATCCTCGAGACTGAAACGCCCCGCGACCGGCGTCTCGCCGGCCACGGCCGCAAACGACACCAGGACGCTAAACAGCAAACCGGCAAAATGGCGCATGAGCGACGGGCTCCAGGAAAACGAGGTGCTATGCAAGCACCGTTTGCGCACCCGCGCAACGCAAACCGGGTAAAGCGGTTGCGACGCAACGGCGCGCCGTCTAGCATGCGAGCCGTAATCGAAGCAGCGGAGAGCGAGCATGAAAGGCGACAAACAGGTCATCCAGTTTCTGAACAGGGTATTGCGCCAGGAACTGAGCGCGATCAACCAGTATTTCCTGCATGCGCGAATGTACAAGAACTGGGGTCTGACCAAGCTCGACGAACACGAGTACCACGAGTCGCTCGACGAGATGAAGCACGCCGATCAGTTGATCGAGCGCATCCTCTTCCTCGAAGGGCTGCCCAATATGCAGGATATCGGCAGCTTGCGGATCGGCGAGAACACCCGCGAGATGATCGAGTGTGACCTGGCACTGGAACTCGAGGCGATACCGGTTCTGCGCGAGGCGATCGCACACTGCGAGTCGGTGCAGGATTACGTTTCGCGCGAGTTGTTCGAGCACATCCTTGGGTCCGAGGAAGAGCATGTCGACTGGCTGGAGACCCAACTCGAGTTGATCGGGCGGGTGGGACTCGAGAACTACCTTCAGTCGAAGATGTGAGGCAGGCGGTCCGGCTTGGGACTGGCCCTCGCGCTGATTCCGTCGGATCGCGGGCAAGGCGTGACAGATCGCGATTGCGAATCACTCGCATTTGCGATAGTCTGCTTCCGGCAACCCTGACTGGAAGGTGATCCGGATGTATGTGTGTATTTGCAATGCAGTTACCGAAAGCGATATCGCCGATGCGGTGAAGCACGGCGTGCGCACCATGGCCCAGCTCGAAGAAACCCTGCTCGTTTCGACCTGCTGTGGCAAATGCCGTGACGCAGCCATCGAATGCCTGGAAAGAAACCGCCCCGCGCCGTCGTTGGCGATCGCGACGAGCGCGTGAATCCGGCGCGTCGCTTCGACCAGGCGCTGCGTCGGAGCATCCATGCCAAGTTGTGCCGCTTCCATCCTCGCGAGCTCGATCCGCACCAGTTGCGCCACGCAGCGGTCGTGCTCGCGCTGGTATCCGCCGACGATTCCGCCGAAGCCTGCGTACTGCTGACCGAACGCCCGACAACGCTCAACCGCCACGCCGGACAGTTTGCCCTGCCGGGCGGTCGTGTGGACGCCGGTGAACTTGACGAAGACGCCGCGCTGCGCGAGCTTGCCGAAGAACTCGGTATCCGCGTCGATCACGGCGCGATCCTCGGCCGGCTCGACGACTTCCCGACCCGCTCGGGCTTTCGCATCCGTCCCTTCGTGCTGTGGCTGGAGGACGCCTCGGGTCTGAGGCCCGACCCGGCGGAAGTCGCCGCCTGCTACCGGGTACCTCTCGCCGAGCTGGAATCCCCCGACATCCCTATCCTGCGTCGCACGTCACACGGCGAGCATCCGGTGCTCTCGGCGCACCTGCCGAGCGTGGGGCACGAGATCTTCGCGCCGACCGCGGCGCTGCTGTACCAGTTCCGCGAAGTGGCACTGGCGGGTCGCGACACGCGCGTCAGTCACTTCGAGCAGCCCCGCTTCGCCTGGACCTGAACACCCCGCCACGGGCGCGATGGCCCGCGCCTCAGCCCACCAGCTTGCCGTTGGCGCGCGCCACATGGGTGGCGATCGCATCCATGAGCTCCGGCGACAGGCAGTCATAGGGTTCGAGACCCAGGCGGCGCAAGCGGTAGCGCACCCGCTTCATCTCGACCGGGTTGGTCCCCGACTCGATGATCGAAGACACGAACGCCGCAAAACGCGGCGGTGACCAGCCCTTTTCGGCCGACAGCTCGGTGTGTATGAAGTCGAGCCCGAAGAAGGGGTGTGTCTCGTTGTCGATCCGCCCGTACATATGCACGCCGCAGCGCTTGCAGGCATAGCGCTTGATCACCGCCTTGCGGTCCACGACCCCGAGCTGGCGCGCCTGCCTGGTGACCGTCACCTTGGCACGCGATACCACCGCCACCTGCGAGAACAAGGCCCCCGGCGGTTTCCAGCACTGGGTACAGCCGCAGACGTGGTTGTGCGCGCACTGGCTGGCAACCGCGACTTCAACCGGGCGCTCGGTGCAGTGGCAGCGCAACGTGCCACCGCCAAAACGCGCACTCGCGCGCCGGATGCCGTGATCCACGGCCGGATGAATGGGTAATGCGTAGGCCATGGCAACTCCTTGCGGCAGCAAACCGCGTATTATCAATGGTTGCAACATCTATCCAACGTTGCCCGCGCAGTATGCACTGGTTCGGGGCGCCGGAAAATCCACCCCCCGCCCCTGAACCGGACGCGCTACCATGCATGCTCCCCAGCCACGGAAGTCATGCGTCATGACACGCAAACGCCGCAGCTCGCTCGAAGGCCAGCTGGTCACGCTGGAGCACGTTTCGAAGGTACTCGAAGACAACGCGCTCGGCGATCCCCATGTACGCCCCCTGAACGTGTGGCTGCCACCGCAGTACCATCAGGGGCGCGGCAACAAACGCTTTCCCGTGCTGTTCGACCTGGTGGGTTATACCGGCTCCGGCCCCTCGCACATCGCCTGGCGCGCCTTCGACGAAAACGTGCCCGAACGCGTCGCGCGCCTGATCCATGAACGGCGCATGGCGCCGGCGATCGTGGTGTTCCCCGATTGTTTCACGGCGCTTGGCGGCAACCAGTACATCAACTCGAGCGCGATCGGACGCTATGCCGACTACCTCACCCGCGAGCTGATCCCCTTTGTCGACGGCGAGTTCCGTACCCGTGCCGAGCGCGGTGCACGCGCCTGCTTCGGCAAATCATCGGGCGGATACGGGGCGATCGTGCATGCGATGAAGTACCCCGGGTACTGGGGGGCGGTCGCCGATCATTCGGGTGATGCCTATTTCGATTTCGTGTACCGCGCCGACTGGCCCAACACCCTGGACGAACTCGCCAAATACCGCGAGCCCGCATTGCGGAGCGGTCGCTACAGCGCACCTCGCGGCAATGCAAAACGCCGCTCCGGTACCGATGATGGACGGGTGCGACGCTTCCTGAAACATGTCTGGGAGAAGGACCGGCCCGAGGGCAAGGAAATCATGTGCCTGATGAACCTCGCAATGGCCGCGAGTTACGACCCCGATCCGCGAGCGCCGAACGGCTTCCGCCTGCCCTTCGATCTCGATACCGGCGAATTGCTCGAGGCACGGTGGAAACGCTGGCTTGCCCATGATCCGGTCCACATGGTCAGGGCACATCGCGCCAACCTGAAAACGATGAAGGGAATTTTTGTGGATTGCGGCTGGCGTGACCAGTATCACATCCACTATGGCAGCCGGCTGCTGTCACGCGAACTGGGCCGCCACGGCATCAGCCACGTGTACGAGGAATTCGATGATACGCACTCCGGCATCGATTACCGGATGGAGCGCAGCCTGCCGTTCCTGAGCCGCGCCCTGGCGCGCTGAACTCCGGTCTCGGCGGCAAACGGCAGGATTTCGAGCTCGCCGCGACGCTCCGTGACCAGCACCTGGCCCGGTGGCACCTCCTGCCATTCGCCCTGATCGTCATCGAGCGGCTCGGATACCACCAGGCACTCCTTCCCGGTCTCGCGCCAGTACAGCGACGGCGGCTTGTCATCGGTGGCGAAACGCACCGCGTAGATATGGTGTCCATCGCTGAACACCGAGGTGAAGCGCAGCGGCTCGCCGATGTCGTTCTCCCGCATGATCGCGACGATGCGCCCGATGGTGCGACGCAGCGCACCGAGCGGATCGGTTTCGAGCCCTTCGGTGAACATCAGGTAGAAAATCAGTTCGCTGTCGGTGGTGCCGAGGCGGTGCGCATAGTAACGGTCATCGACCAGCGCCTCGATCTTGCGCCGCACCCGCTCGTAACCACCGATCTGGCCGTTGTGCATGAACAACCACTTGCCATGACTGAACGGATGGCAATTCGAACGCGAGGTCGCAGTGCCGGTGGAGGCGCGCACATGCGCGAAAAAAAGTCCGGAGCGGATCTGGTGCGCGATCGAGCGCAGGTTCGCATCGTTCCATGCGGGCAGGGTATCGCGATAGGTTCCGGGCGTATTGCGCTCGGCATACCAGCCCACCCCGAAACCATCGCCGTTGGTCGTGACGTGACTGAGACGCGCGTGCAGGCTCTGGTGTATCAGCGAATTCTTGGCTTCGAATATCATCCGGTCGAGGTAGATCGGATCGCCGCAATAAGTCAGCCATCGGCACATGCTCTTCAGCCTCCGCGTTCGAAGTGAATCTGGGTCAGCGCATCCGGCCAGCGACCGTACTGCAGGAACTCGCCGATGAGCTCGCGCCACGGCGCGACGTCCAGCCCCTGCGCGTGCAACCATTGGTCGTTGAAAAAGGAATGTTCGTAACGCTGGCCACTGTCACAGATCAGCGTGGCGACCGCGCCCTGCTCGCCGGCCAGCTGCATCTCGTGCAGCAGTTGCAGCGCACCGATCAGGTTGGTGCCGGTGGATCCGCCAACGGGTCGCCCGATCCGCTGCGACAATACGTGCGCCGCGGCGATACTCGCCACATCCGCGACCCGGACCATCCGGTCCACGAGCTCCGGGATGAAACTTGGCTCGACGCGTGCACGCCCGATCCCTTCGATGCGCGAAACCTGAGCGCCCGGCACGTCGCGCCGGCCGCTGCGATAGCAATCGAAAAACACCGAGCCCTCGGGATCGACCACGCACAGGCGCGTGTCGATCTGGCGATAGCGCAGGAAGCGGCCGATGGTCGCGGAGGTTCCGCCGGTGCCGGCACCGCAAACGATCCAGCGCGGGACCGGATGATCCTCGAGGCGCATCTGCGCAAACAGCGTTTCCGCGATATTGTTGTTGCCACGCCAGTCGGTGGCGCGTTCGGCATAGGTGAACTGGTCGAGATAGTGTCCACCGCTCTCGCGGGCGAGGCGCTGGCTCTCGGCATAGACGCTGCCGGGATCATCGACCAGGTGACAGCGCCCGCCGTAGAACTCGATCCGGTCGATTTTTTCCGGGCTGGTGGTGCGCGGCATCACGGCGCAGAACGGCAACCCGAGCAGGCGCGCGAAATAAGCCTCCGAAATGGCGGTCGAACCGGACGACGCGTCGACGACCAGCGAACCCTCGCGGATCCAGCCGTTGCAGATGCCGTAGAGAAACAGCGAGCGGGCCAGCCGATGCTTGAGACTGCCGGTCGGGTGCGTCGATTCGTCCTTGAGGAACAGCACCAGCCCCGGGCAACCCGGTATTTCCAGTCGCTCGAGATGCGTGTCGGCGGAGCGCGCGAAATCGGCGTCGATACGTCGTAGCGCTTGGCGGACCCAGGCTTGCGCCATCGGAATTCCCTGTTCGTGCCCGGCAGGCTGACGGGCCTGCAAAGTATAGATACAGCGGCACCGACTCGCGCGACGCAATTTTTCGCAATGCGCGAGGTCGAACCGGACAACGGTATATAGTTAGCGTATTGCCACCCGGCGCGGGACAACTGCACATGACGCAATTCGTCGCGGAAATCGCGACCAATCGTTTCGGCCTCGGCGCACGCGCCGGAGAGATCGCCCGCTCATCCGCCGCGCCGCAACGTTGGCTGCTGGATCAGTTGCGGCCACTGGGCTTCGACGCCGCAATCGGCAGTTCGGATACCGCGCAGCGGCTGTTCGCCCGCCACCAGCAGCAAATGAACCGCAACCGCAAGAGCAGCGAGAAGCAAACGGCGGCTGCCGGCAAGGCCCCGGACAAAGCGTTACCCGACACGCCTGCGCACGCGGATATCGGGCGCATGGCCAATGCGCTCGCGCTCGACACGCTCGGCACCGCCATCGGCAGCGACGCACCGTTCGCGATGCATCTGCTGGATTTTTTCTCGAACCATTTCAGCGTGAGCGACAGCAATCTGCGCATGCGAGCGCTGGCACCAACGCTGGAGCGGGAGGCGATAGCGCCGCATATCGCGGGAAAGTTCGCCAATCTGCTGCTTGCCGTCGAGCAGCACCCGGCGATGCTGGTCTATCTCAACAACGAGCAGTCTTTCGGTCCGGACTCGGCAATCGGCAAGCGACGTGAGCGGGGTCTCAACGAGAATCTCGCGCGCGAGATTCTCGAACTGCATACGCTCGGCGTGGACGGCGGCTACACCCAGGACGATGTGCGCGAACTCGCGATGGGCATCACCGGCTGGAGCGTGGGTGCAATCGCGCGCAATGAAGCGCCGGGTTTTCGCTTCCGCGAGCAGGCACACCAGCCAGGCACGCGCACGCTGCTCGGCAAACGTCATGCAGTCACCGGGCAGAAACAGGGCAAGGCGATGCTGCTCGATCTCGCACTGCACCCTTCGACCGCGCACCACCTCTCGTTCAAGCTCGCGCGCCACTTCGTTACCGACCAGCCACCGCTCGATCTGGTGCAGGCCATGAGCAGACGCTGGCTCGCCACCGGCGGCGAGCTGCGCGAAGTGCTCGCAACCATGCTCGGGCATCCGGCCTCCTGGGCGTTGCCACCGGCAAAACTCAAGACCCCCCGCGAATTCGTGATCTCGGCAGCGCGCGCCGCAGGCACACCCGGGCGACGCACGCGCGGCCTGATCGCGGTGCTCGGCACGCTCGGACAACAACCCTTCGGCGCGGGCTCCCCGGCCGGCTTTGGCGATATCACGAGCGCCTGGGATGGCTCCGAGGCGCTGATGCTGCGCATTGACTGGGCCGATGAGCTCGCCAGCCGGATTCGTGATGAGCCTCTCGATGTCGCGCGCAACGCGCTCGGCTCGCTGCTGTCCACAGATACCGCCGGACTGATGAAAGGCGCCGAGAGCCGCCAGCAGGCCTTGGCGATATTATTGATGAGCCCGGAATTCCAGCGGAGGTAGCGATGTACAGACGCCAGTTTCTGGGCCTCGGTTTGGCGGGGATGGTGTTGTTGCATCAGCGGCGGGTGCTCGGCGAGCCGGCCCCGGCAACACCAAGGAAATTCGTCTGGATAATCCTGCGTGGCGCTCTCGACCCGCTGCATACCGTGGTGCCGGCCTTCGATCGCGGTCTGGGCGCGGCGCGCGGCGTGCTGTTCGGAGCAATCGATGAGCGGTTGTTGCCACTGGACGACGGGTACGGTCTGCATCCTCAACTGAAGACCCTCCATTCGTGGTACCGCGAGCGCAGCTTCGCACCGGTGGTGGCAGTTGCCACGCAGTACCGTTCACGATCGCATTTCGACGCACAGGATGTACTGGAGTGCGGCCTGATGCCGGTGGAGCACGACAACGGCTGGCTGGCGCGCGCACTGGGCGCTTACCACGGCGAAAGCATCGCCATAGCGCGCTCGCTGCCGATCACCCTGCGCGGCACGGGGCATGCCCAGACATGGTATCCCTCGACGCTGCCGAGCGCCGACGAGGACCTCTACCAGCGCCTGCTACAGCTCTACCAGCACGACGATGCCCTGCGCACACGTCTGCAGGAGGGGCTCGCCACGCGCGAGGGCCTCGAGATCGAGGGAGCGCAGTCACGCCGCCCGCGTTTTGCCAACCTGACGCGCGCCTGCGGGCAACTGCTGGCGGATAACGCGGACGCGAGTTGCGCAGTGCTGGAGATGAGCGGCTGGGACACGCACACCGCGCAGATCAATCGCCTGGACAGACAGTTCAGGCAATTCGATGAGGGGCTGCAGGCGCTGCGCGAGGCACTTGGCGCGCAGTGGAGCAACACCCTGATCGCGATCGGCACCGAGTTCGGGCGCACCGTGGCCATCAATGGCACCGGCGGCACCGATCACGGCACCGCATCGGTGCTGCTGCTCGCGGGCGGCGCGCTGGGTGGTGGCAGGGTGTTCGGCGAGTGGCCCGGTCTCGCGAGCGCGGACTTGTTCGAGGGACGCGATCTCAGGCCGACCTCGGATATACGCTCATGGATCGGTGCGGCGCTCGCCGAACACTGGTCGCTCGACGGACAGCAGCAGTGGGCGATTTTTCCCGGCGCGGAGCCGGTGCCAATGCGCAGCGGCACGCTCGCCTGAGCAACCCCTGCTGCTGCACGAGGGTTTCGTCATTGAGTGTGATCGCCGGACCCATGCGGTACCGCCGGCAATCCGATCCGGCGATCGAGATTGTCCGGCAACGAATACGCGGCATGCGCCCGGGTGCGGACAAGACGCGCCGCAATGATGCAGACCTAGTGCTCCTCGCGCATAATCCATCCCGGGAGCTTTATTGCGACCCGGAACCCGGGCCTGAAGTTGCCGAAACCCGCCATCCAAAACAGCGGCAATCACCTGCCCATCGACAGAGCGAATACACCATGCAGCGACTGACCCTCCCCGGCACCGACATGACAACGAGCCAACTGTGCCTGGGCACCAACCAGTTCGGTACCGTGCTGGACGACGAGCGCGTGGCCGATATTCTCGCGGCCTACACTGCGCTCGGTGGCAATTTCCTCGATACCGCGGCCGCCTACGGCGACTGGATGAGCACCGCGCCGCGAGGGGCCTCCGAGCTCGCGCTGGGCCGCTGGCTGGCGCGCCAGCGCCGCGAAGACTGGATCATTGCCACCAAGGGCTGCGAGTTCGACTATCGCGCGGACTTCACGCTGCGCGTGAGCCCGGAACATCTCGAGCGCGATATCGCGGGCAGCCTGGAACGCCTCGGCATCGGCCATATCGACCTCTACTGGTTGCACCGCGACGATCCCGGGCAGCCCGTGCAACCCATCATCGATGCGCTGATCGCCCAGCAGCAGGCCGGACGAATCCGCCATTTCGGCTGCTCCAACTGGAGTCCGGCGCGGATCCGCAAGGCGCAGGCCCACGCCGCCAGGATCGGTCACCAGGGCTTCGTGGCCTGCCAGCCGATGTGGGGGCTCGCGGAACCGGATCGCACGGCGATGCACAATTACGCGCCGGGCGGCTATTACGAGGACGGGTACCGCGAATTGCACGAGCAGGGACTCTCCATGATTCCCTACTCGGCACAGAGCCGCGGCGTATTCTCGAAGCTGGCCATCGGCGTGCCGCTGGCGGCCGATGTCGCGGCACTCTATGGCAACGATGCCAACCGCCGGAAACTGGTGGTGATCGAGATGGTGGCGGCGCGCCACGGTGTCTCGATCAACGAAGTGGTACTGGCCTACCTGCTGTGCCAACCGCACCCGACCATTCCGATCATCGGCTGCAGCAACACCCAGCAACTGCGCGACAGCGCGCTCGCCTGCGAGTTGCAGCTCGATGCGAGCGAGCTCGCCACCCTGCGCAATGCCTGAACCGTGGACGCCGTGAAACGCGCCGGTACCGCCGATGTCTGCATCGGCGGACTCTTCGCGATCGGCAAACAGCTCGCGATTGCGGACAATCGCATCGACCTCGATCCGACGCGGTCAGCGACGAGCAGATTGCGGGAACCGACTGCGCCGATCGTGGCAACACCCGAGCGCGGACCTCAGGGCGTGGCGGCGCTGTCTGCCATCGGCAAGCCGAGATGCGCGTGCATCAGGGTATACAACTCACGCTGTGCGATCAGGATCGGCACCCTGGCGCTACCGGGTCCCTCGATATAGGCCGGCACATTGCCGCCGGTATGCAGCTCCTCTTGGGTGCCCGCGGCATTGGTTGCGTAACTCACGCCGAGCAGTTCTCCGCGCGGCGTGCGCAGCACCGCGTAGAAGCCGGGGTTGTATTCCGCGCGGCCCGACCACTCGCCATACTCGCGGTAGAGCGCCGGCGCTCCGACCACCTGCCCGGCCTGGGCGTGGTCGGCCGTCACGATCAGCAAGGTATCGGGATTCGCGGCGACGAACTCGCGCGCCGTCTTCACCGCACGGTCGAAGGCCTGCAACTCGCCGATTTCGCCACAGGGATCACGGTCATGCGCGGCCTTGTCGATGGATGCGCCCTCCACGACCAGCAGGAAACCGCGTGGATTGTCCGTCTCGAGCAGCCGCAGCGCCTGGCGCGTCATCGCCTCGAGTGTCACGGGTGGCTGGTCGGCGATGTTGGGGACGCAGCCAAAAGGCTGCGGAAACCGCGGCTTGCCCTGCGCATCGAGCGCAATCGTCTCCGCCACGCGGGCGTTTTCACCGCTCCATTCGCGCGCGAGGTTGCCGCGCGCAAACAAGCCCAGCGCCCGCGCACCCGGCTGCAACTCCGTCATCTGCCGCGCATCGTGCAGCACCCGGAAGCCGTTGCGCTGCGCGATCCCGGCGACGGTGCCTGCGCCCGGAGCCGGCTCGGCGAAATACTGCGCGCCGCCACCAAACAGCAGATCGAGCTTCGAGGCCGCCAGCTGTTCCGCGATCGAACCCCTGCCACCGGCGCTTTGCAGATCGGCAGGGCACCCAGACACTCCGGCGGCGGGCGCAGTGCTCCGCGGTCCCTCGCATTCGCGCGAACTGACATGGGCCACGAATGCGGCCGGCGTGGCATCGGTCACCCTTGCCGTGGTCACGATGCCCGTACGCAAGCCGCCCGCCCAGGCCTGTTCGACGATGGTCGGGAGCTCACGGTCGTCGCCGGCGCTGGTCGCGAGGCGCCCCTGGCTGGTCAATTCACCGGTTGCGATCGAGGTCGCGGTGTTGGCGCTGTCGGCAATGAAATCGGTGCCATGCGGCGGAGCTTCCATCACGGTCTGTACTTTCACCGATACCCTGCGCGGCATCTGTTCCATCGCAAAACCGCCCTCGGCTCCATGGACGTAATCACGTGCCAGCGTGATCTGCTGTTCATCCATGCCGTCGCCGATCATCAGTATCACGTTGCGCGCCTGGCCCGGCGCGGTTGCCGTTGCGGCGCAGGAACCGAGCACCGCAACATACACGATGGCGGCGGCGCCCCTGCGGACTGCAGTACCCGGCGGGCAATTCATGGCCGCACCCGCGTTGCGGTTCTTGTCCTGCCACGGCGCGTAGCTCCGGTTTTTCGCGGCGCCTTGCGCAGGCCCGCTGTCACCTCGAGCTCGACCAGTGCTTCCTCCATGTAATCGATCAGCCGTTGCACCCGCGGCACCGAGCGACGACAGGCCGCGATCCCGAAATCCAGATTCCCGCCGTAGCTGACCAGCGTGATATTGAGCGCGAATCCGTGAAACGGAATCGACGCCGGATAGATGCCGTCGAGACGCGCGCCGTTCCAGTACATGGTTTCGCGCGGCCCCGGCACGTTGGACACCACGGTGCTGAACGCGGGGAAACGGCTGGCGAGTCCCAGCACGGTGCTGAGCAGCATCGGCCCCTGGGTCACGACGGTATACAGTTCGATCTCGCGCGGCGTCATCCCGGCCAACTGTTGCTTGCCTGCCTGCATGGAATGCCTGATGGCGGCAAAGCGTTTGTCCGGATCGGCAATGTTGGTGGCCAGATCGGCGGTAAGAAAGCCCACGGCGTTGGCCGAATCGAGATCGCCCTCGGCCCGCAGCGATATCGGCGCCATGGCCTTCAGCGAATGCGCGGGAAGATCGCCCTCGGCGATCAGGTGACGCCGCAACGCACCCGCGCAGACCGCCAGCACCGCATCGTTCAGGGTGCCATCGAATGCCTTGCCCACCGCGCGCACCCGCGCAAACGGCCACGATTGCGCCACGAACCGGCGCGAGCCGCTCACCGCGGTATTGAAATGGGTGTGCGGCACGTTGCGCCACGGCACCGCCAGGTCGCCGCCTCGTCCGAACCATACCCCGGCGTAGCGTCCAAGCGCGCTCGCTACATTGACCGAAGTGCCGAGTTGCTCCTTTATCGCATCCGCCACCACTCGCAGATCGCGCGTGTCGGGAGTCGGCCTGGGGCGTGCCCTGGTCCGGCCAAGTCGTTTGCGATAGGCCTCGTAGGCCTCTATCGAGAACGGCGACTGGCGAATCCGGGTCCGCGGACTGCTCGAGAGCATGCTGTTGGTGAGATGCATTGCCCCGACACCGTCGATCGCGCAGTGATGCGCTTTCATGTAGGTCGCGAACTGGCGCTTCTGCAGCCCTTCGATCAGGTGCATTTCCCACATCGGGCGATTGCGATCGAGCAGGGTGCTGTGCAGCCGCGAGACCAGTGCGAACAGCTCGCGGTAACGGCCGGGCTTCGGCAGCGCCGAGTGCCGCACGTGGTATTCCATGTCGAGCTGATCGTCACGCTCCCAATGGATCGGGCCGGCGACACCGAGGGGCCCCAGTTTCAGGCGCTCGCCCAGGGGCCGGCGCAATTCCCCGTCGTAGCGCAGTACCTCGCCCAGATGCTGCAGAAACTCCTGCTCGTCGGTGCCTTCCGGCAGGGTAAAGAGATTGATACCGCCCACATGCATCGGTGTCTGGCGGGTTTCGTTCATCAGGAAAAAGGCATCGGTAATCGCCATTCTGCGCATCGTTTTACTTCCGATCCATTGGCCCGGGCCACTTCTCGTCGCCTCTCGAGCGGGTTATCAGGATTGTAAAAAGCCTCTTATACCATCGCGCCAAGCACCTCGAGCAGTTGCTCGACCTCGGCCAGGGTGTTGTATTGGGCAAAACCGATGCGCACGCCGCCGCTGCGCTCCATGCCCAGCTGCCGATACAGTTCGAGCGCGTAATTGTGCCCGTTCCAGGCAAAGATATTGTGCCGCGCCAGCTCGCGCACGATTGCCTCCGGCGTGTGCTGCTCACGGACAAACGACACCGTCGGTACCCGCCACGCCATGCGCGCCGGGTCGGTGATGCCGAGCACCCGCAGCCCCGGCAACTTCGCGAGCCCCGCGAGCAGCGCCCGGACCAGCTCGTTTTCGTGTCCCTGCAACAGCTCGAAAGCGCGCCGCAGCTGAGTCCGGCGCCCGCTGTCCGCGGCAAGCCCGCCCATGGCCTGGCCGACCCAGGCGATATGCTCCACCGCGCCCAGCGTGCCGGCCATGCCCTCGTGACTGAGCGTACCGGTCTCGAACTTGTGCGGCAGCACGTCACCCGCCGGGCGCACACGATAAGCCGTCAGCCCTTCGAGCAATTCGCGGCGCCCCCACAACACGCCCTGGTGCGGACCGTAGAACTTGTAGGGTGAACAGACCAGGAAATCACAGCCGAGTGCACGCACATCGATCAGGGCATGCGGGGCGTATTGCACCGAATCGACGAACACCAGCGCATTGTGCGCATGGGCGCGCTCCACCACGGCCGCCACATCGGTGACGGTACCGAGCGCATTGCTCGCATGATTCACCGCCACCAGCCGGGTGCGCTCGCCGAGCAGGGGTTCGAGGGCGTTGATATCGAGCTCGAACGTTGCGGTATCGACCTCCCACCAGCGCACTTTCAGCCCGAGGTCCTCCGCCAGCATCAGCCACGGTCCGATATTGGCGTCGTGGTCCATGCGCGTCAGCACGATCTCGTCGCCCGGGCTCAGGGTGCGCCCGATCGAGCGCGATATATGAAAAATCAGCGAGGTGGTGTTCTGGCCGAACACGATCTCTTCGGCCGAGCCCGCGCCGAGAAAATCCGCCATCGCCTGGTGTGCGGCGTCCACCAGCTCGCAGGCCATGCGGCTGCTGGCGAAATGTCCACCAAGGTTGGCATTGGCCCGCACCAGGCAATCACTGATCTGCTCGATCACGCGGCGCGGCACCTGGGTACCGGCCGGGTTGTCGAAATAGATCCGCGGCAAACCCCCGTCGCACAGGTTGATCGAGGGAAATTCATTGCGGATGGCAGCGCTGTCGAATGGCATCGGTTGTTCCATGCGGCTACCCGGACGCGGGGCCGTCCCGTCGGGGGGCCGGAGATAGTAGCCGTTACGACCGGAGTGGTGTAGTGGCGGAGCATTTACCCCGGGAATAGCGCTTTTATTGAACAGTTGTTTAGAATAGGTGGCAACGACTCTCGCCCCCTGACACCTGACTCGAAAGGGATAAGCACCATGACAACACCGGCCGACGACAACCAGGACATCATTCTCGCGGACCTTTCCGATGCGGAGCTCGTCGAACAGATGTTCGATGACCTCTACGACGGTCTCGCCGACGAGATCAGCGAAGGCACCCACATCCTGCTCGGACGTGGCTGGGCGGCAAAAAAGGTACTCGACGAGGCGCTGGTCGCGGGCATGACCATCGTGGGTGTCGATTTCCGCGACGGCATCCTGTTCGTGCCCGAGGTATTGCTCGCCGCCAACGCGATGAAGGCCGGCATGGCCATCCTGAAACCGATCCTGGCCAGTACCGGCGCGGAGCCGGTCGGCAAGATGGTGATCGGGACCGTGAAAGGCGATATTCACGACATCGGCAAGAACCTGGTCGGGATGATGATGGAGGGCGCCGGATTCGAGGTGATCGACCTCGGCATCAATACCGATGCCGACGCCTACATCGCGGCGCTCGAGCAACACCGCCCCGAGATCCTCGGCATGTCGGCATTGCTCACCACCACCATGCCGTACATGAAAGTCGTGATCGACACCATGACCCGGAAGGGACTGCGCGAGGACTACATCGTGATGGTCGGGGGCGCGCCGCTCAACGAGGAGTTCGGCAAGGCAGTGGGCGCCAACGCCTACTGTCGCGACGCTGCCACCGCGGTGGAAGTGGCCAAGCGCCTGGTGCAGGAGCGACGCGCGGCACGCGCGTAGCGGGCAGCGAGATGGGCGGCCCGGTGTTGCTGATCGCCTGTGGCGCAATCGCGCGCGAACTCGCGCAGCTGTGCCGGCAGCCGGGCTGGTCGCACCTCAGCCTGCGTTGTCTCGATGCGGCGCTGCACAACCACCCCGAACGCATCGTGCCGGCGCTGGAGCAGATGATCCTCGCCCAGCGCGCACATTTCGACCGCATCTTCGTGGCCTATGCCGATTGCGGAACCGGCGGCGCCATCGACCGCCTGCTGGAGCGCCACCGCATCGCACGCCTGCCGGGCGCGCATTGCTATGAGTTCCTGGCGGGTTCCACGAGCTTTCATGCGCTCGCCGATGCCGAGCCGGGGAGCTTCTATCTCACGGATTTCCTGGCGCGACATTTCGATCGCCTGGTGCGCGAAGGGCTCGGACTGGACCGGTACCCGCAATTGTTGCCGCAGTACTTCGGCAACTATCGCCGCCTGGTGTACCTGGCGCAAACCGAGGACCCGGCACTCGATCGCCTCGCCGAGCAGCATGCCAGCTTTCTCGGCCTGGCCTACGAGCGGCATTTCACCGGGCTCGCGCACCTTCGGCACGCCGTCGGCGAACAGGTCATGCAATGGCAAAACTGATCAGCATCTTCTGGCGCGACATTCCGGCACAGGTGATCGGCCGGGTCGGGCGCAGCAACCACAAGCAGGTGCTGGCACCACGGTTCGCCAAGGCCATCGACCGCGCGGCGATGCGCGCCGGTCGGGGCTCGAGCGATGCCTACCTTGCCGACTGGCGTCGCGAATCGGAGGAAGTCACGGGCGATATCGAACAGTTGGTCAGCGCGCGCGTGGCGGAACTCGAGAGCCACTTTCCCGAGCCCCTTCTCGAGGCCGTGATCAAGACAGGAGGGCTCGTATCCGGATTGAAAGCGCCCGCCAACGCAGCCACCCTCACCGCGGCAAAGGAACCCTCCGATGACTGACACCGTGCTCAGCTCTCGCACCCGCGAGGTCGTGATCGGCTTTGATCGCCCCTTCGTGGTGATCGGCGAACGCATCAATCCGACCGGCCGCAAGCTGCTCGCCGAGGAGATGAAAGCCGGTGACTTCAGCCGGGTGCAGGCCGACGCGCTGGCCCAGGTCGCCGCCGGCGCGCGGATTCTCGACGTGAACGCGGGCATACCCCTGGCGGACGAACCGCGCATGCTCGCCGAGTGCATCCGCCTGCTGCAGTCGATCACCGATGTCCCGCTCAGCATCGATTCCTCGATCGTCGAGGCGCTGGAAGCAGGACTTGCCGCCTACCAGGGCAAGGCGCTGCTCAATTCCGTCACCGGCGAGGAGGAACGCCTGCAACGGGTGCTGCCGCTGGTGAAAAAATATGGCTGCGCGGTGGTCGCGATATCCAATGACGACAGCGGCATCTCGGAAAACATCGACGTGCGCTTCGCGGTGGCGAAAAAGATCGTCGAGCGCGCCGCCGACCATGGCATACCGGCCAGCGACGTGATCGTCGATCCGCTGGTGATGCCGATCGGTGCCATCAACAGCGCCGGACGCCAGGTGATGTACCTCGTGCAGCGCCTGCGCAATGAACTCGGCGTGAATACCACGTGCGGGGCCTCCAACCTGAGCTTCGGTATGCCCAACCGCAACGGTCTGAACGCCTCGTTCATCAGCATGGCGATCGCCAGCGGCATGACCTCGGCGATCACCAATCCACTGCATCCCGAGCTGATGCAGGCGGTGCGCGGCGCCGATACCGTGATGGGTCACGATCCGCAGTGCGCGAACTGGATCCGCAATTACCGCAATCCGCTGCCCGATGGTGTCGAAGCGCGCGGAGGGCGCCGCGGTGGACGCCGCGGAATCGCTGCAGAACCCGTTCCCGGAGACGCAAGATGACGACGGGATCGGATTCCGCCCTGGTCGTGTTCTCGCCATCGGGGCGCCGTGGTCATGTCGCCCGCGGCACCAGCGTGCTGACCGCGGCGCGCAAGCTGGGCGTCGATCTCGATTCGGTCTGCGGAGGCCGCGCGATCTGCGGTCGCTGCCAGGTACAGGTCGCCGCAGGCGAACTGCCCAAGCACGGTATCGTGTCACGCGCCGCCAGCCTGTCGCCGGCCACCGCCAGCGAGCTCGACTACGGTGCGCGCCGCCGCCTGGACCCGGAATGCCGGCTCGGCTGCCAGGCGCTGGTGCTCGAAGATGTCGCGATCGACGTGCCTGCGGGCAGCCAGGTGCATCACCAGGTGGTGCGCAAACCGCACGAAGCCCACGACATCGCGATCGCACCGGTGGTGCATGCCCATTTCGTGGTGGTTGCCGAACCCGATATGCACGATCCGAGCGGCGATCTCGAACGCTTGCTCGATGCGCTGCACCGCGAGTGGGGCCTCGAGGGGCTGAGCTGCGCGCTGCCCGCGATCCAGGCACTGCAACGCACGCTCCGCGAGGGTAACTGGCAGGTCACCGTCGCGGTTCGTGAGCAGCGCGAAATCATCGCCGTGTGGCCGGGCCTGCAGACCCGGCTTTACGGCATCGCACTCGACGTGGGCTCCACCACCATCGCAGCCCATCTGTGCGAACTGGCGAGCGGCGAGGTGCTGGCAAGCGCCGGGCGCATGAACCCGCAGATCCGTTTCGGCGAGGACCTGATGAGCCGCGTCTCCTACATCATGATGAACCCGGGCGGCGAAGCAGAGCTGACACGGGTGGTGCGTGCCGCGATCAGCGAGCTCGCCGCCGAACTCGCCCTCGAGGCCGGCATCGCGCTCACCGAGATCGTCGAGCTGACCCTGGTCGGCAACCCGATCATGCAGCACCTGGTGCTGGGCCTGAACCCGGTCGCACTCGGCACCGCGCCGTTTGCGCTCGCCAGCGACGGGGCGTTCAGCATACCGGCCGCACAGCTCGGCATCGCCCTCAACCCCGGTGCTTATCTGTATGCGCTGCCCTGCATCGCCGGCCATGTCGGCGCCGATGCCGCCGGCGTGTTGCTGGCCGAAGCACCGTGGGAGCGCGAGGAGCTGAGCCTGATCGTCGATGTCGGGACCAATGCCGAGATCATCCTCGGCAACCGCGAGCGCCTGCTCGCCGCATCGAGCCCCACGGGACCCGCCTTCGAGGGCGCACAGATCAACTCCGGACAGCGTGCCGCACCCGGGGCGATCGAGCGCGTGCGCATAGATCCCGACACGCTGGAGCCGCGCTTCAAGGTGATCGGTTGCGAGCTGTGGTCCGACGATCCGGGCTTCGCCACCGCGATGCCCGCCTGCGGCGTTACCGGGATCTGCGGTTCGGGCATCATCGAGGCGATCGCCGGGCTGTTCCTGGCCGGCGTGATCGCCGAGGACGGCACCGTGCTCGGCAAGATGGCGGAGCGCTCGGCGCGCGTGCTCGGTGACGGGCGCACTTATTCCTACGTGCTGCACGAAGGCGAACCGGGAGTACGGATCCTGCAGAACGATGTGCGCGCGATCCAGCTCGCCAAGGCGGCGCTCTATGCCGGCGCCCGCCTGCTGATGGAGCGCTTCGGTGTCGAGCGAGTCGAGCGCATCCGCCTCGCCGGCGCATTCGGCGCCCATATCGACGTGAAGTACGCGATGGTGCTGGGCATGATTCCCGACTGCCGCCTCGAGAACGTCTCCTCGGCCGGCAATGCCGCCGGGACCGGCGCCCGCATTGCCTTGCTCGACCGGCATTCGCGCACCCTGATCGAGCAGCGGGTGCGCGCGGTCGAGAAGATCGAGACCGCGATAGCGGCCAACTTTCAGCAGCACTTCGTCGCCGCGATGACACTGCCGAACCGCAGCGACGCCTTTCCCGAGCTCGCCAGGGTGGTTGCGCTGCCGGCACCCCGGGAAAAACAGGCCGCGGGCGGCCCACGCCGCAGGCGGGCACGATGAGCCAGGTGCCGCATACCCCGCCACCCGGAGCTCCCGAACGCGAGGCGCTGGTGCGCACCCTGCGCGAGGCATACATGGAAGTCTTTCCGACCGCCAGTATCATCGAACGTCGCGCGGTGTTGCCGGCGGAATCAGATCGCGATGGCCCGGCGTAGCGGTCGCGAAAAGCGCGTGGTATCGGCGGTCACCCAACTGCCGTGGCGCGCGGTGAGCAACCCGTATGCACCGATCGAGGTGCTGGGCGCGGACCAGGTCGAGCAGATCATCGATGGCGCCCTGCGCGTGCTCGAAACGCGCGGCATGCGTTTCCTGGAGGGCGAGAGCCGCCGCCTGCTGCGCGCGGCGGGCGCCGTCCGCGACGAGGCCACGCAGATGGTGCGCTTCGACCGCGCCCTGGTGCTCGAGAAACTGGCACTGGCACCGCGCGAGTTCGGCTTGCGCGCCCGCAACCGGGCGCACGATCTGCACCTCGGAGGCAACCGTATCGCCTTCTGCGCAATCGGCGGCCCGGCCTTCGTCAGCGATCTCGATCGGGGGCGGCGCCCCGGAACCTACGCCGAGCAATGCGATTACATTCGCCTGGTCCAGAGCCTGGAGATCATCCACCAGGAAGGCGGGGGACCGTTCGAGGCGATGGATCTGCCGCCCGAGAGCCGCCATCTCGATCTGTATCTGGCGCAGCTGCGGCTCACCGACAAGAATTGCCAGGGCTATGTGCTGGGGCGCGAACGCACCCTGGACTGCATCGAGATGCACTGCATCGCGCTCGGGGTCGATCGCGAGGAGCTGGCGCGCGATCCCGCGATTCTCGCCATCGTCAACACCAATTCACCGTTGCAGCTCGATATCCCGATGACCGAAGCGGTACTGGAACTCGCCGCCAGCGGGCAGGTCACCTGCATCACGCCCTTCACGCTGGCCGGTTCGATGAGCCCCGCGACCATTGCCGGCACACTGGTGCAGCAGACCGCGGAAGTCCTCGCGGTGATGACGCTGGCACAGATCGTGAAGCCGGGCGCGCCGGTGATGTACGGCTCCTTCGCCTCGAATGTCGATATGCGCAGCGGTGCCCCCGCGCTCGGCACTCCCGAGTACACCAAGTCGGCGCTGGCCAGCGGGCAGATCGCGCGCCGTCTCGGGTTGCCGCTGCGTTCGAGCAACACCACCTCCTCGAACTGCGTGGACGCGCAGGCCGCCTACGAAAGCGGTATGTCGCTGTGGGGCGCGATCATGGGCCACGCCAACCTGGTCAACCACGCCGGTGGCTGGCTGGAAGGCGGACTCACCGCCTCTTTCGAAAAGCTGATCGTCGATGCCGAGATGCTGCAGATGATGGCCGAGACCCTGCGACCGATCGAAGTCAACGACGATCAGCTCGCGCTCGATGCGATCGCCGAGGTCGGTCCCGGCGGGCACCATTTCGGCACCGCGCACACCCTGGCGCGCTACGAAACCGCGTTCTATACCCCGATGCTCTCGAGCCGCGACAATTTCGAGAGCTGGCAGGAGGCGGGCAGTCTCGATGCCGCCCGGCGCGCGAACGCGATCTGGAAAAAGCTCCTGGCCGAGTACCAGCAGCCAACAATGGATGTGGCGGTCGAGGAAGAACTTCTTGCCTACGTCGCAAAGCGCAAGCTCGAGATCCCTGGATGAGCGGGTGTGGCATGCGGCAAGCGTCGCGCGGCGAGGATTGCACGACGTGGCGCCGGGGGCTGCGCGGAGACACGCTGTGAATACATCCCTGTACGCTCTCTGCCGCCATCCCTGGCGGCAGAAGGTCTCCGCGCAGCCCCCGGCGCCACGTCGCGCTGGAGATGCCGTGGACGCCGCCGACGTCCAGGCTCATTTACTTTCTTTTTGACAGGAACTTCAGAACCATGCGTCCGACACTGAATATCCTCGGCGACGAGATGATCAACCGGATCCTCGACGAAGCCATGCGCATCATGGCCGAGGACGGGATGGAGATCCGCGGGCCCGGATTGCGCCAGCGCCTGCTCGACAGCGGGCTGAAGACCGATACCAGCGGCAAGCGCATCCTGTTTCCGGCGGAAGTGGTCAAACGCGCCATTGCGAGCGCCCCGAAATCGTTCACGCTCTACACCCGTGACGGCCTGCCGCACGCCGAGATCGGCGGCAACAACGTGCACTACGTACCGGGTTCCAGCGGACTGAAAATCCTCGATCACCGCACCCAGCAGACACGGCTCAGCGACTCCACCGATTTCATCGAGTACGCGCGCCTGTGCGACGGACTCGAGCACATCGCCTATCTCGCGACCGCCTTCTCGACCAACAAGGATATCGAGTCGCAGGTCTCGGACGCGTGGCGGCTGTACATGACGCTCACCACCTCGAGGAAACCGGTGGTTTCGGGCGCTTTCGGCGAGCACGGCGTCACTCGCATGAGCGAGATGATGCAGTTGTTCCGCCATGATCGCGCCGAACTGATCGCCAAGCCGATGTCGATCTTCACGATCACCGCGACCGGCAATTTCCGCTATGGCGAGGATTCCTGCCAGAATCTGCTCGACTGCGTCGAGGCCGGCATCCCGGTCGAGATCGTGCCGGTGACGCTGATGGGACTGATCGCCCCGGTCACGCTGGTCGGTGCGCTGGTGTTCCACATGGTCGATACCCTGACCGGGCTGACCATGAGCCAGATCGTGCGCCCCGGAGCGCCGGTGCTGATTGGCGGTGCGCCCGCGACCTTCCACATGAAGTCCGCCAGCTCGCCGATGGCGGCGATCGAGGCCCAGCATCTGAATGTCGCCTACGTGGCGATTGCAAAAAAACTCGGGCTGCCGACACAGGCGTACATGGCGCTGTCCGACGGCAAGTTTCTCGATGCGCAGGCCGGCGGCGAGACCTTCAGCAGCGCACTGCTCGCGGCGCTCGCCGGGGTGAATTCGGTGTCGGGCCCCGGCATGCTCGATTTCGTGCTGACGTTCAGCCTGCCCAAGCTGGTGTTCGACAACGAGGTCTGTGGCCAGTGTCTGCATTTCGTGCGCGAGATCCAGGTGCTCGATGACCTGCCGGCCACGGAACTGGTCAACGATCTGCGCGCGCACGATCACCTGATCACATCCCCGCATACGTTGAAGCACTGGCCGCGGGAGCTGTACCTGACGAATCCGGTGATCGATCGCGAGAACCGCGAGACCTGGCAAAAAGCCGGTTCGAAGGAGCTCTACCAGCGCGCCTGCGAGGAGGTCGAAAAGCGTCTTGCGGCGTATCAGCCGCTGGAGACCGATGCGGCCACCGACGCCGAGTTGCGCCGCATCGTCAGGGACGGATTGATCGATCAGACCGAGTTGCCGGTACTGCCACCGCCTCCCGCGCCGCGCGCGCCGGAGGCCGCGGCTGGACGGCGCGGTCGCCCGGGTCGGCGGCGCGCCTGATATCGTCTGCGCTCAGGGGTTTCGCATCGCCTGCGCGAGTTCGCGGATATCCTGCGGCGTGGTACGGCAGCAACCACCAATCAACGTGGCACCGGCATCGAGCCAGCGGTGCGCGAGCCCGGCCAGCGAGGCATGCGCTCCGTGCTCCAGCCAGCAGTTGTCCGCGGCTCGCCAGGTTTCGCCGCTGTTCGGGTAGGCAAACAACGCTTTCGCAGTAACACCCCGCGCCTGCACCAGCAGCGATTCGACAAATTCCGGCGCGCTGCAGTTGATGCCGGTGGCGATGATGCCGGGGTGTTCGTTGGCCAGCGCCGCGCAATCGGCGAAGCGCTCGCCATGGCAGACATGCAGTTCGTCACGGCAGGAAAAGCTGATCCACGCCCGCAGTTCGGGAAATTCCTCGAGCAGGCGCACGATCGCTTCGCCCTCGGCCAGGCAGGGTACGGTTTCGAAGGCGATGAAATCGGCACGGCTGAGCGCCAGCACCTCGAGCTGGCGCCGATGAAAATCGCGTATCTGTTGCGTGCCGACCCCGTAGTCGCCACGGTATTCCGAGCCATCGTGACGGTGCGCGCCGTAGGGGCCGATCGAGGCGCCGACCAGCGCCGCGGGTCGCGTGCCGTCTCGGTGCTGCTCACCGAAGCGCTCGCGTGCGGTGCAGGCAAGCGTCACGCTTTTCAGCAACAGGCGACGCGCCTCCTCGTCCGCCAGTCCGCGCGCGGAAAAGCCGGCAAACGTCGCCTGGTAGCTGGCGCTCAGCGCGATATCCGCGCCGGCGACAAAATAATCGTAATGCACGTCCTCGATCAGCTGCGGCGACTGCAGCAGAATCCTTGCCGACCACAAGCGGTCGTTGAGATCGGCGCCGCGGCGCTCGAGCTCGGTGGCCATTGCACCGTCGATGACATGGCGCCGCGTCGACCCGAACATCAGCGCATCTTCGTGGTGCGGGCGGCGAGCACGCTCGGCGGCGCCGCGAAACTGTCGGCGCGCGCGAGACGCCAGAACATGCGAAATACCGGGTGCTCGGGCACCAGCTCATCGCGCAGCTCATTGGGCCGTACCCAATGGTGCAGAGCCGCCAGCGAGCGCACCTTGGTCGAGCTGACGCGCCGTATGATGTGTTCGGGACCGATCTGTTCGGGGTGCGTGAGCCCCGCCGCGCTCAGCAGTTCCTTCAGTGCATGAAGGGTGTTCTGATGAAAGTTGTAGACCCGGGTGGCCTTGTCCTCGGGCACCAGCGCGCGGTAGCGGTCCGGGTCCTGCGAACTGACGCCGGTCGGACAGCGCCCGGTATGACAGGTCTGCGACTGTATGCAACCGAGTGCGAACATGAAGCCGCGCGCCGCGTTGCACCAGTCGGCGCCGAGCGCACAGGTACGCGCAATATCGAAGGCCGTGACGATCTTGCCGGCCGCGCCGATATGCACCTCACCACGCAGACCAAGTCCGACCATCGTGTTGTGCACCAGCATCAGCCCCTCGCGCAACGGCGCGCCCACGTGGTCGCAGAACTCGAGCGGTGCGGCGCCGGTCCCGCCCTCGGCGCCGTCGACCACGATGAAATCGGGCGTGATGCCCGTTTCGAGCATGGCCTTGGCTATCCCGAACCACTCCCAGGGGTGGCCAATGGCGAGCTTGAAGCCGGTCGGCTTGCCGCCCGAGAGCTCCCGCAATTGCGCCACGAATTCGAGCAGCCCGATCGGGGTCGTGAAGCTGCTGTGGAATGCCGGGGACACGCAGTCCTCCCCTATCGCCACGCCGCGTGCCTCGGCAATCGCCGCGTTGACCTTGGAGCCCGGCAGCACACCACCGTGACCCGGCTTGGCGCCTTGCGAGAGTTTCAGCTCGATCATCTTGACCTGCTCGGAAGCCGCGTTGGCCGCGAACATCTCGGCATTGAAACTGCCATCCGGATGGCGACAGCCGAAGTAACCGGAACCGATCTCCCAGACCAGGTCACCGCCATGGCGGCGATGATAGGTCGAGATCGAACCCTCGCCGGTATCGTGATAAAAGCCGCCACGACGCGCGCCTTCGTTCAGAGCCAGGATCGCGTTCGGTGACAGGGCGCCGTAACTCATCGCCGAAATGTTGAAAACCGATGCCGCATAGGGCGTCTTGCACTGCGACGAGCCGATCTTCATGCGGAAATCATGGCTTGCGATGGGCTGCGGCGCGACCGAGTGGTTGAACCACTCGTAATCGGTCCTGTAGACATCGTTCTGGGTACCGAACGGGCGCTTGTTGAGCTCGTTCTTGGCGCGCTCGTAGATGATGGTGCGCTGCTGGCGCGAATAGGGAATCTGTTCGGTGTCGGTCTCGAGGAAGTACTGGCGTATCTCGGGCCGGATCGATTCGAGCAGGAAACGGATATGCGCCAGAATCGGGTAGTTGCGCCGCACCGCCTGCTTTTTCTGGAGCACGTCGATGAGTCCGATCAGGCTGAGCGCGCCGCTCACCACCGCTATCAACCACCACGGAATGCTGCTGCCGTTGAGCACAGCCATGGCGAACGCGACGGCAAACACCGCCACGCAGGCAGCAAAAAAATAAAACCGCGACGGAAGGATCCTGTTGAACATATGCCCACTCCGTTAACTGGCGGCAACAGTATAGGTTCTGCATCCGGCGCCGGACCGGGCAATAGTGCTGCCCGGTCAGCGCGGATCCATTCCAAGCGCCTGCTTCACGCGCGCCATCCAGCCCGTCGCCAGGCGCGGATCGCGTTCGATCAGCCGATCCTTGTACTGTGGCTCGCAATCGCGTTTGTAGGCCTCGATGTCACCGGCTATCGAGGCGCGCCGCAGCTGCGCGAAAAAGCGCTCGACGGCCCACTCGTAGAGCTCGAAATCGGCGTGCATCAGCTCGCGGATCAGGGCCTGGGTGGCTGGCGGAAGGTCCCACACCAGCGGCCGGTTCCTGTTGCGGTTATCGCGCTTCCAGGCCCGCACCCGCTCGAGCCCGCAGAGGTGCGCAAACAGGAAAATGCTCTCCTCGAAATACTCCGCGATGCCGATACAGGCAATGTCGCGCTCGATATTTTCCTTCGCCATCGCGAGCATCCGCGCGGTGCTCATTGCCGCGAGTATCCTGGCGCGATCCGGCATATGGGGCAGCGCAAACTGTCCGATCTGGCTGTGGGCGCGGCCTCCGTTCCTGCGCACCCAGTCTTCGAGCACGGGAAACGCTTTTCCGTCGGCATCGGCCTTGCGCTTCAGCCACTGGTAAACCGAGACGGTGCGCGGCAGCGGATGGCGGAACTGCGTGACCAGAAGATGGCTGGCACGCGGAATGAAGAACGCGCCATAGAGATAGTGTCCGACATAGAATCCCGGCCCCGGCGTTTGCTCGATCAGGCGCCGGAACTCGTCCTCGCTCCTTGCCGCACCGCGGTAATGGGAGTGAAACTCGGTGCCGCGTCCCGCGTCCTCGTAGGCCGCACCGAGCACCTTTGCCATCGCGCTCGATCCGCTCTTGTTGACGCCGTGAAACACGATCTTGCGCTCGCCGGAAGGCGAAAACGCGCGCGGGTTGCGCAACTGCACGCGATAGCGGGTGGCCGGGGCCGCGCTGCTGTCGTTCATGTGGGGGTCTCACGCCTGGCGGTTACCCGGATCACTACCGGGTCATCGTCGCCAAGGCGCGCGAGCCCGTTCGATTCGAGCATGTCGACAATCCCGAATCCACTGTCGAGCAGGCGCCGCTCGAGCTCGTCGGCCACGATGAAACGGCGGTAGTGGCCGTGGATGCGTTCGGTGGGGCTGATCACTTCACCCTGGCGTGCGAGCGGGTCATTGATCGAGCGGCACTCGATGAAGAACAGGCCCTGATCGCACAACGCATGTTGCGCCGCACGGAGCATGTCATGCTCTTCGCCACCGGTCATCGCATGCAGACAGAAGCGGCTGTAGGCGCAATCGAACTCCCCGGGCAGATCGAGCGCAAGTTGCGGCAGCGCTCCGCACAGAAAACGCAGACCCTCGCGGGCATGGTTTCGCGTGCACAGCTCGATGGCTTCCGCCGAGACGTCGAGGGCGGTCACATCGCGTCCGGCGTTGGCGAAAAACACCGCGTCGCGGCCGTTGCCACAGCCAATTTCGAGCACGCGTGCATTCGTTGCGATGCGCCCAAGCACGACCTCGGCGAAGCTGGAGGGCCGCAGGGGCACCGCGGCATTGCGATAGTAATCGGCCCAGTGGCGGCGGCGCCCGCGATCGCTTTCGCCACCACTTTCGAAAGTTTCGCAATAATCGACGATGCGCGCCGCAGCCTCGTCGGCGCTGATTTCGGCAAAATTGTCGATCACCAGGTCGGCGTCTCGCGGTTCGTCGTAGAGATCCCGGCTACTGCCGATCTGCGCGTACACGCGCTTCGAGCCCGCGTCACGCAGGCGACGCTCGCTCTCGGGCACCCGCAGGTATACCTGTATCGCGCCAGGGATATTGCTGCGCATCCATTCTCGTACGTCGTCGTACATCGCAACCGCCGAGATGATCACGGTGTGCTGCTGTGCGGCAAGATGGCTGCTCAGGCGAAAATAACTGCGCGCGAGCTCCATGCGGTCCTCGCGCTCATAGCCCCATTTGCCGGCAAGGATAGAGCGCAGATCGTCACCGTCGAGATGTACCGTGGAAACACCTGCGGCGCGCAGCGCCGCCTCCACCTTGCGCGCGACCGTGGTCTTGCCCGAACCCGAATACCCGGTAATCCATACCACCCTTACCGACACAGCAGACCTCGTTGCAAATTCGCGAACACTATACTTTCAGTTACCCGGCTGCACGACAGCCATCACATGGGCGGACCCCGATGATGCCGATACGGCCATTGCTGCTCGTTGCGCTGCTTGCAATCGGCGGCTGCAGTGCATCGACGCCGCGCAACACCGACGATATCTGTGCGCTGTTTTCCGAAAAGCGCGGCTGGCACACGGCGGCTCGCGAGGCTTCCGGGCGCTGGGGAGCGCCGCTGCAGGTGCCGATGGCCATTATCTACCAGGAGTCGCGCTTTCGTGCCACGGCACGCCCGCCGATGCGCTATTTTCTTGGCTTCATTCCTCTCGGCCGCGACAGTTCCGCGTTCGGCTACGCGCAGGCACAAACACCCGCCTGGAAGGATTATCAACGCGAAACCGGCAACGGCTGGTCGGACCGCGATGATTTCTCCGACTCGATCGACTTCGTGCAGTGGTACATCGACAAGAGCTACCGGGTGAATGGCGTTGCCAAGACCGATACCTACGCGCAATACCTCAACTACCACGAGGGCTGGGGCGGGTACCGTCGCGGAAGTTACCGCAACAAAGCCTGGCTGGGCCCGGTCGCGCGCAAGGTCGAGGCGCGTGCCGCGCGCTACGGCGCCCAATACGCGGGCTGCCACAATGAACTCGAACGCGGTTGGTTGCGCCGATTGTTCTCCTCCGCCGAAACACTGCCGGGAGTGGCGCCCGACGGAGAGACACCCCGCCCCGAGAGGCAGGGCGCCTGATCCGGGGCCGAAGCAGGCTCAGATAATGGCGAAATCCGCGACCGTCAACGCAAGCCCTGTGCCGAGCAATGCAAACTGCGTCTGCGCCTGCGCCCCGTTGCCGTCCTGATCGTAGTAGAGCGCACCGGTCACGCTGTTGTAGATGATACGATCGTCGGCATCGGTGGCCGCCGCGCCGATTTGCAGATGCGCCGCGCCAAGAACGCCGCTGGCAACAACCGGCAGCGCGGTGAAGATATCGTCGTCGAGCTGGATCTTGTCGGCGCCGATGGTGAAATCCGTGATCGTATCGTAGCCGGTTGTCGTGGCGAGGGAATCCGCGTTGTAAAGTGGTGCATCGAACACGAAAACATCGTTGCCGGCACCGCCAGTCAGATTATCGTAACCGGCGCCCCCGATGAGCGTGTCATTGCCCGCATCGCCAATTAGCGTGTTGTTGCTGGCATTTCCGATCATCCGGTTGTTCAGCGCGTTACCGGTGGCACTGATCGCGTAGTACGAATAATAAGAGGACAGGTCGATGTTCTCGATTCCGGTCGGCATCAGATAGTTCGTATAGATGGAATAGCCTTCCACGATAATGGTGTCGATGCCACCGCTGTCGATGATCACGTCGGTGGCGGTGTCGATCCTGTAGGTATCGTTACCCAGCCCGCCGTTCAGCGTGTCGATTCCCAGACCACCGCTCAGGGTGTCATTGCCGCCGGCTCCGATGAGTTCGTTGTTGGCAGTGTTGCCGATGATGGTGTTGGCGGCGGCATTGCCGGTGCCGTTGATCGTCGCCGTGCCGGTCAACGTCAGGTTTTCGACATTCACTGCCAGCGTGAAGGTGACCGCGGCCAGAACCTGGTCGACGCCGCTGGAGGCTGCCTCGATGATCACATCGCTGGTCGAATTGACGATGTAGGTATCGTCACCCTTGCCCCCCGCCATGGTGTCGTTGCCGGCGCCCCCGTCGAGCACATTGCCCAGTGAAGAGCCGGTCAGCGAATCGTTGCCGCTGCCGCCCGTAAGATTTTCGAAATTGCGCAGCGCGTCATTGCCACTGCCGCCGGTTGCCTGCGCCCCGGCAAGCGCGAGGCTCACCGTCACGGCCCCGGTGGTACCGGCATAGGAAAGGGTGTCGATCCCGCGCCCGCCATTCAACACGTTGTTGTTGCCGTTCGCCGTGATGACATTGTCCTGGTAATTTCCCGCGCCGCGAGTGGCGGCGTCGGTCAGCACCAGGTTGTCGATGTTGGCACCCAGGGTGTAATCGATGGTCGTGATGACCGTGTTGGTTTCGCTGCCGTAATCCGCCACGTCGAAGACCAGGTCCCCGGCGTTGTTCACATAGAACGTGTCGTTCCCGCCACCGCCGCTCATGCTGTCGGCACCGAGGCCGCCATCCAGGATATCGTCACCGTAACCGCCGTCGAGGGTGTCGATACCGTCGCCGCCGAGCAGACTGTCATTGCCATAGCCGCCGTCGAGGCTGTCGTTGCCGGCACCACCGTTCAGCGTGTCGTTATCGTAATTGTAGCCACCGCGCAGCGTGTCGTTGCCGGCTGCGCCGATGAGCAGATTGGCAGCGGAATTGCCGATGATGAGGTTATCGAGCGCATTGCCCGTACCGTTGATAACCGCGGAACCGGTGAGCGTGAGATTTTCGAGGTTGTTGCCCAGCGTGTAACTGATCGCGCTTTCCACCGTGTCCAGGCCGGCACCTGCCGCTTCCACGACCTTGTCTCCGGCCACGTCGACCACATAGGTATCGTTCCCGCCCAGGCCCGTCATGGTGTCGGCCCCCAGGCCCCCATCGATACGGTTGGCGGCGGCACTGCCCTTCAGATTGTCGCCGGCGGATCCCCCGACGAGGTTCTCGAATCCGCTGATCGCGTCAGTACCACTGCCACCGGTTATCTGTGCCGCCGCCGTGTTCAGGCTTGCCGTTACCTTGGTGGTTGCCGTCTCGTAGGACAGCGTATCGATACCGTCCAGCCCCTTCAGCACGTTGTTGCCGCTGTTGGCGATGATCCGGTTGTCGAGCGCGTTTCCGGTCCCTTTCAGGTTGGCGGTTCCAGCAAGCTGGAGATTCTCGACGTGCGCACCCAGCGTGTAACTGATGCTGCTGATCACCAGGTCGATTGCGCTATTGACCGGGTATTCGAATACCTTGTCGCCAACGGCGTCCACATAATAGGTATCGTTGCCATGGCCACCGCTCATGATGTCGTTGCCGGTGCCACCATCCAGCGTGTCGTTGCCATCACCGCCGAACAGGCGGTCATTGCCTGCCATGCCCTTGAAGTAATCGCTGCCGGTACCCCCGCGCATGATATTGCCGAGTTCATTGCCGGTTATCGTGACCGGGTAGTAGTAGTAATAGCTGTTCGTACCAACCGCCCAGGCCGGATTGATTTCGGCGTTCTCGACATTGTTGGTGAGCGTATAGGTGAAGGCTGCGTACCCGTTGACACCCAAGGCAACCGTATCGTTGCCGGCGCCCGCGCCTTCGACCACCACGTCCAGCGCATTGTCGAGTATGTAAACGTCGTCGCCGGCACCGCCCGCCAGGCTGTCGTTGCCGGCGCCACCATCGAGGGTGTCATCGCCACCGGCACCGCTCATGGTGTCATTGCCGCTGCGCCCGTGCATCCAGTCCGCAGCCGCGGTACCGTTGACCGTGTCGGCCTGGATGAACAGCGATTCCGCATTGAACGCGATACCGTAACCGTAGTAGGTAGGATTCAATACGCTGGTGACGGCGAGGGGCGAGGCACCATAGGCAAAGCTCGCAAAATTTGCCAGCGTGCCGGCCGCCGAATAGACCTGGACGCTGACGCTCTCGATATTGCCGCTGACGGGATACTCGCCATAGCTGCCGTAGGCAAACTGGTTCGGAACAAGCGCCGCATTCAGCGTGATCTTGCCGAAGGCATTTTCCAGTACCACGGCGCTCGCGTTGCTGCTGGTCACGACCAGCCCGTTGAATACCTCGGCGAGGTCACCGATGCTGGGAAGGATGGTGATGCCATTCTGATAGGTGATGGTGGCCATGTTCTTGTCTCCGATCGAAGGGGAATTTGTTGGCTATTGTTTGTTGCGCACGCCAATGTATGCCGCTCCAAATACGTTGTAAATAGGCGGCCGGCAGGGTGTATGTCTGTGCAATGTCATCCCAACACGGCTCCGCCGTTGACCCCCAGCACCTGCCCGGTGATCCATTGGGCTTCATCGGAACACAGGAACGCGACCATCGAGGCGATATCCGCCGGCTCGCCCAGGCGCCAGCTACGCGCGCCCTTCAGTGCAAACTGCTGAAATTCCGCGGGCATGTCGGCGACAATGGCCGGCGTCAGCACCAGTCCCGGGGCAACCGCATTGGCGCGGATGCGCAGTTTGCCCCAATTCGAAGCGACGTGGCGCATCAGCGCCTCGATGCCGGCCTTGCTGACGGCATAGGCCGGACGTACCGGCTCGCCCATGCAGGCCGCGCCCGAGGAGGTGTAGACCAGCGAGCCACCACCCCGGCGCAGCAATTCGGGCAGCACCGCGCGGGTACACAACCAGTGTCCACGCAGGTTTACCCGGATGGTCTGGTCGAACACGGCCAGCGGCTCGCCCAGCACGTCCGAGTCCTGGTGGATGATGCTCAGATCGGCGGCATTGGCATACAGCGCGTCGATGCCGCCGTGGCGCTCGACCGCGCATGCGACCAGCGTCGCCACCGAAGCCTCGTCCGCAATATCGAATTGCATGCCCATGCAGTCCGCGCCGCCCGCGCATATCCGGTCGGCCACCTCGGCGGCATGCGCACCGTCGAGATCACCGAGCACGATCCGGGCGCCTGCTTGTGCAAGCCGCTCCACCGTGGCGGTACCGATCGCACCACCACCCGCAATCACCACCACCTTGTCTTTCAATCCACGCATGCTTCTTCTCCCTGGCAAATTTCCGGATGAGCGGAGGCGAGTATATTCGATGGATTCGGGTCCACGCGCGTGATCGTGCTTCTCAATCCGGCAACACGAGGCTACCATCGCGCGGCATCCCAACCCTGCGGAGATACGCCCATGAGTCTGTCCATGTACCAGGCATCGATACCGGTGCTGATCCACAACCTCAAGACCCTGTCGGCCATTCTGAAAAAAGGCGCGGCTCACGCCAAGGCGAGGGGCATCGATCCGGTGGTGCTGTTCAACGCGCGGCTCTACCCGGACATGTTCGCGCTGTCGCGCCAGGTGCAGATTGCCGCCGACATGGCCAAGGGCGGCGCTGCGCGTCTGGCCGGTGTCGAAATCCCCTCGTTCGCGGATACGGAAACCACTTTCGCCGATTTGCAGGAGCGCCTGGCCCGCACCGTCGCGTTTCTGAAAAGCATCCGCCCGGCCCAGGTTGAGGGCAGCGAAAGGCGCGAGATCACGCTGCAGATGCGCATGGGCGCGGTGACGTTTCCGGGGCAGTACTACCTGCTGAGCTGGGTCCTGCCAAACGTGCTGTTCCACATCACCACGGCTTACAACATCCTGCGCCATAACGGCGTGGAACTGGGCAAATGGGATTTTCTCGGCAAGGCGCCGGGCGCCGTGATTGGCGGGAGCAAGCGCGCGAAAACCCGGCGCAAGGCCGCCAGCGGCAAGGTGTCCAGGACAAAGCGCTGAACCCGGAGCTCAGAACGCCAGCAGCACCTTGCCGCCACGACCGGGGCGGGTGCTCTGCGCGAGCGCTTCGCGGAACTGCTCCAGCGGGTAGGTCTGGCCCACCTCTGAACTCAGGATGCCATCGGCAATCAGGCGCCCGACCCGGCGCGTGGCGCGCAGACGCCCGAGCAGACTCTGGCCCGCGATCCACTGTGGCAACAGGAAGCCTTCGATACGTGCGGCCGGCGACATCAGGTCGCGTACCGGGAAATTCAGCGCATCTCCTCCGAGACTGCCATAACACACCAGGTGCGCACCCGGCGCCAGGCAACGCAGCATCAGCGCCAGCGTATCGGCCCCCACGCAATCGAGCGCATAGCGCACACCGCTGTTGGCGGTGATCGACGCCACCCGCGCGATCAGGTCCTCGCTGCCGGTGTCGATCACTTCGTCGGCACCCAGCGCACGCAGTTCCTCGGCAACCTCCGCCCGGCGCACCAGGTTGATGGTCCTGAAGCCCTGCCGCTTGCCGAGCCGGATGACCATGCGCGCCAACTGCGACGCACCGCCCGATTGCAGCAGCCAGGTGCCGGCAGGAACGCGCAGCACATGATTCACCATTGCCCAGGCGGTGAGCGGGTTGACCAGAAACATCGCGGCCTGCTCGTCGCTGACACCTGAAGGTACCGGCATGGCCTGCATCGCCGGCAACACCACCTGCTCGCGCCAGTTGCCCGAGGGCGCAGCCATCACGATCACCCGCTTGCCGAGCAGACGCCGCGCAAACCAGCCGCTTCCTGCCGCCTCGACCACACCCATGCCGTCGGCGCCCGGCGATACCGGCAATGACGCCAGCGCGCGCGCGCGGCCCGGGTCGAAGTGCAACTGCGTCGCGCCGTGATTCCAGATCACGCGTTCGAGACTGCGCTGATAACCACCACGGATAGTGTTGAAATCGGACGGGTTGACCGGCGACAGCCGCATGCGCACCCGCACCTCGCCCGGCCCCGGTTCCGGCATGGGGAGATCGACGAGCTGCAGAACCGCTTCGGGTTCGCCATGATGCTCGAGCAACAGCGCGCGCATGGCTCAGCGCGCCTTGCGCGCGGGTTTGCGTGCCCTCGTGGCCGCGCTTGCAGCGCGTTTTGCGACACTGCGCTTCGTGACACCTGCGCTCTTCGCCGCGCCGGCCGCACGCACGGATTTCGCGGTCCCGGTTGCAGCAGCGGATTTGCCCCTGCCGGACTTTTTTGTGCCGGCGGCAACTTTTGCCTTGCCGGCGGTCTTCGTCCCGACAGACCCCAGCGCTTCGATCCGGGCAGCGCGTGTCCTGGCTTTTGCGCCCTTGCGCTTGATGGTCTTCGCGCCGTCACTTCTGGTGGCAGCGGTACCGAGCTTCACGCTCGCATCCTTCAGCTCCGCGAAGGACTGCGCCAGGCAAGCCTCGTACTCGTCGGGGTCGGGCATCATGTCGCGGCAGGACTGGAACGAAATCGCAATCTGTCCCGCATAACTGGTGACCACCTGGAACAAGCCGTTGCCGTCCATGCACGGTCCCGCGCCGAAGCTGCGCACCAGGCGCGCGCCCGCCATGTAGAGCGGCACCTGCGGACCCGGTACATTGGTGATGATGGTATTGAATACCGGCTTGGTCGTGGACAGCAGCCCGGTTGCCGATGCCGCCCGGAAACCGAGCGCCGTGACCTGCGCCGGCAGCCGGTTGCTCCAATCGGTCAGGGTGCGCGCGCCCACCGCGTTCATATAGGCCTTCGATCCGACCGCTTCCTCGTGGACTGCCTGCAGGCGTGCGAGCGGAGCAGCCACATCGGTGCGCAACGCAATGCTCATCATCGACACGACGTTGCCGCCACTGGTCTTTTCCTCGTCGGTGCGCACATTGACCGGCGCACCGGTGACAAGGCTCTTCGCGGGCAACTCGTCCTTGCCCTTCAGGTAGGCGCGCATTGCGCCGGCAACGATCGTCATCATCACGTCGTTGACGGTGGCCCCCGGCACGCTGTTCTTGATCGCGATCACCGAGGGCAGATCGAAATTCACCGCACCGAATACCCGGTGCGGCGACACCCGCGCATTGAAACGGGTGCGCTCCTTGTCGCCGAGCGAACGGAAGCGCTTTTCCTTCTTGCCTTCCTGCACCCGCCTCCAGACCGGAACTGCCTCTCCGAGCATCCGCACCAGCCCGAAGGGTTGCCTCAGCACACTGCCCGCAACCTTGCGCAGCAACTGCAACTCACCGGGCGCCGCCGCGGCCCGCTTGCGCTTGCCCGAAGGGGGGTTGACGGTCGCGGTCGGGCTCAGATCGTGCAACGCACCCATGATCTCGACCCCGGTCGCGCCATCCATCGCCGCGTGATGGATCTTGAGGAACATCGCGAAACTGCCCTTCGGCAAATCCGGTATGTTGTCGAGCCCCTCGATGATATAGGCCTCCCACAACGGATGCGCACGGTCCAGGGCGCGCGCATGCAGACGTGCGATCTGGATGCAGAACTGGCGCCAGTCACCGGGCTTCGGCAGCGCGATATGGCGCACGTGGAATTCGACATCGGTGTTCGGGTCATCGACCCAGAACGGGTGATCGATCCCGAGCGGCACATTCATCAACTTGCGCGTGAACACCGGAGAGCGATGCAGGCGTTCCTGGAAAGTACGCAGGATATCCTTGAAACGCACGATTCCGTCGGGCGCGGTCGAAGGGTCATAGATCAGCACCGGACCGATATGCATCGGTGTGTTGTCCATTTCCCCGTAAAGGAACATCGCATCCTGTCCGCTGAGCTGCTCCATGACCGTCTCCTGTGATTGGCCGAAGAAAATCCCTGCGGCGCGCCGCCTCATGGCAGACGCAACCTCCCTGAACTGATACGCGTGAAAATGTCCGCCGTCAATGGCTGATAGCCCCTGTCGCGATCCAGCAGCACCCACAGCGGATCATCGATCGCGCGCGGATCGAAGCCCTGACGCTTCAGATCGACCTTGCGTATCTTGAATGTCGCGGTGGTTTCATGTTCAGGCACAATTCGCAGGAACCGCGGCACTGCATAGGCCGGCAGCTGTTTCTGCAGCGCGCGGGCGCAGGGTCCGGGCGCAAACGCGTCGGGACGATCGAGCACCAGCGCAGCCATCCCGGCGCGGCCATCGGCGTGCGGCACTTGTACCCCGTAAACACAAGCCTGCACCACACCCGGGCGTTGCCCGAGCACGCGCTCGACCTCGGTGCTCGCCACGTTCTCGCCTTTCCAGCGAAAGGTGTCGCCGACACGATCGACGAAAGCGATGTGACGAAAACCGAGCTCGCGCACCAGGTCGCCACTGTCGAACCAGGTATCGCCGCCGCGAAACACATCATGCAGCAGGCGCGCTTCGCTCGCCGCGCTGTCGGTGTAACCATCGAATGGTGTCAGCTCGCTGACCTTCATCAGCAACAGGCCCGCTTCCCCGGGCGCGACACGGCGCATGAAGCCCCGTGCATTGCGCAGCGGAAGCTCGGCTTCGGCATCGAAGGCCACGATCGCATAAGGCAACGGACAATACCCGGCGGTGCGCGGCAACCCGAGGGCGTTCACGAACACCAGGTTGCCCTCGCTGGATCCGTAGAACTCGCAGATATGGCGGATACCGAAGCGCTGCTGGAACGTATCCCATATCTCGGCCCGCAAGCCGTTGCCAATGACCACCCGCACCGCGTGATCGCGGTCGGCGGGATCCGGCGGACGGTTCAGCAGGTAACGGCACAGCTCGCCGATGTAGACAAAAGCGGTGGCACGGGTGCTGCGGATATCGCTCCAGAAACGCGTGGCGCTGAAACGCGGCGCCATCGCCAGGCTTGCGCCGGCTACCAGCACCGCACCCCAGGCCAGCGTCAGCGCATTGTTGTGATAGAACGGCAACGGACAATAGAGCACGTCCTCTGCCCGCAGCCGCATCGCGGTCTGCCCCATGCCCCAGGCGCTGCGCATCCACCGCAAGTGGGTCATCACCGCCGCTTTTGGCAGCCCGGTGGTGCCGGAGGTAAATATGAAAAAACAAGGGTCGCCAAGCCGCACCTCGCGAACTGCACGCGGCGCTGCAGCGGAGCGTCCACGCAGCAGGGTGCGCAGGTTTTTCATGCGCGGCGGCGCGGTTCCCTCGCCCTCCCACAGCAGCGTGAGCGCAGTTTTCTTGCGGGGTAGCGCGCCTTCGAGCGCCGTCACGCATTCCTCTCCGACGATGATCACTCGCGCCGCAATGATGTTCAGGCTGTGCTGCAACGCATCGTTGCGCTGGTTCGGGTTCAGCATGCCGGTGACCGCGCCAAGCTTTACGACTGCTGCGACGCAAGCCAGCACCGCCGGCCGGTTCTCGAACAGGATGCCGACCGCATCTCCACGGCGCACACCGCATTCGCGCAGAACCGAGGCAATCCGGTTGGCATGGGCATTCAGTTCGCGATAGCTCCAGCTTTCGCCCTCGAACAGCAGCGCGACCTTGTGCGGCATCTCGCGGGCGCGCTGCTCCAGCAGCAGCCCTATCGACTGCGCGCTGTCGGCGCCCATCCATGACATCGCCAGCGCGCCGCGCAACATGCGCGGAAAATCGGGCAGCACCCGCGCCGCGGCGCGAGCCACATCGGTGGCGCGAATACGCTGGCTATCCACGGGCCATCCCGGTACCAGGTACGGATGCAGGGCAAATCACCTTCCCGTACCCCCCATGCGCCTGAGCCTCGTGGCCTACAACGCGCAAACTATACAGTTGCGCCCACGATCCTTGGCCTCGTAGAGCGCCTCGTCGGCGGCGGCGACAAGACTCTGCTGATTCGAATCGGCTGCCTCGAGTGTGCTGATGCCGATGCTCACCGTCACCCTGCGTTGCGGCAGTTCGAGCGAGGCAACGGCGGTGCGCAAACGCTCCGCGATCACGCAGGCACCGTCACGTGCGGTAGCCGGCAGCAGCACCGCAAATTCCTCACCGCCATAGCGGGCAAGGAAATCGCCGGACCGATTGCCTTTCAATGCCTGCGCAATTTTTTGCAGTGCCGCATCACCCGCCAGATGCCCGAACGAGTCGTTGAAGCTTTTGAAGTAGTCCACGTCGATCAGCAGCAGTGACAGCTCCGAACCATGGCGCCGTGCACGCAGGGTTTCCTCGGCCAGCCGCAGATCGAAGGCAGCGCGGTTGCCCACGCCGGTGAGCTTGTCGGTAAGACTTTGCTCTTCGAGCAGCGCATTGGCCCGCTCCAGTTCGGATTGCTGGGCCTCGAGCCGCGCCAGGTGCCCGTCACGCTGCTCGATCAGGTGTTGCAGCTCCGCGCCCTGGCGCCGCAGCTCGAGCTGGTTGACGACCTGCCGCGACAGCGCAGTCAAAGCCTGCACCTGCTCGGCATTCAGCTCACGCGGCACGCGGTCGATCACGCACAGGGTGCCCAGCGCCTGGTTGTCGGGCGTCACCAGCGGTGCGCCGAGATAGAAACGGATATCGGGCACGCCGGTGACCAGCGGATTGTCTGAAAAGCGCTCATCCTGAAGTGCATCGGGCACGATCAACGGCGCATCGTGCTCGACGATTGCGTGGGCGCAGAATGCGAGTTCGCGGGGCGTTTCGACCGTCTCCAGCCCGATCCTGGACTTGAACCACTGTCGATCGCGATCGACCAGGCTGATCAACGCGATCGGCGTCTGTGCGATGTAGGCAGCGATTTTCGTGATGTCGTCATATGCCTGCTCAGCCGCGCTGTCGAGAATATGATAGCGATGCAACGCCTGCAGACGTGCTGCTTCATTCGCCGGTAACAGTGCCTTCATCGATGCATTTTCCTTCTCATTCGTGCGGATTGGCCGGCTCGCCCTACGGCTTTTTCCTGGTGCGCCAGTCATTGTGCAACAGCCCGTAAAAGCTGGTGTCGGAAATCTCGCCATCGACGATCCAGCGTTCACGCAAGTGCCCCTCCTTGCGAAAGCCGAGACGATCGAGGCAGCGCACGGAAGCGAGATTGCGCGGATCGACATCCGCCTCCACCCGGTGCAGATCGAGCTCCGCGAAGCCGTAATCGAGCAGCCTGAGCAGCGCCTCGTGCATATAGCCGCACCCCCAGTACACGCTCGACATCGCGTAACCGATTTCCGCCCGCCGGCATTGATTCATGAACGCGTACAACGTGCACATGCCGACCAGTTCGGTGGTAGCGCGAACTTCGATCCCCAGGCGAAGATGCTCGCCGCGGCGCAGCGCCTTAATGTCCTTCGCGATATAGTCCTCGGCGGTTGTCTGCGAATCCCACGCTGCACTGCTCCAGTAACGCGTGACCTGGCGGTCGGAGAATATCGCAAACAGCGCGCCTGCGTCGCTTGCCGCCAGAGGGCGGAGCAGCAGGCGTTCGGTTTGCAATACCAGCCGATGGAATGCCTGTATTTTTTTTGCTTCTGCTCGTGCCATGCCCCGGAATCACGCCCTGCCCGACTGATGTTTCACGGGTGGCGCCTGCCTCTGCCCGCATCGATGCTGCCCCTGCGGAATTCAGGCCTCGGGCTCGTAGATCACGTAGATCTTGCGGGTAGGTTCCACGACTTCCCAGGTGCCGGAAAATCCTCGCGGAATCACGAAGCTCTCGCCCGCCGACACCGTCACCGCAACGCCCTGCGCGTCGCTGATGATACTGGTGCCCCCGAGTATCCGGCAATATTCTTCTTCCGTGTAAGCGATGTGCCATTTCCCGACTTCGCTTTGCCAGACTCCCGTGGAAAACCTGCCACTGGCATCGGTGTAGTGATTCCACAGCGTCTGCTTCGGATTGCCCGCGATGCGCTTCTCATCGGGCAGGTAGTACTCCTCTCCCGTCACCCCGGATGTCTTGAATTCGTGAACCTGTACCGGCTTCATTGTTGCTCCTCCCGGGGGCGATGTTCCAGACAAGGCTTGCGGGCCACCAGCGTGGCCCGGCGCGCTCACGCAGAATCGATGGACAACTCGACAATCCTGGCATCGGGCGCCGCACCCAGGCTGACCAGGAAAGTGTCGCCACCATAAACCGCGCGATACAGGTGTACCCAGTCATCCCCGGTCTGACGCCGCTCGAGCAGTTCGATGCGCGAGCGCGGACCCGTGCCGCGCGGCAGCTTGCGCAGTATCAAGCCCGCGTTCTGCCATCATTATCTAGCACCTGGAAAACCGCGGGCACAGCGCCCGAATACATTGCACGGCCGCTGCCCTCGCACTCGAGGGCATGCAGGACCGCTTCGTTCACGCCCGCGCAGGGTTCACCGATCACGCAGGCTCGGGCGTTGCGGATCAGTTCCTGACGTAGACGATCTTTTTTGTCCCGCCATCGCAGGTACCAACCACCTTGCGCGGGTCATCCTGGTCAGCGTCAATGATTTCCAGCGTGTACGCGGCCACACCATTGGCGGCAATTTTCTCGGAAATCTCGCTTTTCAGCTCTTCGCAAGGCTTGATTGCATGCGCCTCGGCGGCAAGCACGAGCGCAGCGGAAAGCAGTAGCAATCGTTTCATCTGGACCTCCATGGAACTCTAGAAGTGCAACTCCGCCCCCGGAACGGGCGCACCGGACGCAAACCCGCGATCAGCATACCCCCGATCGCAGCCGCAACCAAACCCCGCGCCACGCGTGCCGCGCCCGCTTGTTCACCGTGCGCATCGAGCCCGGCTGTGGCACTCATCAGAGCCAGCGACGCACCCGTTTCCGGTACTGCGCGTACTGCTCCGCGTGCAGACCGGCGAGGTGGGTTTCTTCGAGGCGAACCTGGACCTGCATCAGCATTTCGCCGGCAATCAGGGTCAAGAGAGTCAATGCGTTGGGCAGGACCGCGAACAAGCCGAGCAGGTTGATCCGCATGGCCAGGAATATGGGATTCCTGCTGATCGCAAACAGCCCGCTGGTGACCAGCGCAGTGCTGTTCGCCGAATCTATACCGATGCGCCAGGAGTCGCCCATCTGCGCCTGCGCAACAAGGGTCCACGCCAGCGCTGCCAGCAGCAGCGCCCAGCCAAACACGCGCAGTGAAGGAATCTGCAAGACTGGACAAGCACCCAGCGGTGGCAGCAAGCCGGGAGCGGTGGCATTGACCGCGACGATGAACGCGACGGCGGCAATGACAAATTTGAATGCGCGCCCGACATAGCCATATGCATCATCTCCGGAGGGGAGCACGAACGGGTTCTTTCCGGTTCGCCTGTAGACGAGTACCGAGCGCCAGATGAACGCGAAAGTGAAGTAGATCAGGAAATAGATCAGGAGTGCCATGTACTGATCCTGCTCGGACTGACAGTCAAAGAGAATCGGTCTTCGGGCAGCGCGTCTGGCAACCGCTCCCGATTCGCCGGAAGGCGAACGCGGTCGCGCACCTAGATCGATCTGCGCACGCTGATGGCGCCACGAATCTGGCCGACAGAGTACCCGGTGGCGAGATCATCGGGGTAGAGCTGCCCGAGAACGGATCTGACGCCGGGAGCGAGTTGATCGACCGGACCGTGACAACTCAGGCAAAGCGGCTGCGTCGGCAGCGCCTTCACGTAACGGTATTCATTGTCGACCATCTCGCCCCGTTCGAGTTGCGCAGGAGGTTCCCCGGCAGCGGCGCGCCTGTCGAAATCCTCGAGGGCCGCCCTCTCCCAGGCATCGGGAACCGCGCGCGCATCGTTGCGCGTCTTGAGGCTGACCCGCCTGATCTTCCAGCCAGTCTGTGCGGATATCTCGACCGCCATCTTCGGCGCCATATCCTTGCAGACCGGAATCGCGCCTGCGGGGCCCGATCTGCCGATTTCTTCCTGCAGAGCCGCCAGCAGCCTTGGCGGCAACATCGTGGCCACCTTGCGTGCTTCGAGCAGTTGCGCGTCCTCCCCCGCATTGGCGAGCGGGCCAAGCAAGGAAGCAACAAGTGCGCAGGCGACTATCAGCGATGTCTTCATGGAATACTCCCGTGCATGGTCAGACTCATCAAATTTACATTAATCAGAATTTTGAACCCGGTTGCTTGAGAAATTCGATTTCTTCCGCACTGGAGACCCGGCCGAGAATCCGGTTGCGATGCGGGTAGCGCCCGAAGCGATCGATTATTTGCTTGTGCTTCAATTCAAACTCGTAGTTCTCCTTCGCTGCATGTTCGCGATAAAGAGCCTCAGCCTGCACGTGAACCAGTCTCGACTCGCTGTGCATGAACGGCAGCAACAGGAAACCGCACTCCAAGGGCGAAAGCACCTTGTGAACGCCGGCGCGGACAGCTTCCTGCGCCAGAACCAGGGCCACGGGATCCTGCGCGAATGCGGCCGGGGTGTCCCGATGAATGTTGCGCGAGAACTGGTCCAGCACGATGATTTCCGCTAGGCGGCCTTTTGGCTCGACGCGCCAAGAAGCCAGCTCCCCGCGAGCGGCCTGTTGCAGCAGGGGCAGGAAGCGATCCTCGATCCTGCGGTCGAAGACAGGATCGGCAGCCCACCACATCCGTGGTGCGGTTTCCTCAAACCAGAAAACCAGGACTTCGTTATGCATTCCAGCACTCGCATTGCGCGCATTCAAGGGATCGAGGTTTCGACGCGGACCGTACCCTGGCGGATTGCGGCGAATCATTCGACCACACTCCGGCGAAGCAACCATGCCGCCCGCGGCAAATCCCGTTCTTCACCGGACAACCGCGTGTCAAATGCCGTTCGTCCCGCGATCTGGCTTTACCGCCAGGGTCTCGATCAGGCTCACACGCTCCTCATCGAGATTGCGATGCAGGTTGTAGGCCTTGGTCTGGATGTCGTTGCCTACCAGCAGATACACCCCCAGCACCGGCAGATTCGGCTCTCCCGCGGGCTCTTTCGCATTGGCAAAAGCTTTCTGCGCGAGATCCGTCTTGTCATTCCAGACTTCAATGACAAAACCGGCCGCTCTCATTGCTTCGCGGAACAACTCCGGTGACAGCAGATAACTCATGGAACCGTCCTGCGCCCACGGCACCGGAAAATACAGTGGCGAGTTCCTGTTGCCGCACACTTCATAGAACACGGCACGCCCACCGGGCTTGAGCACCCGACAGGTTTCTCTCAACCACGACAGTTTGTCCTCGACATTCATGTTCATTTGCAGCGACCAGACACCGTCGAAAAAGTTGTCTTCAAACGGCAATTCGAGCGCGCTGCAGGCGTGGAACGCCACCCGCTCCTGCATATCGAGCAGTTGCGTCAACCGGTTCGCGGTATCGATGTATACATCGCTCAGATCGACACCGGTAACACGGCAGCCGGTTTCGCGTGACAAACGACGGGTTGAGCCCCCGATGCCGCAACCGACATCCAGGATATGCATGTCGGGGGTAAATTCCGCGAGCCTTATCAGTTCCCTGGTTGCGGTATCACCGCGGATATGAAATTCGTCCACCGGCTGAAGATCATCCAGGGTTACGTTCGCCAGATCCTTGCCGAGCTTATCGAGCCCTTCGATTATTTTGCCGAACAAATCATCTGGCGAGTAATAGCCATGGATGTGTTGAATATTCCTGCTCGTGCTCATTTCCGTTTGTGCAGCACATCAGGTCGCGGTGCGCCGACCGCGGCCATAGCTTCGGCATGCAGTGCAGTTGCAGGCGGTTGCACTGTCGGGTTGGCCTTCAACCTGCCATCGCACTTCACTGCAAAGACACAAACCGTTGATCATTGCAGTCGCTCCTCCAGGTTTCCCTGTACCGCTTGGCTGGCAGTACCGGTTATTGCTTCGGCGCATAGGTATCCGGGGCTCCGACTGGTACGTTCGGGTACTTCGCCAAACTTGCCTGATAATTCAGCAAGAGCTTCGTGATCGGATACTGAATCCAGCCATTATAGGGTTCCGCAACTGCGCGCATTTCGCGGGGATCGCGAGTCAGGTCAACGACTTTTGGCACGGTTGAGAATCTAAGGATCGGATCATACTTCGCTTCCTGCCAGGCGAAATGCACCTTCCAGTTACGCCACTTCACCGCCCGCAGGTCGTCACCCACGAAGATCAGTTTTCCGTCCAGTACAACGGCCATTGCCGTTAAAATAGTGGCGTTTCAATGACGGTTAACATGGCGCGACCATACGCCTAAGGCGTATATCTGTCGAGACCTTGTTTGGGAGCCGAACGATGAAGCTCAGCCGTGTCGCGAAGCGGCGTCGGCTGGAGTGATTGGTCGGGTAGTACCTACGAAGCTCGATCTCTAGCCCTTCTTCGCATCGAATTGCCCAAGTGTGATCCCGAATCCACGCTGTGCTGCAGTGTTGAGAAAATATTCCTTGTAGCGCGTGAAGAGTCCATCCAGGTGCCGGTCTATCTCCTCTTGCGTGTAGTCGACGGCATTAGTCGTCTGAATCTCCAAATCCTTTGCGCGCGCAAGGGCATCGTCGGCGTCGTCGACGTTGAATACGACGTTGAGAATGCTTTCGCCTCGTTCATCGAGTAGAGGCGTCAGGAAGCATTCGCGCTCTTTCCCGGGGATTGGCGCGCAGAGTTCGATGCCTGCGTTCCAGCTGATCGCGACTTGAATCCCGAACGGCTCTCCTGTCCAGTTTGCCTCGTGAAAGGTCGCGCCGAGCAGATCGGTGTAGTAGCTCTTCGCCTTCTGGAGATCGTGCACTGCCAGGATTATCCGATTCACGCCTCTTACTATCATGAATGTTCTCCTACTCTCTGCATGACTTTACACTGCCCAACGACGAAGCTCAGCCGCGCTGCGCGGCGGCGTCGGCTGGAGTACTGTAATGGACTCTCCCCGCGCCACGCTTTCTGGCATTGTGGTTTCACCTTTTTCTGTTGCGGAGGATGGTGCCATGAATCGTAAACGCATTTCCGTGGATTTGGCAAAGTCTGTGTTCCAGGTTGCCGAGTCGGTTGTGCCCGAAAAGTCAGCGGGCGGCTGCGGTCGAACAGAAAGGAATTTGCCGCTTATCTCGCGACACTTCCGGAGCCGGTGGAACTGATCATGGAATGCTGCGGCAGTGCCCACTATTGAGGCCGGCTTGCCGGGCAGCTGGGTCATCAGGTCGTGCTGGTGCACGCGCGGGCCGTCAAGGGTTATCCGCTGCGCAACAAGACCGACCGTAACGACACCGATGCGATCCTCGAGGCTTCGCGCTCGGAGAAGGTGAAGCCCATTCCGGTCAAATCGGCTCTCCGGCAACAGATCCAGCAGGTGCACATGATGTGTACGACGGGTCAGCTCGTGCACCCGGTCCTTCAACTTCGCGATGGCCTTGTCGGCCACCTTGAGTCTCAGCCCGTGCCGGCTGATCGTGAAGCCGAGGAACGTGCGGTTCCACGGACGATCCACCTCGCTCTTTCGCGTATTCACTGTGAGTCGCAGTGAGCCTTCGACAAAGCGCTTCACGCTCTCTATCACCCGCTCGCCCGCCCGTGCGCTCGCCAACATGATCTGGCGGTCGTCCGCGTAGCGGGCAAAGCGGTGGCCGCGCCGCTTCAGCCTGCTCATCAACCGGTCGTGATTGACGCGGTCGAAAAACGTTTCCAGATCGAGGTCAACCACCCACGCGCGCCCGTCCCGGATATCCGCCTGCAACTGACGCACCGCGTGGTGGGCCGAGCATCGCGGGCGAAATCCCTAACTGCGCGGATGAAAATGCACATCCCATTGCGCCTGTACAACACTGCGCAATGGCCTGTTGGATGAATCGGTCGAGCACCGTCGGTATCCCCAGCAGACGCACGCGCCCGTCGGGTTTCGGTATCTCCACGCGCCGCACCGGTTGCGGGTGATAGGTCCCCGCCATCAGTCGCTCGCGCAGCTCCAACCAATGCACTTTCAGGTGCTCCGGCAATTCATCGACGGTCATCCCGTCAATGCCCGGCGCGCCTTTGTTCTGGCGTACTTGCTTCAGGGCGCGTTGCAGATTCGAGCGCTCCATCACCCGCTCCAGCAACGCGTTTTTCGGAATCGACTCCGGCGCGTCCGGCTCTCCACCGACAGGGTCATCACGCGAGCATGTCGCGTCCAGCGTAACCCGGTTCTCAGATACGGTCCCGTCAATCATTGCCCTCGTCCTTCGTCCTCCATCGTTCGGGCCTTCGACCGGCGCCATCCAATCTACCATGCCCTCTGCTGACTTCTCCACGGTATGCGGCATCCATTGCTGGCCGCCTTGCTTCATTACTCCGAAGCACCGGGGAGACCTCCCCGGGTAAGACGCGTCACTGTCGCGGCATGAGCGCCGGATTTACAAAGTGCATCCCAATCGCAGATGGAGGGCGGTCACGTGCCCGCTCGCCCCGAATGCACACCGTGCAGCGATACCTGCTGGTGCGTCAGTTCCCCGCGTACCCGCATCGCTTCTGCGTGCAAGACAGGTCCGCACTGCAAACCGCTCTGCTACGCCGAATCTTCGCCCGAGCTATTTCCTATATAAGACGCGCCATCACTCAAACCCGGTCATGTCCAACCTGGGATGAGGTCGCGGCTGCGCGCGACCTATCCCTATTTGTTAGATTTTTGGCGTCTTTTCACGAGATGTTAGCCAAGTCTTGCGAAGCAACTGCTCCGAACGCATGACATACAAGATATACACACGCTTTGCATCTGTCCTATAAAATACCCTGCACGGTGGTTCGGTTATCTGCCTGTAGCGAGCGCCTTTCAGCTCTGGGGGTTTGCTTCCGCTCTTTGGATGAGTCTCAAGTTGCTCCACGTGCCGAAATACACGCTGCACAAGTTCTGAGGCTGCGGCCGAGTTCTCAATGGCGATGTAATCCGCAATCGCGTCCAGATCTGCGAGCGCAGGTTCAGTCCAGATTATTTCAACCATCGGGCCATGCGGGCCTTGGCTTGCGCATGTGATGCGGTGCGCCCGTCCGCCACCGCCATTTCTCCGCGTGCGATGCCTTCTAGCACAGCCAGTCGCTGCTGAAGCAGTTCATAGCTCTCCACGTCCAGCAGATATGCGCTTGGCAATCCGTGCTGGGTGATGAGAATTGGCTTTTTGCTCCGCTCCAGATCCGAGAGGAGCTCGGTTGCCTGCCGCTTAAGCGTAGTAACGAGTTCGGTTCGCATAGAGTGATACTATAGTGGCATTCGACTGAGGGCAACTGGCTTCATCAAAAATCTAACGTTCGAACCAAGCGGGCGACAGCGGTGGGGTGCTTGGCCCCGGATGGCGAAAATGCACAGGGTGGCACACCGGAGATGCCAATCGTGACGGCGAACAGGATTCAGCGCCGTTCAATACACTGCTGAGAGGACGAACAAACCCGCTTTGCCACAGTACAGCGATACCTGCTGGTGCGTCGGTTCCCCGCGTGCCCGCATCGCTGCTGCGTGCAAAACAGGTCCGCACTGCAAACCGCTCCGCTACGCCGAATCTTCGCCCGAGCTATTTCCTATATAAGACGCGCCATCACTCAAACCCGGGCTTCTCCAACCTGGGATAGGTCGCGGCTGCGCGCGACCTATCCCTATTTGTTATACGTCAGCTCGCCCATTTTAGAAGGAGCTTTTTGTTCTCGGCCGCACAATCCCGCAGATACAAATTCATCAGGCTTTGGTATGGAATTCCGCTTTGTTCTGCAAGCGACCGAAAGTATTCAATCGTATCTTCGTCGAGCCGAATCGTTAATTGCTTTTTCGGCTTTTGAAGGTACGGATTCTTTACTGATTTTGAAAAGTCGTAAGATTTCTTCATTGCAGGAACTCCGAATACTGAATTGTCTCCGAGCGATTAGCTTTCCTCGCCGAAATGATTCGAATCACTTCATCATTCTTCCGATAACAATGCACAACAACCAACACCCGAAGCCGAACACTTAGCCCCAATAGAATGAATCTAGTGTAGGTCGTCATACGGTTTGTAACTTATTAAGTTTTTCTCTACCGCGCATCACCTTCTCCAGAATGTCGCTCGCAGATTTGGTCCATATGTAAGGCGCTGGTGCTTTATTGTGCCTTTCAATGAACGCCATGACCGACTCTTCCAACTCGCCCACACTACTGAATACACCCCGCTTCAACTGCTTCTCAGATAGCTCGCGAAAGAACCGCTCCACCATGTTTAACCACGATGCGCTGGTCGGCGTGAAGTGCACATGGAATCGCTTGTGGTACTTCAACCAGCTTTTACTTTCGGATGCTTATGCGTTGCGTAGTTGTCACAAATAATGTGAATCTCTTTATCCTTGGCCGTCGTCTTGTTGATCTCGCGGAGAAATACCAGCCATTCCTGATGTCGATGCCGCTGGGCACAGGTACCCAGCACTTCACCCGTCAGGGTGTTCAGCGCGGCAAACAGCGTCGTAGTGCCGTTGCCTTTGTAATCATGCGTCATGGTCGCTGCCTTGCCTTTTTTCATGGGCAGGCCCGGCTGCGTTCTATCCAGTGCTTGTATCTGACTTTTTTCATCACAACTGAAAACGATGGCATTTTCAGGCGGTGATATATAAAGACCGACAATCGCCTCCAGCTTCTCGGCGAACTCTTTATCGTTTGATAGCTGAACGTGCTTATCCGGTGCGGTTTCAAGCCGTGGCGCTTCCAGATCCGGGCCACCGTTGACATGCTAATGGCTGCTTTCTCCGCCATCAGGCGCTGGCCCCAATGGGTGGCATTTTCCGGCGTCGTTTGCGTTGTAAGCCTGATCACCTGGGCAACCTTGCGTGAACTGATCTTCGGTTTGCGCCCTGGTCGCGGTGCGTCCTGGCTGATGCCATCGATTCCACTCTCGGCGTAGCGCTGTCTCCAGCGACCCGCCTTCTGTCTTGTAACGCCCAGCGCTTAGCAATCTCTTCGTTCGTTCGACTCTTGCCGGCCAGCAAGACAATTTGCGAACGTTCTGCGAGGCGGACCGATACCGAGCGTGACTTTGATAGTTTGCTCAGGTGCGCAACTTCCTCGTCGGATAAGACAATTTTTACTGCAACGCGCACAAAAAGCCCTCTCTGTCTGCAAGAGCCTATATGTTACACTATTTATGGCGACCTACACTAGATTCATCATCAGAGTGTTCCGGATCAGGAATTAGGCGAGCATTTTCATCCAGAAAGGCAGATCGACCCTCTTCGAAGGATACGCCGTGCTTGCGTCGATTTTCCGACGCCTTGCGTTTGTCCCACTGATATACCAGATCACTCATTGCATGAGTGTAACTACACTGTAGGGCATGTCAAGATGACGTATAACGACGAAGCTCAGCCGCGCCGCGAAGCGGCGTCGGCTGCAGCGACTGGTTAAGCGTCAATTGTGGTGCTTGATAAAAGAGAGAAGGCATGTACAATATACTGTACATATGGAGGGGATTATGGATGCTATTACGTACACGACTGCCAGAGCGAAGCTTGCAGACACAATGGATCGTGTTTGCGATGATCATGAAGCAATCATCATCACGCGAAATGGCCAGCAATCTGTTGTAATGATGTCGCTGGATGACTTTAAGGCAATGGAAGAAACAACGTATCTTCTCCGAAGCCCAAGAAACGCTAAACGCCTGCTTGAGTCTATTACTGCCCTTGAAAGTGGTAGAGGAAAGACACGGAAAATTCTCAAGTGAAGCTGGTCTTCTCAGAGCAGGCATGGGAAGACTACCTTTACTGGCAGAAAACGGATAAGAAGATTCTCGTTCGGATCAATTCGATTATCAAGGATATAACCCGATTGCCTTTTGAAGGAATAGGCAAACCTGAGCCACTTAAGCACGCGTTGTCTGGCTATTGGTCTCGACGGATAAATGACGAACACCGGATGGTCTACAAGGTCTCCGATGATTCCGTTTGGATTGCACAACTGCGCTTCCATTATTGACGCATAACGTTGGAATTCAGCCGCGCCGCGAAGCGGCGTCGGCTGGAATGACTGGTTGGACGAAGCCGCTACGCGGAGGAATCGTCTGCTGCGAGGCCACGAATTATGCTGCATCCTCACCCCCTCAATGGCGAGGGGTTTGATTCTGCAAGTGAGGATAAACGAGCATGAAGACAACGGACTCGGCTGCTGGGCACTTTGATCGACAATACCAGACACTTCTCAAGCACCTCAAGCTCAAGGGGCTGCAACCCAAGACCATCGAGGCATACTCGCGCGCAATCCGCCGCACCGGCGACTACTTCGATCAGCGCATTGACACGCTGTCCGAGCAGCAGTTGACGGACTACTTCACCGACCTGGTGGCATCGCACTCGTGGAGCACGGTCAAGTTGGACCTGTACGGGTTGAAGTTCTATTACACGTATGTCTTGCGCAAACCCTGGGTGGCGCCCGGTTTGATCAAGCCACCCAAGATCCAGCGTTTGCCGGACACCGTTACGGTCGAGGAAGCCAGGCGGCTGTTCGCCGCCACCCGCGTCGTCAGTTACCGGGTGTTCTACTTCACGCTCTACAGCTTGGGATTGCGTCTGGGCGAAGGATTGCGACTGCAAGTCGGGGATATCGATGCGCCACGCCGGCGCGTGCACATCCGTGACGCCAAGGGCAACAGGGATCGCTTCGTGCCCCTGCCACAGGCAACCCATCAGCTTCTGCGCCGCTTCTGGCAGGTGCATCGCAACCCCGTGCTGTTGTTCCCCAATCGCCTCGGCGGCTTGAAGGCGGCGGCGAGCGCCTCGACACCGATGGATCGCGGCGGTGTGCAGACCACGCTGCACAAGGTGGTCAAGGCCTGCGGTCTAAAAAAAAGATCACGCCCCATTCGCTTCGACATAGCTATGCAACCCACCTGATCGAAGCCGGTGTCGATCTGATCGAGGTACAGAAATTCCTCGGCCATCACTCCATTCTCACCACCGCCCGCTACACCCACCTGACCGAGCAGACCAAGCATCACGCCATCGACCGCATCAACGGCCTGATGGATGGCTTCGACATCACCTGGGGGAAGGTCAAATGATCCGCCTGGGCGCAATCATCGATACCTTCGAGGCCGACTTCCTGGCGCAGTATCGGGACCGACTCACCTCTGAGCACTATCGAGCACTCGCGGCGATGAAACAGTGCCGCACGCAGGCAAGCCCGATGATGCAGGTCCAATGCACGGGATGCGCGCACCAGAAGCGGGTGCCGCATTCCTGTGGCCATCGCCACTGCCCGCACTGTCAGCACCACGAGAGTCAGCAATGGCTGGAACGGCAGATGCAAAAGCAGGTCCCCGCCGAGTACTTTCTGCTGACCTTCACCCTGCCGGCCGAATTCAGGGCGCTGGCCGGGGTGCACCAGCGCGTCGTCTACGCGTTGCTCCTGCGCTGTGCCTGGGAGACGGTGCGCAGCTTCAGCCAGAACGACAAACAGTTGCAGGGCACACCCGGCGCGATTGCGGTGCTGCACACCAACACGCGCCGACTGGACTACCACCCCCATGTCCATCTGGTCATGCCGGCGGCGGCGCTCGACGGCCAGCGCAAACTTTGGCGAACCAAACGGCGAAAGGCCAAGGGCGGCTATCTGTTCAGCCATAAGGCGCTGGCCAAGGTCTTCCGGGCGAAGATGCTATGGAGCATCGAAGCCGCGGGATTGACGCTGCCCCGGCGTCACCCACACAAGTGGGTGGTGGATTGCAAATCCGTCGGCAACGGCGAGAAGGCGCTTGTCTACCTGGGCCGTTATCTTTACCGGGGCGTCATCGCCGAAAAGGATATTCTCGCTTGCGACAATGGCCAGGTCAGTTTCCGTTATCGCAACGCCAAGACCAGGCAGATGGAACGCAGGACCGTTTCCGGCGCGCAGTTTCTGTGGCTGGTCTTGCAGCATGTGCTGCCCAAAGGCTTCCGTCGTGCGCGCAACTTCGGCTTTCTGCATCCCAACTGCAAGCGTCTGATCGCTTTGCTGCACGTGCTGCTCACGTTCGCTCCGGCTCGGGCGTTGCCTTGGGTCAAGGAGCGAGCGCCGATCGTGTGTTCTTGCTGCGGGGCAGTGATGGTGATCGTGCGAACGCGGATTCGATCGGTGGTCTGCGCGAGCGAGCCAGTGCCCCTTGTTCACTCAGGGAGCGCATTGACTTTGTAAGCACAACGCCCCCTGCAACGTGGCGCAAGTCAGCTCCCGCAAGCTGAGGGATCGGCTTGCCTTGCATCAGGGCAAATCGCCACAACGTAGCTCCTCTATCGAACGCAACGTGCATCGACTGGCGCAACGGCAAACAGGAAACGATGACTCCAGCCCCGCCCTCCCGGTAAAGCGTCAAACCGGAGTACTTCCCAAATACCTATTTTCTGTGCGGACCAACCGGCGCTCCGGGACCGGGCTCGTCCAACAAACGGTTCAGATCGTGGCTCGCTTCGCGATCACGATCTAACCTTATTCGTTAGCCATCATTGCTCAAGAGTCGTATTGATACTGGTGACATTACGTGCACTTCGATATCCTGCATGACGGTGGCGCTTGACTGGAACCAATCTCTTAGCCTAGTTCCACCCATAATTCTCGGAGTTTCATTTGAATTCGCTCTACGATTTATAGTGCCCAAAGTTGACTTGGCTGATTTACCAAGAAACAGCTCTATAGTCTCGCCGTCCGAGCCTATGTAGCGCTGAGCATCGACCCCTACATTGAAGAATCCAGCCTTCCGATATGTAGGTTGCAGGGTGAATTTGAAACGATGCAAGACTGGCGGAAGAGCCAAATGTGCATCTTCAACGACTTGAACTTTCTCGACTCCCTCGGTAGCCATGAGGGACGGCTGTTGATACAGCACAGTTGCAGGCTTCGGCTGAGACCCGTTCCAGTCCGGATTCATTACCCTGATGATGTCATCTTCAAGTGCAGCCGCCAAATTCAGATGAAAGACTCCATAGTGGATTAGTCCTCTGTCTGGCAACGCAAATATCTCAATAGTAGCCCCCGCGGCTATGGCGTCCTTGAGAAGGTTGTGATTCTTTATATTCGTTGACTGAGTCAGGCCAGGATTCTTGTATCCATAAAGTCTTTCCGACAAGGACCTAACGGACTTTCCGACATACTTAACTTGCCCATCGCAAACGAACGAATAGAGAATATTCCTCTCGCTCGCATATCGGATGAGGTTGAATGATAATTTTCCATCAGTAAGGAGCCAGTGACCTACTGCTTTGAAGCCGATGTCGAGGAGGCGATTCATGATGGCTAACGATTGAGCTAAGCCGCAGCCGGCGAGGAGCGAAGCGACGAGACGGATGTCGGCTGGAGCGATTGGTTGGGCGTCAGCGTCGCTTCCATCACGGTATGCGCAAGTCCGCTAGGTACCTGTGAAGTTCAACCATGAGCATCTCTTCCTCGTACGGCGGCTCCATTTTGCCGAGCTCACGATACTGAGTCTGCGCAATGTAAGGAACCATTGGGATGAAATTCCACGCCCAGCGCATTGCTCGTCCAAACAACGGATAACAATCCCAAAACGCAGTAACCACGACATTTCCTTCCGGCATGGGCTGAAGGTCCAACCTATGCAGTACATTGCCGCTCCACCATTGCAACTCCAGGTTCCCGGCGTCGTAGTGAGTGTCACTCGCAACGCTTAGTTCCCGCGTCAAAGCAACTGCGCGGGCGGCCCGTTCAATTTCTTTAGGAAGCAGTGGACCGTTCATCGCGCTTTGGCCGCCAGCCCCTTCCACTGCCGTTCACATGACGCCCAACGTTTGAGCTCAGGCCGCGGCCCGTCAGGGCCGTCGCGCCTGCAGCGAATGGTTATGGCGCACCGTACGGACCTAGAAACCTCTCACCATTGAAGTGAATTAGATGCGTTGGATCGCTTGCGCACCACACCTCGGTTTCCCATGCGACCACTGACAAAAACTTTCTGAAAACTTCTCCGCGGTCAGGAAACGCTGTGACATACACAAGACCCGCTGTAGATTGCTGGAACAACTCTGCAAGCTCTACGTGGCGACCGCTATCAACCGGCCCGCCGCTTGCCACTGCCTCTATAAGAACAAGCCAGTTGCGCTCTCGGTCATACATAACGACGTCAGGCATTTTTCCATGCTGCCCAACTTGAACGCCGAGAGATGAAAGCAACTGAATGTCGAAGTAACCCCACTTCGCACCGGTATCTCCGACATAGACCAACTCGCCGCCCGGAACATAGTTGGAGCCAAAGTCTTCGATAATCGCTCTTATGAGGTCCGAATGAGGGCCAGCGCTGAGCGTGATCTCTTGGTTCTCTCTAACTCGAACTGGAACACGATGCCTATCACGCGCTTTCGCGTACTGCGCAGCGAGCGTTCCGCGCGCTTCCAAGAATGCTGGAAGTGAGTCAGCCCATTCTTTAGAGCCAAACTTCTTCAAAAGCTCGAGCGAGCCAGCCTCAACTTGGTAACAGTTGTCAGAACTGTTTACGGGTCGATCTGGCTTGTCTGGGTTATGCAGTACGATGCCGGCAGATACGAGTTGCTTCACGCTGTATTTTCTTACGCTTTCCCTCGTGTTTTCTGCGTAGTTGACGCCCAACTGCTCGCGAGCGAAATCAAGGATGGCTCGGATGCCGAGCAAAGGATTCTCTGCCTGGCGCCACTGCTTCTGAGGAGAGATGTTGAGGAGCGCAAGAAGGCAAATTGCAGTTCTGTCGTTAAGTTGCTCGCGTGGCATTCCAAGCTCTCGAAGAACCTGGAGAGCTTCTGAGATTCGAATTTCTGGCGTTGTCATTTGCCGCACACCCTTAAAACTGCCATATCAATTTCCTCCTGCTCTATTCCAACTGAGTCTGCAATCTTGCCAAGCGAAATCAGTGCCTCCCGACTCGGATAGCGCATCAATTTTAGGTCTGTGGCATTAACTTGCGTATGCCCACTAAACTGACGAAAGCCCTCGTCTACCATGGTTGTGTTTAAGTACATGGCGAGACCTTTTGCGAGGTGCTCCGACATTCCATGGCGATCCTCATGGAAAACATTCAAGTGGTTCTCGAATCCAAGCACCTCGGCACCAGAAAACCCCGAAGGATCTACAACGCACGCGACAACACGACGGCGCTCTTCTTTGGAGGAAAAGCGACGCACTGCGCAGTAGAACCCAGTTGGATAGAACCACTTCTCCGTCTCGGAATTTCTGACCATAGCATTGGGCTTTTTAATGCCTTCCTGCGGCCAAGCGATGCCATGCCCGGAGAAATGGGCCGGATAAAGTAGTGGCGCGGTTCCTGACTCCGGCATGGTTCTCAAATATTGCTTTAGCCTGAAATCAACAACTGGCCCGGTTGAAATCCCCACTCCGATATCGGCAAGTGAGAATGATGCGATTCCCGTGCTCTCGATACCTACTTTCTTGCTTGAGGAAGGAACGTGAATGAATTTTTCACGATCTCCCGGAATGACAATTCGCTCAAACACGTGGCTATGACTAACTAGATCATGAAATCTGTCATCCGTTGATGACGTGATTTCAACATCTCCCTGAATGCCGCCAACCTCAAGGTGGATGATTACGTTCTCTTGCAGAACGTCGTCGTCTTTGAATGCAGTGCCTCTCGACTCAAACAAGTGAATTCTTTGAAGTGCACACCTAGAAAGTAGCAACTCACGGAATGGCCTGTAATATGGCCCATTGCAAAAGCTTCTAGGAATAATTGCGACGATATGTCCGCCCTTTTCCATCAAAAGAATTGACAGGGCAACAAATGCCGAATACAGGTTTACCGTCTCTATGCCCACATCTTTGAGCATTAGGCGATACCGAGACGAACTTCCGATTTTCTTGTACGGTGGATTCAGTATGGCGTGAGTAAAACCTCGCTCCGCTCCGAATTGAATTCGATTTACAGAGCCTTCAATAAAATCTTCACTTTTGATTTCATAGTTGAACGCCAGTGTCCTCGCGTATGGCGAGAGCGTTTCCCTGAGTTCAGGGTATAGAACATTGTCAATTTCATATGCCGTTAGAGATATTTCCTCGAAGTCAAATCCGCCTGCTGCGCATCTCTCAAGGAATGCACTAGACAACGAACCAATCCCTGCGCCCGCATCCAAGAGTCGGCACACTTTTGAGTTGGCGAGTGGAAACATGGCAGCCATGAACCGTGCCGTAGATTCGGGCGTGAGGAACTGACCGAGCTGCGACTTATGTTTCGCATCGGTTGCCCGTGACACACGCAGCCTAGATTTTTCCATCTCTTGCAGCAAAACCTCTACTCCTGTTGTGCGCCATAACGACGAAGCTCAGCCGCAACGGGCGAGGAGCGAAGCGACGAGACCGTTGTCGGCTGGAGCGATTTGTTGGGTGGCATTCGGTTACTCCTTCGCTGACGGAATTTCATCTGACTGCAAAGTGCGTTTGATGAGGTCTATATTCATGAATCGGACAGCGCCAGCCTTTGAATAGAACACAATCGCCTTTGCTCCATCCAGCAAATGAAAGCCAAGAAGGCCGTCGGCATCAGTCACCAAGTCGTGTAATTCTGATCCGTTAGGTGCAGCGATTGCTATGCGACGCAAAACGTTTGATGCTTTGCCGTTTTGTTGTGCGGGTTCGATTTCTAGGAGCAGTGCGATGGCAATTCTGGATGCCTCACATTCAAAATAAGCGTCACCTCGATGCTTGCATTCTGGCGGGTCCGTTACAAACGATGTTGATTGAATGGCTTCGTCGTTGCTCTTAAAAAGCCATCGTGCCTTCTGTGTGGTGGTATCAAAGAAAAGCAGGTTTCGCGTGTTCGAAACGCCGCCGCTCGAACCAGAACCAATATATTCAGACTTAGTGCCAAGAGGTGCATACAAAATCGAAGTCCCTTTCACCTCGGAAAAGCTGCCGAAGCGAAGAGCCTTATAGTCGATGCTCGTTCCAGCAATTTCTGTGATTTTCTTTTCTGGGCGCTCGTGAGCAGCGAATATTCCAAGATTAACAACTAGCAAGAAGAGTCCGACTAAACCGCCGATGCTCAGAACGAGGAGTGAGACCCCATTTGCTCGCCAAATGTATTTGAATATTCTCTCCGATCGATCTTCCATATGACTATCCTATGACGCCCAACTAATAATTCGGACTTTAATGCGAAGCAGATTATCACGTCGAATGTGACGTGTAATCTGCGGCGGGTCGACGATGTTGTTGATTCGGAACAGCCGAGGCCTTATTTTGTGTTCCCACGCGTCAGTATCCAGGGAGGGAACGACGTCATGGAGAAATCCCCTCGGCTTCTCGAGCAGATGCGCGAACGGATCAGGCTCAGGCATTATTCGATCCGCACCGAACATTCCTACCTTCAATGGGTGCGTCGCTACATCCTGTTTCATGGCAAGAGGCACCCCTGCGAACTTGGCGCCACGGACGTTGAAGCATTTCTGACGCATCTTGCAGTTGCCGGAAATGTGGCTTCTTCTACCCAGAACCAGGCGCTCAGCGCACTGCTCTTTCTGTATCGCGAAGTATTGCGGATCGATCTCCCGTGGCTGAATGATGTGGTTAGAGCCACCAGGCCTCGCCGCCTGCCGGTCGTGCTCGATACACGGGAGGTGACATCCTTGCTTGCGCAGCTCGACGGGCAGCGCTGGCTGATGGCCGCATTGCTGTACGGGAGCGGTCTGCGCCTGATGGAGTGTGTTCGGTTGCGCATAAAGGACGTCGAGCTCAAGCGGTTGCAACTCGTTGTTCGTGACGGCAAGGGCGGCAAGGACCGCCACACCATCTTGCCGGCGAGTCTCGTCGAACCGCTGCAGCGACAGATGGACAGAGCACGCATACTGCATGATATGGATCTGGATGGCGGCTTCGGCGCGGTTTATCTGCCCTTCGCACTGGAGAACAAGTATCCCGGCGCCGCCCGGGAATGGGCGTGGCAGTACGTATTTCCCGCCGCGTCGCGCTCGCTCGATCCGCGCAGCGGTATCGAGCGCAGGCATCACGCCGACGAACAATCGCTGCAGCGCGCCGTCAAGCAGGCCGTGCGATCGGCGGGAATCGACAAACCGGCGTCGTGCCATACGTTGCGGCATTCGTTCGCGACCCATCTGCTCGAGAACGGCTATGACCTGCGCACGATACAGGAGCTGCTCGGACACAGTGACGTGCGCACCACGCAGATCTATACCCACGTGCTCAACCGCGGCGGGCGCGGCGTGATCTCTCCGCTCGATCGGCGCAGCTGAAAAGCGGCGCAAAAAGCTCAGTCGCGCTCGGTTCTGTCCACCGGGCTCGAAAACTCCTTGACCGCGCGCAGGATCTGGCGAATGGTGATCTGTCCGACCAGCTTGCCGTCATTGCTGATTACCGGACGCCGTCTGATTTTTTTCTCCAGCATGTCCGCAGCCACATCAATGATCTGGTCCGTGGGCGACGCGGTATGGAGATTCTGGCTGGTCATGAACTCCCCGACCGTGCCGATGCCGCTGTCGTTGTAGGTTGCGCTCAGCACGCCACGCAGGCAGTCCGTCTCGGACAGCACCCCGATGAGCGTGTTGTTTTCATCGACCACGCACAGGCCGGAAATCTTGTTGACCAGGATCAGGTGGATCGCATCAACCAGGTTTGCGTCGGCCTGAACCTTGACCGGGCTCTGCACCATGTAGCGCTTCAACTCGATATCCTTCAGCATGATTATTCTCCCTTTTGGCGTTGTGAAAGCCCGGAGTTCGGAAGCAGCCTCATCATACACGCGCCGTGTGCCTGCCACTACTGCCGGGGAAGCGGCCGTGCGGCGATGGGCGCGCCGCGGCCTTTGCGCTATGTTATGGGCCTACGATTTCTTGCTGGCAGGGGGGTTTGCTCATCATGGAGGCGGTTTTTCGTCCGGAGCTGGGAATAGCGATACTGGTCGGCGTGCTGGTCGCACTGCTGATGCTGGCGCTGCGACCGGCGAACGGACCCAGTGCGCGCAATGCGCTCGGCTTGCTGCTGCTCTGCGTGCTTGCCGAATTGGTTGCCATGGGGAGTACCGGCCTGGACTATCCCCGGGCCACACGCATCGCCGCCAATTTTGCCAGCTTCGTGGCCGGAGTCGCACTGGTCCGGCTTGGCACAATGATGCTGTTTCGGTTGCTGCTGTCGGCCCTGCGGATCTCGGTGGTACGGATTGCCGAAGACCTTGTCAGCGCCGGGGTGCTGCTGGTCTGGGGCTTTGTCTGGCTCGGTCTTGCGGGCGTCGACCTCGCGAGCCTGGTCACCACGTCGGCGGTAATCACCGGCGTGATCGCCTTTTCGATGCAGGACACGCTCGGCAATATCCTCGGCGGCATCGTGCTGCAGCTCGACGAGTCGATGAAAGTGGGCGACTGGGTACAGATAGATGATGTGCGCGGCCGGGTAACCGACGTGCGCTGGCGCTTTACCGCGATCGAGACCCGCAACCGGGAAACGGTGTTCGTGCCCAATAGTGCGGTGGTGAAGAACCGGTTCACGGTGCTCGGCTCGCGCGCCGACAGCGAAGTGCGCTGGCGCCGCTGGGTGTGGTTCGCGATCGATCTGGGCGCGGCCCCGGCGCGCGTATGCAGTGTGCTGGAGCATGCCGTGCAGGATGCCGAGATACCCTGGGTGGCCAGGGAGCCTGCCCCCTCTGCCGTGCTGATGGATGTGACCGAGGGTTACGCACGCTACGCGCTGCGCTACTGGCTGCGCGAGCCGCGTGAGGACGACGGCACCGACTCGCGGGTACGCTCGCATGCGCTGGCGGCACTCGAGCGCGCCGGCATTCGCCTCTCCGTGCGGCGCGAGGAGCGCCTCGTGGTGGCGGAGGACGACGCCCGGCGCGAGGCCTTGGCCGCGGACGAGCAGGTGCGTCGCCTGCATGCGCTGGGCCGCGTGCCGCTGTTCGCCTCGCTGTCCAGTGTCGAGAAAAGCGAAGTGGCGCGCCACCTGCTGCATGCGCCATTCCTGCAGGGTGACGTGGTCACCCGCCAGGGCGCGGTAGCCCATTGGCTGTACCTGGTGATCTCCGGCGATGCCCGCATCTGCGACGACAGCGGCGGGGAGCGCAGGGCGATCGCCTCGCTCGGACCGGGCGATGTATTCGGGGAGCGCGGCATGCTGACCGGAGAACCACGCAGCGCGACCGTGATCGCGACCAGTGACCTCGAGTGTTACCGCCTCGACAAGGCCGGCTTCGAGGGCGTGATGCGCGCGCGCCCCGACATCGCCGAGGAAATGTCGCGCATACTGACGCAACGGGTCGCGGAACTCGATGCCTGGCGCGCGGCCGGACATGCAAAGGGAGCGCCGCCGCCGACACGCACCGACATGCTCGCTCATATCCGCAGGTTCTTTGGTATCGACTGAGACGCGCACACCCCATCACCTTCATTCAAGAAAATGGAATTGCCTCATGAACGAGAAATCTGCCACCCAGAACATGGCGCTGTTTTGCGACTTCGAGAACGTTGCCCTTGGCGTGCGTGATGCAAAATACGCGGCGTTCAACATCCAGAAGGTGCTCGAACGCCTGCTGCTGAAGGGCAACATCGTGGTGAAAAAAGCCTACTGCGACTGGGATCGCTACAAGGAGTTCAAGAAAGCGATGCACGAGGCGGCATTCGAGTTGATCGAGATCCCCCATGTGCGCATGTCCGGCAAGAATTCGGCCGATATCCGCATGGTGGTCGATGCGCTCGACCTTTGCTACACCAAGTCACATGTCGACATGTTCGTGATCATCAGCGGGGATTCGGATTTCTCGCCGCTGGTGAGCAAGCTGCGCGAGAACAACAAGACCGTGATCGGCGTGGGTGTGAAGAATTCGAGTTCCGATCTGCTGGTATCGGGCTGCGACGAGTTCATCTATTACGACGACCTGGTGCGCGAGCCCGAAAGCAAGCGTCGGCGTCGCCCACGCGCGCCCGCGAAGAAGGCCGCGCGCAAGGAATCCGAGCCGGCTGCCGGCGACGACGGGAGGCCGCCGGTCAACGCGGAGCCGAAGCGCGACGAACCTGCAGATGACAAGCAACAGGAAGCGCTCGACCTGGTAATGGCAACGGTCGAGGATCTGTTCGAGGAGCGCGGCCAGGAAGAAAAGGTCTGGGCATCAATGGTCAAGCAGACGCTGAAGCGGCGCAAACCGGGTTTCAACGAGACCTACCACGGCTTTCGCACCTTCGGCAAACTGCTCGAGGAACTGCAGGCGCGCAACTTGCTCGACCTCGAGCTCGACGAGAAATCAGGCAGCTATATCGTGCGCAGCTTCCACCACGACGAGTAGAAATTCGTGGCGGGAAAATTCGTGCACAACCTGCACGCGGCCAGCAGGACCTGCACCACCAGGATGCGCTTCATCGGATCAACTGCTGTTGCGTATTGCAACACTCAGTGCAGCGAGCCACCGCGCCGCGGTGGCGCGGGCTCTGAATCGCCCGCGTCCTGCTCGCCGGCACCGGCGGCATTCATCTCTTCCTGGGCCAGCTGGTCTAGCACGATACCTCCGACCTGGTCGAGCAGCGCCTGCAGCACCCGGCCCTGCTCATCGGCACCGCGCACATCGAGCGTGTAGATGATCGTGATGAGTGCCTCGACCGCCATCGTCACGCTGGCGGCGCCGGGACGCAGCTCGGGCGAAGCAAGCTGGTGCGACTCGTACTCGAGTTCCTCGACCAGTTGGGCCGCAAGCCGCTGCAGGCTGCAGGCCGGACAGACGCCCTCGTCACCGCTGTGGGCGCGCTCGAGCCGGCGCAGCATTCTGCGCATCTGCACCATGGATAGCCGTCTGCCAGTCGTCTCGCTCATGCCGTTCTCCTTCCGGGGCGCAGGGGATTATACGCGCGCATCGCGGCACTCGGGGCGGGTCAGGCGCTCCCTCAAACCGCTTACGCGTTTGGTCGCGGTGAACCAGCGCTCCTCGAGCCGCGCTTCGGGCAGTATGAAGAGCACACGCCGGCGCGCCCGCGTGATCGCGGTGTAGAGCATTTCGCGGCCCGCCAGGCCCGGCGCACTGGACGGCGGCGGCAGCACCAGGCAAATCTCGTCGAACTCCGAGCCCTGGCTCTTGTGCACTGTCATCGCGAATGCGGTTTCGTGATCAGGCAGGCGCCCGGGCGGCAAGCGTCGCGCGCTGCCATCGGGTGCCCGGAACAACACCTCGTGGTGCCCCTCGAGCCCCGGCACCACCAGCCCGAGGTCGCCGTTGTACAGCCGCAACCCATGATCGTTGCGCGTCACCAGCAGCGGGCGTCCGGCATAGAAAGGGGTGCTGTCATCGATCAGGCCAGCGCTGGCCAGCGTGCGTTCGATCGCGCGATTCAGACCCGCCACCCCGAACTCGCCCTCGCGCAGCGCGCACAGCACGCGAAAACGTTCCTGGAGCGCGAGCAGCTGTTGCGCGTCGGCTCCGGCTCGCAGCGCCCCGAGCAACTCGGTGTAGCCGGCGCGGATTGCCGCCATTTGCGAATCGCCGAGATGTTCTCCGTACACCGTGCGCGCGATGGCCGGATCCGCGCTGTCGAGCAGGGCGTTGGCGCGCTCGCCGTCACCGGCATTGACCGCCGCCGCCAGGCGCCCGATGCCACCGCCGGCATCGAAGCGATAACTGTGACCCAGCAGCGCGATCGTATCCTGCACCGGTGAACACGCTTCTTCCGTCGCAACCACGCAACCTGCGAGCGCCTCGATTTCCCGTGCACGTGCCGCGCTGTAACGACCGGAACCCGTGCACAACGCACCGAACACGCTGCCGGCCTCCACCGCATCGAGCTGCTCGCTGTCGCCGAGCATGACCAGGCGCGCATGCGCCGGCAGCGCGAGCAACAGCGCATCGAGCAGGCGCAGGTCGATCATCGAGGATTCATCGAGCACCACCAGGTCGGCGGGCAGCGGATTTTGCGCATCGTGACGAAAGCCGTTGCTGCCCGCGCCGAGCAGGCGGTGCAGGGTCTCCGCGCCCTGGGGCAGACGCTCGAGCAGCGCTTGCTCGACTGTGCCCGCCGCGCGCATTGCCGCGACTTCGCGCGCCAGCGATTCCCCGACCCGCGCCGCGGCCTTGCCCGTGGGTGCGGCGAGCCGCATCACCAGCGATTTACCCGCGTCACGCGCCGCGGCCGCCAGCAGCACCAGCAATCGCGCAACCGTGGTGGTCTTGCCGGTACCGGGTCCACCGGTGATCACCGCGAAACCGCGGGTCAGCGCAACAATACAGGCAAGCTTTTGCCCGCCGGCGCCGGGCGAGTCCTCGCCAAACAAGCGCCCGAGCAATTCACGCGTTTCATCGCCAGGCAGGTGAGCGCGCGCCGCGAGTTCCAGCAGGCGCGCGGCCACCCGCTGTTCGCTTTGCCAGTAGCGTTGCAAATAGAGCCTGTCGCCATCGAGCACCAGCGGACACGAAGCCATTGCTCCACCGTGCGCGCAGATCGCCGGCTCGCGCGCCAGCGCCGCGCGCAGTGCGGCCACATCGAGCGCCTCGCCGAGTGCCGCAAACGGCTTGCCATCCACCGCTCCCAGGTCCACGCACACATCGCCGTTGCCGAGCGCGATGCTGCAGAGCGCCCCGGCGATCGCGATCGCCTCCGGTTCCGCCACCGCATGGCGTGCCAGTGCGCAGCCAAAGTGGTAATCGATCGCACGGATCAGGCCCTCTGCCTGCAACGCACGCAACCCCTCGCGCGTGATCATGTGCTGCGCCCCGCGAACAACGCATCCAGCGCATCGATCAGTGCCTGCGCGGGCCGCGTGTGGAACACGCCGTAAGCGGCGCCCGCCGCCCGCCGCATGCCGCGCAGGTAGAGGTAGTACACGCCACCCAGGTGCAGGTCGGGATCATAGGCGGCGCCAAGCCGCGCCCGCAGGAAGCGCTGCAGCGCCACGCTGTAGAGCACGTATTGCAGATCATAGCGATGCTCGGCGATGGAGGCCTCGAGCATTGGCGGCGCGTAATCCTCGACGCTGGCACCGAGGTGGTTCGATTTGAAGTCGGCCACGAAATAGCGCCCGCGATACTCGAACACCAGGTCGATAAAGCCGCTCAGCATGCCCCGGATCGTCGCGAAGCCAAGCGCGGCGCCGCGTGCGGCGAGCGGTTCGTGCTGCAGCAGCAGACGGTTGAGTTCGCTTGCGGCGAGCGGCGCGAGCGGCAGCTCGAATCCCATTTCGACGATACGCTGCGCGGCCGACAGATCCGCGAGCCGCAGCGATTCGCCGTCCAGGGTGCAGCCGAGCACATCGTCGATCATCTGCTCCAGTGCCGGCTGCCATTGCGCTTCGCGGGCGCTGCGTGCCAGCGCCGTGGCGATCAGCCCGGCATTGGCGGGCGCCGCGGCCGGTTGCGAGAAATCGACCCGCTCCAGCAAGCCGTGCAGAAAGCTCCCCGCTTCCGCGCCGCGCTCGAAACCGAAAATGCCGCGGTCCCCGCCGTCGCGGCGACTGCGTTCGACACCACCCAGTTCGGGCTGGCGGAATGCGCGCTCGGCGCGTTCGGAGACCGTGCGCACCAGCGCGGAATAGCTGGTGGCACTCCAGTCGCGCTCGATGGCGGCCGTGAACTCGCGCGCTGCAAGCTCCTCTGGCTCTTCCTTTTCCGTGCACGCCAGGGGCAGTGCCGCTTCGGGATCGAACAGGACCGCGCCGGGCAGCGCGATCAGGCGCTCCAGAGCAGCGCGCGCCTCACCCTCCTGCGCACCCAGCAGGTAGCCGAACGCGGTTCTCTCGAGATCGCTCTTCTTCGAGCTGCCGTGCACGATGTCCGCCACGCCGAGCACGCAGCAGTGCACCGCGCGTGTCAGACCGACGTAGAGCAGCCGCATGTCCTCGGCGAGCCGCTCCTCGTCGGCGCGCGCCAGGGAATCCTCATTGCCCTCGAGGTCGTACCGCAAATGCAGGCTCTCGCGATCGTGCCACAACGGCTCGTCGGCCTTGCGGTAGTGCGCCGGAAACGGCAGATACACCACCGGGTACTCGAGACCCTTGCTGGAGTGCAGCGTCACGATCTGCACGCGCCGCGCGTCGCTCTCCAGACGCAGCTGCTGCTCCTCGCGCTCTCCGTCGGGGTTTGCGATGCGCTCCGCTAGCCGCGCGAGCAGTGCCTCGTCACTGTCGAGCGTCTCGCGCTCGGCCTGCAGCAACTCCAGCAGGTGCAGACAGTTGGTGAGCCGCCGCTCGCCATCGGGTTGCGCCAGCACGCGCGCCGGCACCTCGTGCTCGAACAGCAGGCGGCGCAGCGCGGCCTGCACGCCATGCTCGCGCAGGCGCCGGGCATGCACGAAGAAGCGCTGCTGCACCTCGAGCAACGCGCGCTCGTCGCCGAGCAGCGAATCGAGTTCGGCGGCGCCGTAGCCGAGCAGCGCGCAGCCGAGTGCCGCGCGCAGATGGCGCTCGGAGCCCGGATCGAGCACCGCGGCAAGCAGCTGGTGCACATCCAGCGCTGCGGCGCTGCCGAATACACTGTCGCGTCCGCGATACACATACGGAATCGCGTAGCGCTGCAGTTCGCTCGCAAGCGCCAGTGCATCCGGCCAGCCGCGCACCAGGCAGGCGATATCCCCGGCCTCGAGCCGGCGCTCGCCAATGCGCACCGACACATCGGCAAGAAGACCCGCCATATGGCCTGCCGCGAGACGCGCCATCCGCGCGCGATAGTCGCCGGTGCCGATCGGCCTGTCATCGAGATGCGCCAGCAGTTGCAGCGGCGCGAGCGGCTCGCCGTCGCGCGTGAGCGGCTTCGCGTCGGGCCGGTGCGAAGGCCGCACCTCGACATAGGGCATGTCTCCCTTGCCGCGGAACGGATCCTTGTCCTTGCGCAAGCCGAACAGCGCGTTCAGCGACCGTATGAGCGGCTCGACCGAACGGTAGTTGGTATCGAGCGTGTAGCTCTCGCCGGCTTCGCGGCGCACCCTGAGATACGCGTACACATCCGCGCCGCGAAATGCATAGATCGCCTGCTTCGGATCGCCGACCAGGAACAGTCCGGTGCCGGGTGCATCGTAGATGCGCTCGAACACGCACCATTGCAGCGGGTCGGTATCCTGGCATTCATCGATCAGCGCGACCGGGTATTGCTCGCGAATCGCCGCCGCGAGGCGTTCGCCGCCACCCGGCGCGGCCAGGCCTTTCTCGAGCAGACGCAGCAGGTCCTCGTAGCCGAGCAGCCCGGTGCGTTCCTTGAGTTCGGCGAGCCGGGTACGCGCAAGCTCGAGCGCATCGAACAACAGGCGCGCGGACAGCTGGCGACCGGTGTCGAGCACCCGGTCGGCGAGCCGGAACAGATCGAGATCGGGCAGGCTGTTGCCTTTAGCGGCCTTGTTCAGCTGCGATTCGAGGAACGATTGCGAGAGGCCGCTCACAATCATCCGATCGAGTGCGGTCGGCTCCCCGGCCTCGAGCGCTGCCAGGCTGGCACAGAACGCCTCCTTGCCCGACTTGTTGAGCTTGGTGCTTCCCATCACCCCGCGCACACTGCTGCCGTGCGCACGCCACCAGTCCAGAAGCGTGTATTCGCCATCGGCCAGCTCCTGCAACAGCTCGCTCCAGGACGCCGCCGGCAGGTTGTCGAAGCGCAGTCCCTGTTTGCCCAGCAACTGGCGTGCGCGGTCGATGAATTCCCTTGCGCTCGACTCGTCGAGCACCGTGCTCGCCGGCAGCGCGGCGAGCGGGTACACGCGCTCGCGCCACACATCGCGCAATGCCTCCTCGACCACACGGCGGTCATCCTCCGAGATATCCGCGGCGAACGACGCGCCGCTCTCGAAGGCATTGCGTTGCAGCATGCGGCTTGCGAAACCGTGGATCGTGAAGATGCTCGCGAGATCGAGGTCCATTTCCGCCAGCGCGAGGCGGCGATGATCCACGACTCGATCGCTGCTCGCCAGGCGCAATTGCGCGATGAATTCATCCTCGCTGATGCCGGCGTCTTCCTCGAACGCAAGCCGCGCCTCGCGCAGCCGCGCGCGGATGCGTCCGCGCAGTTCCTCCGTGGCGGCGCGCGTGAAGGTCACGATCAGGATCTGCTCGATGCGCCGCGGGTTCACACCCGTGGCGGTGCCGTCGTGTCCGAGCAGCAGGCGCAGCACGATGCTGGTGATCGCGTAGGTCTTGCCGGTGCCGGCGCTGGCCTCGATCAGGCGCCGGCCATGCAGCGGCAAGGTGAGGGGGTCGAGACGATTCATCGCGCATCCTCCGCCAGCGCCTCGGCAAGCGGCATGTAGACGAGCCGCACGAGTTGCGCGAATTCGCCATCGAGCGCGCTTACAGCATCGGGATACGCGCGCGCGATGTAGCGATCCCCGCCTTCGCCGGGGATATCCTTGTAGCCGGTAAACGCGACCCGCGCGGCCTTCAGCGCCTGCTGTTCATCGCCCTTGTCCTGCATGCTCTTTGCCCATGCGAAACCGGATTTCGCGAACAGCGGAAGCGGCCGGCGCATGCCATCGTCGTGCAGCGTGATCAGCTTCGCGAGGTGGGTGCGGGCCGTGTCGGGATCGATCCGCGCGAGCGTGTGCGTGCGCTTGCTGTCGTCCAGCGTGCTCTCACCGTCCAGCACACCACCGGCACACGCGCAAAGGTGACGGATCCAGAACTCCATCAGCGTATGACCGCGCGCTTCCGCCGAAACCGTGAACGCACGCAAGTGTCTGTCGCGTAGCCCGCCGATGGTGCCGCGCAGCGCGCGCGTGCCGATCGTGAGTTCGACCTCCACGCTGTGCGGCGCGATACACGACCAGGGTTCGATCCGGACGACCAGGCCCTGCACCTTGTCACGTGCGTCGCGCAGCAATTGCAGGCCGGCCTGCCCGAGCGGCAGCTCTCCGCGCGCAAGCAGCGAGTGCTCGGCGGCGCTCGAGTCCGTTGCGCGAAGCGCGGCCTGCACCAGTTCGCCCTTGATCGCGTGCGCCTGCAACGCATCGAGCGCAAAGGGTTCGCAGTCCTGCCCGACTTCGCCAGGTTCCGCGAAACGCACCCCGAAGCGCTCGTTGAAGAACGCCCGGCAGGGGTTGCGATAAAAGCGCGCGAGCGCGTCGAGCGCCAGCGCGGCTTCCGGCAGCGGCGCGAGCGCCTCCGTGCAGAAGCGCAGCTGCTGCCTGCAGGGACGTGCTGCCGGCAGCCACTCGCGCCGGTAGCTGAACATCCCGCTGTCGGGCCGGAAGTACCCGGCGTTGAAAGGCTTGAGATGGTGGCGCCGCGTCAGGGCATCGGCCGCACCCGGCGACCAGTGCCTATCGAGGTAGTCGCGCAACTCGCTCAGTGGCAGCGCGGGTTCGCGCGCCGCGTTGCTGCGCTCGTCGCGCGCGACGTGACTGATGTACAGGCAGTCGCGCGCGGCGATCAGCGATTCGAGAAACAGGTAGCGGTCGTCGTCGCGGCGGGTAGGATCGCCGATGCGCCGGTGCTGTCCCATCAGGTCGAAACCGGGACGCTCGTGGTTGCGCGGAAACGCGTCGGCATTCATCCCGAGCACGCAGACCACCCGAAACGGAATACTGCGCAACGGGGTGAGCTGGCAGAAATTCACGCCGCCGCGCAGGAACTGGTGCGAGCCCTCGGTCACGCCGAGCCGCTCACCGAGCAGCTCGGTGATGAACTCGCGCTCCATGACGCCGCTGAAACCCGATTCATCGAGCAGCTCGAACACCGCCGCGATCACGGCGCGCAGTTCCGCGAGCTCGGCTTCGAAGGCCCGCTGCGGGGCGTAGAAATCCGCAACCAGCATCGCCAGGCTGGCGCGCCACTCAACGACGCTGCGCGGCGCGGGCAGTGCGCGGGCATGGCGCTCCAGCGTCGCGACGAATTCCGCCAGCATGCCGATCCGCTCGCCCGCTTCCGCGCCACCCAGCGCGAGCGGCGCCACATCGCCGAACAGCGCATCGCCGTCAAGGGCTACCCCGAGCAGCATGCGCTCCAGCCCGAAGCGCCAGGTATTGCGCGCGATACCGGGGCCGACGCCCACGCCACCTTCGCCGCCGAGCCCCCAGCGGATACCGCTGCGCACGATCCAGCCACGCACTTCATCGACCGCCGCCTCGTTCAGCCCGAAGCGCGCCGCGATCGGCGGCACGGCCAGCAGCGCGCCGATCTCGCTGGCGCCGAAGCGGCTCTCGGGCAGCGCCAGCAGGTGCAACAGACTCTGGGCGAGCGGGCTCTCGGCCGACGCGGCCCGGTCCGCGATGCTGTAGGGAATGTAGCGCGCGGCGCCACGCATTTCGCCGAACACCGACTCGATGGCGCTCGCATAGAGTGCGATATCGGGCGCCATCACCACCACCTCACGCGGATGCGGCGCGTCCACGGCCGCAAAGCGTGCCAGCAGTTCGTCGTGCAGCACCTCGACCTCGCGCAGCCGGCTGTGCGCCTCGGCGAACAGCAGGCTGGTATCGCCGGCTGCGATGGCGCGCGGCGCTTCGGGCTCCGCGAGCGCACGAATGTCCTGCTGGATCGCGGCCAGAACCGTCGTCGCCTCGCGCGCTGCAAAGCATGGCGTGATATCGCCCGAGGTGTGCTCGAGCAGCAGCTGCAGCTGCTCGCGCCCGAGCCTGCCCCAGGAACCGAGCAGCGCATTGCCGACCTCGGCATGTTCGGCGCGCCGTGGCTCGAGCAGCGCCCAGCGCGCGCGGGTGCGTTCACTGACGGTGTCGCCCCAGAACTCCTCGCAGGGATTGAACTGAAACAGGTGCACCTCGGCATGTGCACCGAGCACCTCGAACAATTCGAGCCACAGCGGCGGCAGGGCACCGAGCCCGAAACCGGTGATTCGCGCCGGCACGCCCGACTGACGCGATCCCGCCCCGCGCAGCGTGTCGATCAGCACGCGTGTGCGCGCGGCGCCGTGGATCGCGCCCGGGTGCTCCCGGTCGATCTGCGCGATCAGCGCACGCCACAGCGGCGCTTGCCAGGGGGCGCCGGACTCGGGGTTGCCGGGTGCCGCGCGTTGCTGCTCCCAGGCCAGCATCCAGTCCGGGCGGTACACCAGATATTGATCGAACAGCGCCGCGATGCGCCGGCTGAGCGCGAGCAGGCGGCGCGGCTCATGCCGGTTCTCGAGATAGGCGCGCACCTGGGCGAAGCCCGGTTCGGCGAGCAGCGTCGGCAGCAGGCGCAGCAGCCGCAGCGCGAGCTGTTCCTTGGCATAGGCGTGGTCGACCGTGGCATCGCCGCCGGAGAGCACCGTGCCCGCGAGCCGCGCCACGAACGCCGCGGGCAGGTCACTGGCGAGATGCGCGGCCACGCCGAGACGCGCCGCGATTCCCTGACGCAGCCACTTGGCCATGCCGACGTTCGGCACCACGAGGAACTCCGGCACCAGCGGCGGTGGCGGGTCCTCGGCCAGCAGCTCGCAGGCCAGCTCGCGCAGAACCTCCATGTCATTGCCGTGATACTGGTGCAGCATCGCGTCGCGGGCCCCGGATTGGTCGAAGCCGGATTGTGACGCAGCGCGGCGCGGGGCGATAGCCGCCCGGCGTGTGCAGTGTGATGGCCAAGGGCTTATGCTCTGGACACGCCGTGCGTGAGCGAAAGGCCCGCGATGTACCCTGCCTCTGGCGGCGCGCAAGGGAATGGAGGAATCGACATGAGTTTTGGCGCCGGCCTCTGGCGGCTCGCGGACCCCAAGGTCTCGCTGGCCTCATTCGCCTCGCTGTTCCTGGGCCTGGCGGTTGCCGGCGCGCGGGCGCCGCTCGCCTGGGGCTGGCTGGCGCTGACCGTCGCCGGCATCTTTGCGGTGGAGGTCGCGAAAAACGCCTCCGGCGAGGTCTTCGATTTCGACAGCGGGGTCGACCAGGCGGTGAGCGACGAGGATCGCAGCCCATTCTCCGGCGGCAAACGGGTACTGGTCGATGCGCTGCTCACCCGCCGCCAGACCTGGGGCATCGCGCTCGCGGGCTACGCGCTCGCGAGCGCGGCTGGCCTGGCGATCTGTACATTACGCGAACCACGCGTGCTGCTGCTCGGCCTCGCCGGCATGGCACTGGCATTCTTCTACCACGCGCCACCGCTCAGGCTCGCGTACCGCGGTTGCGGCGAGTTGGCGGTCGGCATCGCCTACGGGCCGCTCATCGCGCTCGGCGCATTCCTGGTGCAGACCGGCGCCACGGACGCCACGCTGGCGTGGCTCTCGCTGGCGCTGGGACTGCTGATCGCGGCGTTCCTGCTGATCAACGAATTTCCGGACTACCGCGCCGATCGCGCGGGCGCCAAGCGCAACCTCGTGGTGCGCCTCGGACGCGGGCGCGCGGCGCGCCTCTACCTGCTCCTGGCCGGGCTCGCATACCTGGTACCGGTGTGGCTCACGGCCACGCAGGCAAAGCCCTGGCTGCTCGGCGCGCTGCTGGGGCTACCCGCCTCTTGCTGGGCGGGCGGGCGCCTGCTGCGCGAGTCCGCCAACACCGCGCGGATCGTCCCCGCGCAGGCCGCCACCCTGATCGCATTCCTGCTGTTCGCGCTCGGTGCGGGCAGCGGTTCGTTGCTGGGGGGCTGAAGCGCACACGCATGGATTACGACGCCGCCCGCAATTACCTGCTCACGCGCCCCGAGGCCTTCGAGGACTACCCGTTCGGACCGGAGGTGGCGGTTTACAAGATCCGCCGGCGCATGTTCGCACTGCTCGTCACCCGCGACGGCAACTCGCGCATGAACCTGAAATGCGATCCGCTCGAGGCGCAGTTCCTGCGCGATATGTTCGAGTCCGTGAAAGCCGGCTACCACATGAACAAGACTCACTGGAACACCGTGATCCTCGACGGTTCGATCCCGCGCGGCGAGCTCGAGCGCATGATCGACCGCTCATACGGGCTGGTGGTGCGCCGACTGCGCAAGGCTGATCGGGTGGCGCTGGAGACGCTTTACGGCAGCGAAGCGATCTATCGGTAGGCGCCGGGAGCCGCGGCAGAAGCCTTCGGGCCAACCCGGTCCGGATCATGAAATCGCGCGGCAATCAGTGATGCATTTCCCATATGTCGTGGCTTCTGCGGATTTTTTCCACAACATATGGTAGCGGTGCACGGAATCTTGCACTAGGCTTCAAGCAGCTTGCGCATCTCCGGATACGCTCTATACTGTACGTAAACACAGCATGTATGGAATTACAGCCATGAAGTCCAGTAACAGCTTTTTTGTTCAGGTCGACCAGGCCGAGTTCAAGCTCCGGCTGGATCGTTGCTCCGATCTCGATATCCGCCGCAAAGCCTACGAGACCGTGATCTACGACCGCGCCGGCGACATCCTCGGGATCCTGCACGCGGCGTCCATCGACGAGAAGGGCCGCTGCCACCCGACCGAGTATTACCTGCGCCGGATCGACCCGCCGCAGCGGCAGCGCCATTCGCGCCTGGTGGCCTGAGCCGGCCCACGCCGGCGGACGAGCGTGATTTTTGCGGATTGCGCCGGTTCCGGGGCCGGCGGTTCCTATGATTGAGGGCGTCAGCACCCACAACGGTGGCGCCCATGCATCTGCCCGCACCCCCCGAGACGTATTTCAGCGACCATGGCAAATGGTATTTTCACACCCATGACAGCGTGATGGGGCCGTTCCACGACAAGGCCGAAGCGCAGATGGCGGTGTTGTATTTTCGCCAGCGGATGAAATGGCCCAGCGCGCGCCAGCTTCACGAATTCATGGACATCGGCCTGCCAACACGACGCGACAACCATTCCTGAGTTTCAGGTGTCGAGCAGCGCCCGCCAGTCGAAACGCGGGTCCGCTACCGCCACAAAATCCTCGTTGTACCAGCCCGGCGACTCGTCATATCGGTAGCCGCTCCACGTGCGGTCATACACCGCCCCGCCCGCCGCCTCGAGCACCGCCTGCCCCGCCGCGCTGTCCCAGCCGCAACTCGGCGACCAGCGCGGATAGAGGTCCGCTTCGCCCTCGGCCAGGCGACAGAATTTCAACGCCCCCGGCAGGGCTTCAATGCGATGCGCCGCAAAGCCGCGCTCGAGCGCTGCCACGAACGAAGCCGGCAACGCGGCACGCTCGCCGGGACTGACCAGCACCAGCGGCGCCTCGCCGATGACTCGCGCCGCGAGCGGCACACCGTTGCGCCAGGCGCCGCCTCCGCGCAAGCCCCAGTAGGTGGCGCCGACCAGCGGCGCATGGACCACCCCGAATACCGGCTCGCGGTTCTCGACCAGGGCCACGTTCACAGTGAACAGTTCACCGCCACGCAGGAACTCGCGCGTGCCATCGAGCGGGTCGACCAGCCAGAACCGCGTGGCCCCTCCGGCATGCTGCGCTCCTTCCTCGCAGATAACCGGCAGCGCGGGATCGAGCGCCCGCAACCGCTGCCCGACGATGCGGCTGGCCTCACGGTCGGCGGCACTGACCATGCTGCCATCGGGCTTGCGCTGGATCGTGTATCCACCCACCTCACGCGCCGTGCAAATTGCCGTGCCCGCCGCGCTGCAGGCCGCGAGCACCGCCTCCAGCCAGCCCTCCGGCAGGTAGTTCACGCGGCGGCATTTCCGCGCAGGCGTTCACGCGCCAGGAACAGCGCGGCTACCGCGTAGGCCTCCTGAAGCTCCCTGCGGGCCTGCAGCGCAAGCAGTTCCTCGAAGCCGTGCCAGCACACCTGCGGTGGCTCCGGCTCGTCGCCGGGCAGCTTTTTCTCGAACAGCTTGCGCGCCAGCACGATCGTGATGCGGTTGCCCATGTAGGACGGCGACAGCGCCATCTCGCTCAGCACCTCGAGTTCGTGGGCGCCAAAACCTGTCTCCTCCATCAACTCGCGGTTGGCCGCATCGAGCACGGATTCCTCCTCCTGCAGCGCCCCTTTGGGAAACGACAGGTAGTAATCCCCGATCCCGCCGCCGTACTCGCGCACCAGCAGCAGGCGGTCGTCGGCGCCCACCGCCACCACCATTACCGCCCCGTGAAAGCCCGGGTTGAGCCGCTCGTAGGTGCGCTCGACGCCATTGCCGAAGCGCAATCGCTGCTCCTCGACATGAAACAGGCGGCTGTGCGCAACCCAGCGGGAATGCAGGATTTCGGGTTTCTGGTATTCGCTCATCGGAAATATCGGGTCGCGGAATCGAAGCCCGCACACTACACGTCACCAGGGCCGCGCGCAAAGCCGTGGCGATTGCTATGATCGCGGTCCAGCGCCGCGCCATGGAACACGCCATGCAGCCTCCACACCTGACTCGCCGCCACCTGCTGCAGCAATCCGCCATTGCGCTGCTCGGTGCCGGCATCCTCGGCAACCGGGCGGGCGCCCAGGCTCGCGGCTGGAACAACTGGTCAGGCAACCAGAGCGCCACGCCCGCGGACATCCTGTATCCGGGAGACGAAGCCGAGCTGTGCCGCATGCTGGCCGGCGCCGACGCGCCGGTGCGTGCATTCGGCGGCAGTCATTCGTTCACCCCGCTGGTGCCAACCACCGGCACCCTGATCTCGCTCGAGCGCATGGCGGGGCTGATCGGGCACGATGCCGCCACCCAGCAGGCTACCTACGGCGCCGGCACACGTATCGGGCTCGCCAGCCAGCTCGCTGCCGGTATCGGCCAGAACCTCCGGAACGAGCCGGATATCAACCTGCAATCGTTGGCGGGCGCGATTGCCACCGCCACGCATGGCACCGGTGCCACGCTGCAAAGCCTGTCGGGTTATGTGCGCGCCCTGAAACTGGTGCTGGCCGATGGCAGCGTGGTCAGTTGCTCGGCGCAGCAGGATCGCGAGCTGTTCGATGCGGCCCGCGTCTCGCTTGGTGCACTCGGCATCATTACCGAGATCACGCTGCAGAATCGCCCGGCCTACCGGCTGGCGGCCGAAACGCAGGTGATGGATATCGCCGCCGCCTGCGATCTGCTCACCGCGCGCCGCGATCTCGACCGCCATATCGAGTGCTTCGTGTTTCCGTACGGCGATACCGCGATCGTGAAGCGGATGAACATCACGACGGACGCAATCACGCCGCCGACAGAGCCCTCGATCGACGAGGACGCGGTGCTGGAATTCGCGGCCGAGACCGTGCGCCGGCTGCCGTTCACGCAGGGCCTGCTGCAGCGGCTGGTCGCGGCCTTTGTCCCGCACTCGAACAGCGTCGGACCCGCCGAGCGGATCTTTCCGAGTCCGCGCCTGTTGCGCTTCAACGAGATGGAATACACCGTGCCGATGGAACGTGGCATGGAGTGCCTCGAGGAGCTGATCGCGGTGATGCGCGGCCTCGACATCGGGGTGTTTTTCCCGCTCGAGTTCCGCTACATCGCCGCCGACGACACCGCGCTCGGGATGTGCAGCGAGCGCGCCGGCGCCGCGATTTCCGTGCACCAGTATCACCGCCAGGATTACCACGAGCTGTTCGCCGCACTGGAGCCGGTATTGCGCAAATACCAGGGACGTCCGCACTGGGGCAAGCTGCACACCCTGCAGGCCGCCGAGTTGCGCGAGCTGTACCCGCGCTGGGAGACATTCCTCGCGGTACGGCGCCGGGTGGATCCGCACGCGCGCTTTCTGAACCCCTATGCAAGCACGCTGCTTGGCGTGCCCGCCTGAGCACCGCCACCATGCAACGCCGTCACTTCCTGTATGCACTCATCGCCGCCGGCACCGGTTCGCTGCTGCTGCGCCCCGCGGATCGCGGCGCACCGCACGATGGGTATTTCGCCGCGCTGAACCGCCTGCTGCGCGACCAGGGGCCCGGACGCCCGGTGCTGGTGGTGGACCTCGCGCGGCTCGAGCGCAATTGCGAGAGGCTGGCGCGCAGCATCGCCCCCGGCAAGGATCTGCGCATCGTCGCCAAGTCCCTGCCCAGTATCGCGTTGCTCGAACAGGTGCTGCGCGCTACCGGCAGCCGCCGCGTGATGGGCTTTCATCAACCGTTCCTGAACGCGCTCGCATCGAGCCTGCCGCAGACGGACCTGCTGCTCGGCAAACCGATGCCGGTGCGGGCGGCGGAGCAGTTCTACCGCAAGCTGGCCAACGACGGCGCCTTCGATCCGCGCCGCCAGCTGCAATGGCTGATCGACACCCCGCAGCGCCTCGCCCAGTACACGCAACTGGCCCGCACACTCGGCACCCGCCTGCGCATCAACCTGGAGATCGATGTCGGCCTGCACCGCGGCGGCTTGACCGAGCCGCAGCAGCTCGATGCCCTGCTCGTCCAAATCGCCGCCGAACCCGCGCACCTCGAATTCGCCGGCCTGATGGGTTACGACGCACATATCGGCAAGGTGCCGCCGTTGCTGGAGAGCCGTGCGCGCTCGCTGGAACGCTCGAGTGCGATCTATCGCAACTTTGCCGAGCAAGCGCGGGCACACGGCCTTGCCGCACCCGAAACGCTGACGCTGAACGGCGCCGGCAGCCCCACGTTCCGGCTGCACGGACCGGACTCGCCGCTGAACGAGGTCGCGGTCGGTTCGGCGCTGCTCAAGCCCGCCGATTTCGATCTCGATCTGCTGGCCGATTTCGAGCCCGCGGCATTCATCGCCACTCCGGTACTGAAGGCTTTGGATGGCTTGCAGCTTCCCGGCCCGGCACCGCTCGGCGAGATGTGGGCGCTGTGGGATCGCAACCGCCGGCGCAGCTTCTTCATCTACGGCGGCAAGTGGATGGCTCGGTTCGCCTCGCCCACCGGGCTGCTGGAAAACCCGCTGTTCGGTACCAGCAGCAACCAGGCCATCGTGAATGCTTCGGCCGCAGTCGATCTGGCAGTCGATGACTACCTGTTTCTCAGACCCACGCAGAGCGAAGCGGTGCTGTTGCAGTTCGGCGATCTGCTGGCGGTACGCGACGAGGCCATCGCAGGCTGGTGGCCGGTACTTTCTCCGGGGCATGAATCGGGGCCTGCCACGTGATACCTTCCACTTTGAAGACATGCGCGGCGCTGGCGCTGCAAAACGCCACGGCTTCGTGCACGGGAACCGGATCATGATCGACTGGGATGATATCGATACCGTGCTGCTCGATATGGACGGCACGCTGCTCGATCTGCATTTCGACAATTTCTTCTGGCTCGAGCATCTTCCAAGGCGCTACGCGGAAATCCATGACCGCGCACAGGACGAGGCACGCCACCACCTGGTCGAGCGCTTTCGCTCCGAGCAGGGCAACCTGAACTGGTACTGCGTGGACCACTGGTCGCGCGAGCTCGACCTCGATATCCGGGCGCTGAAAGAGGAATTGCGGCATCTGATCAGCGTGCGCCCGCACGTCGAGGAATTCCTGCAGCGCCTGCACGCCAGCCAACGTCGGGTGCTGCTGGTCACCAACGCCCACCACAAGAGCCTCAGCCTGAAGCTGGGCCAGACCGGACTGGAGTGCTGGTTCGACGCCGTAGTGTGCTCGCACGACTTCAATCTCGCCAAGGAGCAACCGGGCTTCTGGGCCGCGCTGGACAGCGTCGAGCCGTTCCGGCGCGAGCACACGCTGCTGATCGATGACAACCACGCGGTGCTGCAATCGGCCCACGACTACGGCATCCGCTACCTGCTGACGCTGTTGCAGCCCGACAGCAAGCTGGCCGCGCGCACCAGCACCCACTTCCCCGGCATCCTTCATTTCGACGAGATCATGCCGGAACTGGACCGGATCCGTGCCTGAGCAGCGGGTGCGCCTCGACAAGTGGCTGTGGGCGGCGCGCTTCTTCCGCACCCGCAATCTCGCGCGCCAGTCGATAGAGGGCGGCAAGGTCTGGTATGACGGTGCGCGCGCAAAGGTCAGCAAGGAGGTGCGCATCGGCGCCGAATTGCGTATCCGCCAGGGCTTCGACGAGAAGACCGTCACGGTGCTGGCGCTGGCGGAGGAGCGACGCGGCGCCCCCGAAGCCGCGCGCCTGTATGGCGAAACCGCCGCGAGCATTGGCGCGCGCGAGCAACGCGCCGAGCAGCGCAAATTCGAGCGCGCCGGTGCGATTGCCAGTGCGGGTCGCCCCGACAAGCGCGAGCGGCGATTGATTCACCGGTTCAGGGAACGACAGTCCGATTCATGAGCACCCCCGACAGCGATACCCTGCAACGCTTTCATTTCGAGACAGCCGCGGTGCGCGGCGAACTGGTACGCCTCGGCGCAAGCCTGCGCGAGATCCTCGGCCAGCATTTCTACCCGGCGCCGGTGGCGGTCCTGCTCGGCGAAACGCTGGCGGCAAGTGCCCTGCTCAGCTCCACCCTCAAGTATTCCGGCACCCTGAGCCTGCAGGCCAGGAGCGAGGGACCGCTCGTCATCCTGTTCGCGGAATGCAGCCATGACCGCCAGCTGCGCGGTTATGCGCGGGTGGCCAGCGCGGCGCTCGGCGAAAACTTCGCGGACCTGCTGCCCAACGGCACCCTCGCGATCACCATCAGTCCCGACCGCGGACAGCGCTACCAGGGCATCGTGCCGCTGCATGCACCCGATCTCGCCGGCTGTCTCGAGCATTATTTCGCCCAGAGCGAGCAGTTACCTACGGCCATCTGGCTGGCCTGCGATGGCGAACACGCCGCCGGCCTGCTGCTGCAATCGCTGCCCGATGCCGAGCGGCGTTTCCCTGGGCAACGCGCACGCTGGGACCATCTGCACCAGCTGGCCAGCACCGTCAGCCCGCGCGAGTTGCTCGGCGAGCGCTTCGAAACGCTGCTCTACCACCTGTTCCACCAGGAGCGGGTGCGGGTGCAGGGTGCCGAAGACATGCGTTTCGGCTGCCGCTGTTCGAATGAACGGGCCAGTGGCACGCTGCGCTCGCTCGGTGAGAAGGAGGTGCGCGCGATGCTCGCCGAGCAGGGCCTGATCCGGGTGCAGTGCGAGTTCTGCCAGCAGGAATATTGCTTCGACGACAGCGCACTGCAGCGCATGTTTGATGCCCCGGGCGCTGAGACCATGCATTGAGGGTCGCTCGGGCCACTTTGGCTACCCGTTCACCCTGCCGGCAGTTTTTGCCATAATGCATGTTCCCCGTTCGCGGACGGTTCCGCCGGGATTGGCTGAGAATCAGCCTAACCTATTGAGCAACAAAGGATTCTGTTAATGGAGACTGGAACCATCTCGACCAGCACCTTGTACGCGGACCTGAGCTCCGCGCTCCTCGTCGAACATGCGGTACGGCGCAGGGAAGGACATCTGGCGGACACCGGGGCACTGGTGGTGACCACCGGACGGCGCACCGGGCGCTCGCCGGCCGACCGCTTCATCGTCGATGAGCCAAGCTCCAACGATGCCATTGACTGGGGTGCGATCAACCGCCGCTTCGATGCGGAGAAATTCACCGCGTTGTGGGACCGGGTGGTGGAGTTCAGCTCCGAACAGGATCGCTACGTCACTCATCTGCATGTCGGGGCCGATCTCGAATACTACATCCCGATCCGCGTCACCACCGAAACCGCCTGGCAAAACCTGTTTGCGCGCAACATGTTCATCCGTCCGGACAAGTACAACCCGCGCGGCAAGGAAGAGTGGCAGGTACTGAATATCCCGTCATTCGTCTGCGACCCCGAGCGCGACGGCACCAACAGCGACGGCGCGGTGATCATCAACTTTGCCCAGCGCAAGGTGCTGCTCGCGGGGATGCTGTACGCCGGAGAGATGAAGAAAGCCATGTTCGGGGTACAGAACTTCCTGCTCCCCGAGCGCGATGTGCTGCCGATGCACTGCGCTGCAAATATCGGGGCCGATGGCGATGTGGCGCTGTTTTTCGGCCTCTCGGGCACCGGCAAGACCACGCTGTCGGCCGACCCCGAGCGCTACCTGATCGGTGATGACGAGCATGGCTGGGGCGAGGATTGCGTGTTCAACCTGGAGGGCGGGTGCTACGCGAAAACCATCAACCTGAGCCGCAAGAACGAACCGATGATCTGGGACGCGATCCGCTTCGGGTCGATCGTCGAGAACGTGGTGGTCGAGGGCGAGAGCCGCATCGCCGACTACAGCGACACCACGCTCACCGAGAACGGACGCTGCTGCTATCCGCGCGAACACATCGAGAAGCGCGCCGACAGGAACGCCGGCGGCGAACCGAAAGTCGTGATTTTCCTGACCTGCGACGTGACCGGTGTGTTGCCCCCGGTATCGATTCTCTCCAAGGAAGCGGCGGCCTACCATTTCCTGAGCGGCTATACCGCCCTGGTCGGGTCAACGGAGGTCGGTGCCGGCACCGGCATCAAGTCGACATTCTCGACCTGCTTCGGTGCGCCTTTCTTCCCGCGCCCGGCCCATGTCTATGCAGATCTGCTGGTGCGCCGGGTGGAGGGGTTCGGCAGCCAGGTCTACCTGGTCAACACCGGCTGGACCGCGGGCTCCGGTGGCGTTGGCGGCAAGGGTTATCGCTTTCCGATTCCGACCACGCGCGCGATCATCACGGCGATCCAGAGCGGTGCGCTGATCGGCGTCCAGACCCGGCATCTGCCGGGTCTGAACCTCGATATCCCGGTTCATGTGCCGCATATCGAGGACAAGATCCTGAACCCGCGCAACACATGGGAAGACAAGGACGCCTATGAAACCGCGATGCGCGGCCTGATCGGTCAGTTCCTGCAGAATTTCCGCAAGTTCAGCGGCGTTGCCGATGCAATCATCGCGGCGGGTCCGCACATGCCCGACTGAGCCACACCCGAGAGCGTGTTCCGGTACCCGCCCGCGTGGTGCCGGAAAGTTCCGTCAGCGCTTTTCGGCTTCCTTTGTCCTGGCCGGCAGCCCGGCCAGCGTCCGTCTCATCATGGTGAGCAGTACCTCGTGCAGCCACTCGCCCTGCGGATAGTCGCTGGCCAGCGAGCGCCGCGCACTCCCTTCCCATGCGACTCGCCCGCTGTCCGCCGGAATCAACAGCACCGTGACCGACAGAACCTTGTTGAATGCGGCGTCGGCCACCGTGTGATCCATCGAGCCGGTGCCGTCATCGATGCCACCGACCCTCCAGCTGCCGAGATAATCCGAGGGAGAGTCGAGGCGCTTCTCGTTGACGCCACTGGTTTCGCGCACCGTGTAGTCGACGATCAGCAGCGGCCGCGCGGAATCGTCCTCGAGCAACGCATAACCGCGCTCGGCCAGCACCGCGACCAACGCGTCGCGCAGCCCCTGGTCCATCGCGCGGGTGTGCGGTGAAACGCCGTTGTGTTCCCCCAGCTCGCGACTGGCAAAGCGGAAACCAGCACAGGACTCGATGGGCACCGAGCGGTCGACCTGGCGCAGCGCGACTTGCAGGTCGGTACAAGCCGCCGCGCCGAGCAGCACGAGCAGCACGAGCAGCAGCCACGGCAGGAGCCTCGACTTACGCTGGCCCGGACCCGACGTTACACTGGCGGCGCAATGCTGATTCATCGAAGAGGACACCCGAATTGATTGCCGACACATCCGTGTTCATCGCCCCGAATGGACTCGCCCTGCGCCGCGCCGTTTGCCACGACGCCGCCCAGGTGCTGGAATTTGTACGTGCGCTGGCCGTCTATGAAAAGCTCGAACACCAGGTCAGCGCAACCGTCGAGGACATCGAGAATAGCTTATTCGGCGAGCGCGCGTATGCCGAGGTCGTGATCGCGGAACATGCCGGGCGGGCCGTCGGGTTCGTGCTGTACTTTCCCAATTATTCCACTTTCCTCGGCAAGCCCGGGATCCACATCGAGGATCTGTTCGTTCTGCCGGAGATGCGCGGACGCGAATTCGGACGCACCCTGCTCGCCTATATCGCGCATCTCGCCGTGCAGCGCGGCTGGGGCCGCGTGGAATGGTCGGTGCTCGACTGGAACCGGCCGGCAATCGATTTCTACCGATCGATCGGCGCCGCATCAAAGAATGAATGGGTGCTCCAGCGCCTCGACGGCGAGGCGCTGGCAGCGCTGGCAAACAGTCATCGGGCGGCAGTCGATGGTGCGGCGTGAAATCCCCCGGTTCGAGCACTGATGCAGCGTAATTCTTGATCTGCCTCACCATATGCAGGCGTACGGGCAGCAACACCTGTCGCTGCGGGACAACGAAGGCGTATCATTTTCCGGGGGCGCTGCATGACGCAGTGCAAAATGATCGTTCAGCGGAGAAATTCATACCATGCCCGACAGGAATGCCGTACGCGAGCGACTGCTTGCCAAACGCGATGAACTCGAGGAGCGCGTGCGGCGCATCGACCGCGATCTGCACAAGCGTGACGAGCCGATGTCGGCGGATTTCGCCGAACAGGTGGTCGAGCAGGAAAATCTCGACGTGTTGTACTCGCTCGAAGCCGAGGGGCGCACGGAACTCGCGCGTGTCGAGCGCGCTCTCGAGCGTATCGCCACCGACGAATACACGGTCTGCAGCCGCTGCGGCAAGACCATAGCGCCGCAGCGACTCGAGGCTATTCCGCACGCCGATACCTGTATCCGTTGCGCTGACTGATACCAAGAGGAGCCCCGAACGATGCCTGTTGCAGCACTGAATGTCGAGGCACTGCTGAGGGCAACCGATCCGGCAGCGCTCGGCTTTCATTCCACCGATGAGCTGAACGATGTCGACTGTGCGATCGGACAGGATCGCGCGATCGCCGCGATCGAGTTCGGCGTCGGCATCCAGCGCGAGGGCTATAACCTCTACGTGGCCGGGCCGAGCGGCATCGGCAAACGCACGCTCATCGATCACCTGCTCGCGCGTCATGCCGGCGAGCGCGGCGAGCCCAGCGACTGGTGTTATGTCAACGACTTCGACAACCCCTCGCGCCCACGTGCGCTGAACCTGCCAGCCGGCAAGGGTGTGCAGCTGCGGCGCGACATGGAAAAACTGATCGAGCGATTGCTGACCACGGTGCCTACGGTGTTTCGCGGCGACGAGTACCGGCGTCGGGTCACCGATATCCAGGAGGAGTACCAGGACCAGGAGGCCAAACTGTTCAGCGAGCTGAACGACGATGCCCGCGCCCGCGGCATGGTCGTGATCCGCACCCCCGGGGGATACACCATCGGCCCGGTGCGCGAAGGCAAGCTGATGACCCCGGCACAATTCAACGATCTGCCCAAGGCCGAGCAGGATCAGGCCAAAGCGGTGATCGAGGATCTCAACCACAAGCTCAAGACCATCATCGAGTCGATCCATGGCTGGCAGGAAGAGAGTGTCGAGCGGGTAAAGGCCATCGACAGCGAGTTCATCCACGACATCATCGACCCGATGCTGGCGTCGCTGAAATCACGCCACCAGATGTATCCGGCAGTGCTGGATTTCCTGACTGCCGCGCACCGCGACATGGTCGAGAACATCTTTGATTTCCTGCCCGGCGAACAGCAGGATGCGAGCACGCCGCTGCGCAAGAAAGTGTTTGCCAGCGAGCATCTGCGCTACCACGTCAACGTGCTGGTCGATAACGATGGCGCATCCTGTGTCCCGGTGATTTACGAGAACAACCCCACATTCCAGAACGTGATCGGACGGATCGAGCACATTGCGCAGATGGGCACGCTGGTCACGAATTTCACGCTGATAAAGCCCGGCGCACTGCACCGTGCCAATGGCGGCTACCTGATACTCGATGCGCGCAAGGTGCTGAGCAATCCGTTCGTGTGGGATGCGCTCAAGCGTGCCCTCCGCTCGCGCGAGATCCGCATCGAATCGATCGAACGCATTCTCAGCCTGGCATCCACCACCTCGCTCGAACCCGAGGCCATTCCCCTCGACCTGAAAATCGTGCTGGTCGGCGATCGCTATCTCTATCACCTGCTCAAGGCCTACGACCCCGAGTTTGGCCTTTACTTCAAGGTGAACGCGGATTTCAGCGACAGCATGGATCGCTCGACGGAGGCGGTGACGCTGTATGCGCGGATCATCGCCACGCTGGCACGGCGCGAGAAGTGCCGTCCGCTGTCGGCCGCCGGCGTGTGCCGGGTAATCGACCAGAGCGCCCGCGAAGCCGAGGACAGCGCCAAGCTCTCGCTGCATCTGGGTTACCTGACGGACCTGCTGCTAGAGGCCGATTTCTGGGCTGCCCGTGACGAATGCGCGCTGATCGAAACCAGCCATGTCGAGCAGGCCATCGACCAGCGACGCTTCCGCGACAACCGGTACCAGGAGCTGCTCAACGAGCAGATCGACAAGGGCGTGATGCTGCTCGCCACCGAGGGCACAGAGGTCGCCCAGATAAACGGCCTGTCGGTAATCCAGCTGGGCGATTATCGTTTCGGTCGACCCGCACGGATCACTGCAACTGCGCGGCTCGGCGCAGGCAAGCTGATCGATATCGAGCGCGAGACCGAGCTCGGCGGCCCGCTGCATAGCAAGGGCGTGATGATCCTCGGAGCATTTCTTGCCAAACGCTACGCGCACAGCCAGCCATTGTCGTTGTCGGCAAGCATCGTCTTCGAGCAATCCTACGGTCGCGTCGATGGCGACAGCGCCTCGATGGCGGAACTGATTGCGCTGCTGTCGGCGATTGCCGCGCAACCCATCCGTCAGGACCTGGCGATCACCGGCTCGGTGAACCAGCTGGGCGAGATGCAGGCCATTGGCGGGGTGAACGAGAAGATCGAGGGCTTTTTCGATATCTGCAACGGGCGCGGGCTGAGCGGCACCCAGGGCGTGCTGATACCGCGCTCCAATGTGCAGCACCTGATGCTGAAGCCCGAAGTGGTGGCGGCATGCCGCGAAGGGCGCTTCCACGTCTACGCCGCAAGCTCGGTTGACGAGGCGCTCGAGCTGATGACCGGCCTCGAAGCAGGCACGGTCCAGGCCGATGGCACCTTCAGCACCGGCTCGATGAACGAACGCGTGCGTGCACGCCTGGGCGAGCTTGCCGATATCGGCAAACAACTCCGCGCCTCCGCCGAGACCAAGCCGTGATCACGCCCAGGGGCGAACACAAAGCCTCCATCCGGCGCGTGATGATGGCGCTGGACGCGATGAATTGCGAGTCGCCGTTGATCGAGGCGGCGGCCCTGATCGCAACCAAGCTCGGCGCGGATCTCGATGCGCTGTTCGTCGAGGATCCCGATGTGCACGCCGTAGCGGTGCTGCCGTTCACCCGCGAGATTTCCCGTTCATCGGCCCAGCCACGCGAGATATCCGGGGATCGGGTGGAACAGGCCCTGCGCGCGCTGTCACGCGAAGCCCAGGCGCGCTTCAGCGCGGTGACTCGCCGCAGTCGCATCCGCGGCAACTTCGAAGTTGCCCGGGCGCGGCGCAACGAAGCGCTGTTCGATGCCCTTGGTCGTGCGCAACTCCTGTTGCTGCAACCGGCCCAGGGCACGCTGCTGCGCATCCGCGTCGAGCCGGCACGCGCCCCGCAGGTGTTTGCGATCTGCTCCGGCACGCCGGCCAGCGCCCGCACCCTGGAACTCGCCGCGCACCTCGCCCGCCAGGACCACCATGTGCTGGAACTGGTGGCTGCCGGCGATATCGACAGCGACCTCGTTGCGGCGATCGAACAGCATGGCATCCGGCTAAACCGCCATCCAATGCTCGCCGATGCCGGCATAGTCGAGTTGCTGCAACAGGTCGAGAACCGTGTCGGCAACACGCTGCTGATTGCCGGCGACCTGCCGGCAGGCGCCGATCGCGGCCGCCTGCTCGAGGCGCTATCCCGAATGCGCTGCCAGGTGCTGCTGGTCAACTGAATTTCCATACAACTGTAAAGGTTAACGGGGAATTTCCCCACGAATCTCCCCCGTCACGAATTTCCCCTGCTACCATACGTTTCCACATCCCGGAACCCGCACAAAGGAGATCATCATGACTATCAAGGTCGGCGAACGCATCCCATCGCTAACGTTGAAGAAAATGGGCGAGAAGGGCCCCGAAAACATCAGTACCGACGACATCTTCGGGGGCAAGAAAGTGGTGTTGTTTGCAGTGCCCGGCGCCTTCACCCCGACCTGCAGTGCCGCGCATCTGCCGGGCTACGTGGTCAATGCCGACAAGATAAAAGCCAAGGGCGTGGATACCATCGTGTGCATGTCGGTGAACGATGCCTTCGTGATGGGCGCCTGGGGCAAGGCTCACAATGCCGAGGAACTGCTGATGCTGGCCGATGGCAACGCGGAACTGACCAAGGCGCTCGGGCTGACACTCGATGGCAGCGGCTTCGGGCTCGGCCTTCGTTCGCAGCGCTTTGCGATGGTGGTCGACAACGGCGTGCTCACCCAGCTCGCGGTGGAATCCGGCGCCGGTCTCGATGTATCCGCCGCCGAAAAAATCCTGGCGCTGCTCTGAGGAGTTCGATCATGGCGCAAGCAAGACGTGCCGGAGACACTCCGATCGGGGTCGACGTCGAGGCCGGCAAGAGTTACTGGTGGTGCAGCTGCGGGCAGAGCGCCAAGCAGCCGTTCTGCGATGGTTCGCACAAGGGCAGTGATTTCACGCCGCTGAAGTTCGATGCCATCGAGACCAAGAAGCTCTACTTCTGCGCCTGCAAGGCCACCGCCAACCGGCCGCTCTGCGATGGCAGCCACAAGCCAAAGTGAACTCGCCGCCGGGCAAGCAACGGAGACCGTATTCCGTTCCTGCCCGGTGTGCGAAGCGAGCTGCGGGCTTGCGCTGGAAGTCGACCGCTCGGGCAATCGCGTGGTCGCGGTTCGTGGCGATCCCGAGGATCACCGCTCGCGCGGTTATGTGTGCGCCAGTCCCCGGTCAGGATCTCCGGAAGGAGTGGGACGCCGCTCGCCCGGGGTCATTCGCTACTCGATACCCAGCGCTTCTTCTCGGCGGGTTCAGTCGACCAGCAGCCCAAGAACCTGAGCTGCGAGCTGCTTTACGGCAGCGCGTGGACCTTTCCGATTCCCGATATCGATCGCTGCGATTACTTCATCTGCATGGGTGCCAACCCGCTGGTATCGCAGGGCAGCCTGATGTCGGCACCCGACGTGGGTGCACGCTTCAGGGCACTGCGGGAGCGCGACGGACGACTGGTGGTGATCGACCCGCGGCGCACCGAAACCGCGGAGCTCGCCGACTGGCACCTGTCCATCCGCCCGGGCACGGATGCGTTCCTGCTGCTTGCGATCGTGAACCTGCTGTTCGAGAACGAGCGTGTGCAACCCGGACATCTCGCGGAACATATCGACGGGCTCGAGCGGTTGCGCACGCTGGCGCGCAGCTTCACGCCCGGGGCAGTGAGCCCGATCACCGGGATAGGGGCACCCGATATCCGCCGCCTGTACGAAGAATTCTGTGCCACCACCCGCCCGGTCGTCTATGGGCGCATCGGTCTGTGCACCCAGGAGTTCGGCACGCTTTCCTCGTGGCTGGTGGATGTGGTCAACCTGTTGCGCGGGCGCCTCGACACCGAGGGCGGCGCGATGTTTCCACGCCCCGCAACAGGGCAGGGCGAGGACAGCGATGCGGTCGGCGAGTTGCAGCGTGCGCGCTGGCATAGCCGGGTGCGCGGCTTCCCGGAATACATGTCGATGCTGCCCGCGACACTGATGGCCGAAGAGCTGGCGTGGGATGGGGAAGATCGCGCGCGGGCGCTGATCACCGTGGCCGGCAACCCGGTGCTGAGCGTGCCCAACGGGGACCGCCTGCATGCCGCGGTCGGCAAGCTCGACTTCGTGGTCGCGCTGGATATCTACATCAACGAGACCTCGAGTCTCGCCGATGTGATCCTGCCCTCGACGGTGCAACTCGAGCACAGCAATTACGACTTCCTGTTCCAGAGCACCGCGGTCCGCAACTTCGCCCGCTACTCGCCGCGCGTGCTGGAGCCCGAACCCGGGGCGCGCGATCAATGGCAGCTGCTGCTGGAACTGGTCGGACGCATGAATGCCATGAGCGTGGAGCATCTCGATCAACTCATATTCGACGGTCTCGCGCAACGGATTGCCGACACGCTACCCGATTGCGATGTGGCCCGGATAAAATCACTGGCGGGAGATGAGTGCGGACCGGAACGGCTGCTCGACATGATGCTGCGCGCCGGCCCCCATGGCGAGCGCTTCGCGGGCGGCGACGGGCTCACGCTGGCACGGCTGAAGAGCGCCGAGCATGGCATCGATCTCGGCCCGCTGATGCCAGGGCGGCTGCCGGGCATCCTGCGTACCGCCGGCAAGCGCATCCGCCTGCTGCATCCGCTGATCGAGGCGGATGTCGCACGCCTGCGGCAGCGCCTCGGCAAGCAAAACCCCGCGGGCTTGCTGCTGATTGGCCGGCGCCATATCCGCGACATGAATTCCTGGCTGCACAACCTGCATCACTTCGTGCGCGGCAAAAGCCGTTGCACCTTGCGCGTGCATCCCGAGGATGCCGCTCGCCTCGGTCTGCGCGACGAGGGCCAGGCGCAAGTGCGCTCTGCCGTCGCCGAGCGCATCGTAACGGTCGAGATCAGCGACGATGTGATGCCCGGCGTGGTCAGCCTGCCGCACGGTTTCGGACACCGTTACCCGGGCACCCGGCAGGCGCTGGCAAGCGAGCATGCCGGTGTCAGCGTCAACGATCTCGTCGGCGACGGGCTCGACCTCCCGTCCGGCACCAGCATCGTCAATGGCGTGACGGTCGAGGTGAGCGCGGTGGCACCATGAACGCCGCAACCTCGCCCGTCGCAGCCAGACTGCTGGTCGATCGTTTCGGTCGCCAGGTCAATTATGTGCGGCTGTCGGTCACCGATCGCTGCGATTTCCGCTGTGTCTACTGCATGTCGGAGGAGATGCAATTCCTGCCCCGCAGCGAGATCCTCAGTCTCGAGGAACTGCTGCAGGCGGCACGCGCCTTCACAGCGCTCGGCGTCGACAAAATCCGCCTTACCGGCGGCGAACCGCTGGTAAGACAGAATATCCTGTGGCTGGCCGAGCGCATTGCCGCGCTGCCCGGGCTGCGCGAACTGGTACTGACCACCAACGGTTCGCAACTGGTGAAACTGGCAGGACCGTTGCGCAAGGCCGGCCTCAAGCGCATCAACATCAGCCTCGACAGCCTCGATGCGGTGCGTTTCCGCGAACTCACCCGCACCGGCAATCTGCGCGTGGTGCTGGCCGGCATCGACGCGGCCTGCAACGCGGGGTTCGACGCGATCAAGCTGAACAGCGTGATCCTGCGCGGACGCAACGACGACGAGGTGCTGGATCTGGTCGAGTTCGCGCGTGCGCGCGCCATCGATATCTCGTTCATCGAGGAGATGCCGCTCGGACAGATCAGCGAACACGACCGTGCCGCGAGTTTCTGTTCGAGCAGCGAACTGCAGGCGCTGATCGAACAGCGCCACCCTCTCACGCCTGCGCCCGAGAGCACCGGCGGCCCCTCGCGTTATTTCCGCATGTGCGACAGCCGCAGCCGCATCGGTTTCATTTCGCCTCACAGCAACAATTTCTGCCATCTGTGCAACCGCGTGCGCCTGACCGTCGAGGGCCGCCTGCTGCTGTGCCTCGGCAACGAACACTCGGTGGATCTGCGCGCGCTGATGCGCGCGCGCCCCGACGATGAAACGGCGCTGCAGGAGGCCATCGCGCAGGCTATCGAGCACAAGCCGGAGCGACATCATTTCGAACTCGATGCCGCGCCGCAGATCGTGCGCTTCATGAACATGACCGGCGGCTAGCGCCGCTCTCCACGTATTCCTCCGTGTGCCCGGAAAACCGATGACGCGCCCTGACCTGCCGCCGCAAATACACACCACCCTGATGAATACGCCGGAGGATATCCGCAGCGGCTTCGAGGCCGAGCACTACATCTGCAACGCCCAGGTCGCGCTTACGATCTACCTCGCATACCAGCTGCAGAAGCCGATCCTGGTGGAAGGGCCGCCCGGTGTCGGCAAAACCGAACTGGCAAAAACCACCGCACGCTACCTGTCTCTGCCGCTGGTGCGCTTGCAATGCTATGAAGGGCTCGACGAATCGAAAGCGCTTTACGAATGGAAATACGGCAAACAGCTGCTGTACACCCAGGTCCTTAAGGATCAGCTCGGCGATGTGCTGAAAGGCGCGCACGGGCTCGCGGAATCGGTACAGCGACTGCACGAGTTCGGCGATATTTTCTACAGCGAGGAGTTTCTCGAACCACGTCCGCTGCTGAAGGCGATGCGCGAGGACGGCGGCGCGCTGTTGCTGATCGACGAGGTCGACAAGGCCGACCAGGAGTTCGAATCACTGCTGCTCGAGGTCCTGTCGGACTACCAGGTCTCGGTTCCCGAGATCGGCACGGTACGCGCGCACCACACGCCGCTGGTGATCCTGACCAGCAACAACACCCGCGAGGTGAGCGATGCGCTCAAACGTCGCTGCCTGCATCTCTACATTCCGTTCCCCGATGCCACGCTCGAAAACCGCATCGTGCGCAGCCGGGTGCCCGGAATCGCTGAAGGCCTGCGGGCGCAGATGGTGCGTTTCATCCAGGAACTGCGGCTGCTGGATCTGAAGAAACCGCCGGCGGTGAGCGAGACCATCGACTGGGCGCGAAGCCTGCTGTTGCTGCACGCGCAAGCGCTCGACGAGACGCTGGTCAGAAACACCCTCAATGTGCTGCTGAAATTCGAGGACGATATCCAGTCGGTCAACGAAAGCCTGCTGACCCTGCTCGGAAAGGCACGCAGCGGAAAACCCTGATGGAATCGACGGTCACGGATTTCGTGCGCGTGCTGCGCAACGCCGAAGTGCGCGTGTCTCCGGCGGAAACCATGGACGCGGTGCGCGCACTCGAGCTGGTCGGTTATGGCGAGCGCGAGCGCGTGCGCCAGGTACTGGCCGCAACACTCGCCAAGACCATCGACGACAAGATCCTGTTCGATGAATGCTTCGAGCGCTTCTTCGCGTGGCATGACGCCGCGCCGGAGCAGGAAACAGAACCGTTGCCGCCTGCCATCGACGCCGCGCGCCCGGATGCTCTCCATGAAAGTGCGCTTTCGGAGCTTGCGGCGCTGCTGGTGGCGGGGGATGCGGCGCGTCTGCAGCTGGCGATCGCTGCCGCAGGACGCGCCGCCGGGCTTGGCAACATGCGCATCTTTACCCAGCGTGGCCTGTACACGCGCCGGGTGCTGGAAGCGCTCGGCTGGCAGGAACTGCAGGAGGATATCCTGAACCTGGAGCAGGCACCGGAGGGTGCCGACCCCGGGCGCTCCACCGGGCTCGCGCTGAAGCGCCAGGCGGAGCGTTTGCGCGATCGCGTGAAGGATCATGTCGAGGCGCAGTACCTGTTGTTTGCCAGCAGCAATGCCCGTGAACTGCGCGAGTCGGTGCTGCGCACGGCGCGCCTGACGCAGCTCGAGAAGCGCGATATGCAGCAGATAAACCGCCTGGTGCGGCGCATCGCCCGGCGCCTCAGCGCGCGCTACTCGCAACGCAAGCGAACCTTCAAGCGCGGCCTGCTCGATGTGCCGCGCACGCTGCGCGGCGGTGTCGCGCACGACGGCCTGATGTTCGAACCACGCTGGAGAAGTGTGCGCCGCGATCGCCCGTCACTGATCGCGGTCTGCGATGTGAGCGGGTCGGTGCGTGCCCATGCGCGCTTCCTTCTGCTCTTTTTGTACAATCTCGGCGATGTACTGCCGCGGGTGCGCAGCTTCGTGTTCTCGAATGAACTCGCCGAGGTCACGCCGCTGTTCGAGGAAAATGCGCCGGAAGTCGCGATCGACATGGCGCAGCGACGCTGGGGGGGCGGATCCACCGATTATGCGGCAGCCTTTCGCGGTTTGCTGCAGGCTGCCGGGCGCGAACTCGATCGCGGCGCGACCGTGGTGATGCTTGGCGACGGTCGCAACAATTACGGCGATCCGGCACTCGAGGAATTGCGTGAAATCGGCCGCCGCAGCCGCCGCCTCATCTGGCTGAACCCGGAATCGATCAGCGCCTGGGGCAGTGGCGACTCCGAGATGCTGCGCTATCGCACCTGCTGCAGCGACTCGCGGGTCGTGCAGTCGATCACCCACCTCGAACGCTTTGCCGATGATTTGCTGCGCAAGGCGATGAACTAGTCCCTGCGCGACCACGATTGCTGGCGCTGTCCGCCACGATCCGCGGACTCGCGCGCCGGTGCAGCGCTGCGCGGCGAGTCTCTGCGCTCGGCACGTGGCTGGCTTTGGGCGCGCGGCGCGGGTGCCTGAGGCGCAAAACCCCGGGATATTCCCTGCTGCTGCGCGCGCTGCCCGCGTGCGGCAAACGCTGAGCCGGCGCGTGGCGCGCCCCCGGCCGCTCTCTGATCAGCGTTCGGACGAATGCGTTGCGCTGCGGCCGGTGGTGGCGCGCGCGTCGCATTGGCCTGCGCCTGCGGGTCGCGGCGAGGCTGTCCCTGGCGCGCGGGGCCGGCATCGTCCGGGCGCGTACGCTCGCGTTGATCGACAGCGCCGGCGAGCTCCTGCCCGCTGCGCTGGGCGCGCTGAAAGGTCCGCTGCGCGCGATCGACGTAGGCTGACTCGCGGGTGGTCCGATCGGGGGCGCCGCGCGGTTGCCGGGTTGGCGCACGATCCTGATCTCCCGAGCCTGGAATTCGATCCGGCCGGGCCGCGCGGCTCGCAGTGCGCTCCAGGTCCGCGCGATCGGGCAGCACACCGCGAGGTGCCGGTTGTTCCCGGTTCGCGCGGTAGGGGCTGTCGGCGTGATCGACCCGGGGCGGCCGTGCATGCCCGCCGGCGTATTGTCGATGTAGCTGCAGGCTGCGATAGGGGACGCCGCGCCGGTGATGGCTGTCATGCACCCATCTGTAGCGAGGGGGCGGCGGGCGATGGTAGTAGAACGGCGGACGATGTACCACGCGTACATCGTGGTGGTACCAGTCGTAATCACCGTAGAAAAAGCCGTTCCCGACGAAGATACCCGGCCCCCAATGGAACCCGTTGTATCCGTAGCGCGGGTAATAGCCGGGCCAGGGCGCCCAACGCACCGGACGGTAATCCGCCCACCACCAGTTGCCATACACCCGATAGGGATCGTAGTAGGGGACGTAAACGACCTCGGGTTGCACCTGGCGCACCACGATCGTCGGCCCCTGCTCCAGCACTTCAACCTGTTCGTTCGAGCTCAGGTTGCCCTCGGTCCCGGCCCGCCGCCGCAACTCCTGCACGCTATCCATCAACTGTGTCTGCTGGGCGAGAAAGGCATCTCCCAAGCGCCCGGTCCAATCCAGATCGGCATCCATCTGCCCGAGGATTTCCGGAAACGCGACCATCGCCTTCACGCTCGGATCCCAAGTCTCGGTATCCACCGCGCGTACTGCAGCCTCGCCGTTCAAACCGGGATTCGCGCGCGACCAGCGTGCCGCCTGCACGATTTCGAGCGGATAGGTGGCGGCCATGAGCATCTGCGACAGCAATTGATCCGGATACAGTGCAATCGGCGCGAGCATCTGGTCGAGCTCGGCCTGCGAGAACAGCGGAACCTCCGCCAGCGGCGCTTCCTCGGCAAATGCCGGTGGCAGCGCCAGGAACAACGCGAACAGCTGGTAAAGCAGTGTCCGATACGCGGCTTTCATGGGCCTTCCAAAAAGGCTGTGTCTCGCTCTTACAACGCTGAACGGGTGATTTGGTTGACGCGGGCGCACCCGCGCCGGCTCAGAACGCCAGCGCGCGCACCAGCCGATCGAGAAACTCGCGCGATTCGTAGAACGACGACACCGGCAACCGCTCGTCCTTGCCATGGGCACGGTAATCGCCTTCCGCGACAAAGGCGCCGCTGATGCCGTAGGTAGCGATGCCGGCATTGCGGGTCAGCGCGCTGTCGGTGGCACCAAGGCCCATCACCGGCACCACGACGGCGTCGGGCCATATCGCGGCCGTGATCGAGCGCACCGGCTCCATGATCACGGGATCCAGCGGCGAAGGCGGGCTGAGCGTCGCCACCTCGAGCGGCGTGATCAGCAGCTGGTCGTCGGCAAGCACCCTGGCCAGCGTCGCGGTCACCGATGCGATCGTCTCGTGCGGCAGTACCCGGCAGTTCACCGTGGCGGTGGCGCGCATCGGCAGTGCGTTCTCGGCGTGCCCGCCGGCAATCTGCGTCGCCACGCAGGTGGTCCGCAGCACGCCGTTGAATTCCGGTATCGCGGCGAGGCGCTGCTCGGCAACCGGATCGAGGGGTTCCTCGAGTATCGCCAACATATCGGCGGCGAGAACGCCGCTGCGCAGTTTCGCCTCCTGGCGAAAGAACTCGCGGGTGCCTTCGTTCAGGTTCACCGGAAACGCGAACGCGGCGATACGCGACACGCCCGCCGCCACCCGGTAAATCGGATTTTCCCGGGTCGGCAACGCGCTGTGCCCGCCCGGCCCGCTGGCTTGCACGCGATAGCTCTGATACACCTTTTCACTGAATTGCAGACCATTGGCCAGCGCACGCCCATCGACCAGCGTGCCCTTGCCGCCTTCGTTCAGCGCCAACTGTGCATCGCGTATCTGCGGCCGGTTTTCCAGCAACCATTTCACTCCGTTGTTGCTGCCGCCTTCCTCGTCGGCGGTCAGCGCCAGGTAGATGTCCCGCTTCGGCACGCGCCCCTCGCGCACGTAGGTGATCAGATTGCTGACATGAATCGCCGCCGAGGCCTTGTTGTCCGAGGTGCCACGGCCGTAAAAATAGCCGTCCTTCTCGCTCAGCTCGAAAGGAGCGACGCTCCATTCCCCGGCGGCGGCCTCGACGACATCGATATGCGCCAGCAACAGCAGCGGGCGAGCGCTGCCGTCACCCTTGAGATGCGCCAGCAGATTGCCGCGCGTCGCGGTTGGTCCGATCACCTCGATCGCATCGCCGGCGAGACCGGCGTCGCGCAGGCGCCTCGCCATCGCCTCCGCGGCCACCGTGGTGCTGCCGGTGGAATGCGTGGTGTCCATGCCTATGAGCTCGGCATATATCTCTCGTGCCAGCACATCCTGCTCCGAGGCCTGCGCGAGCAGCGCGGCGCACAGCAACACGATTCCCGTTACCCAGGTATTCATACCGTATGCCCTTTTCCTGCCTGTTTGCGTACGCTTTCGGGAAACCCGCTCCACACCGAAACACCACACCCCGCGATGTTACAGTTACAATCCGGATTCAGGCCAGCAGGAGAAGTTTACCGTGCCACCGCGCTTTCGCACCGCCATCACGCTCCCCGGGCTGAGCGGCAACGTTGCCGATACCATTGCGCTCGCCAGACGTGCCGAAAGCGCCGGTTACGACGATCTTTGGCTGGCCGATGCCGGCGGCATGGATGCACTCACGCTGGCGGCGATACTCGGGCAGAGCACCAAGCGCGCGCGCATCGGGATCGCCGTGGTACCGGCCTACACGCGCACGCCGGCGGTGCTGGCCAGCACCGCCGCAACGATCGCGCAGCTGGCCCCCGAGCGCTTCGTGCTCGGACTCGGAACCTCGAGCCACGCGATCATCGAGGGCTGGCACGGCCTGCATCTCGACCAGCCCCTCACCCGCATGCGCGAGACGATGCTGTTGCTGCGCCAGATGCTGGCCGGCGAAAAGACCAGCTTCAGCGGGCAAACCCTCCGAAGCCACGGCTACCGCCAGGACGCCGTGCCCGGCGGCCTGCCGATCATGCTGGCCGCATTACGGCCCGGCATGCTCGAACTCGCGGCAGAGCTCGGGGACGGCGTGATCCTGAACCTGTTTCCGCGACGCGCGCTCGCGAAAATCCGCGACCATATTCTTGCGGGCGCCGCGCGTGGCGGGCGCGACGGCGCCGAGGTGGAGATCGTGTGCCGTCACCAGATCGCGGTGACCGAGGATCCGCACGCGGCGCGCGAGCTGTTTCGGATGGTGTTCGCGTCCTATTACGCCACGCCTGTCTACAACCAGTTCCTGGCGTGGACTGGCTACGAGGACGTGGCACGCGAGATCCGCGAGGGCTGGGCGGCGAAAGACCGCAAACGCACCGCCGCCGCGATGAGCGATCAGCTGATCGACGAGATCGCGATCATCGGCACGCGCGAACAATGCCAGCAACGGATCATCGAATATGCCGAGGGCGGGATCCACACCCACATCGTTTCATGCCTGGGATTCGAACCGGCGCTGGTCGATGCAACCTATCAGGCGTTTGCACCCGAACACTTCAGACTCGGCTGAGCGATGCCGCGCTCGAGCTTGTCCAGCGCCGCGACCAGCGCCGTATCCAGCAGGTCCTGGGCGGACAGCGCCAGCGCGTCCCCTGCCGCCAGCATCTGCGCCAGCTCCTCGCGGCCATGACACACCAGCTTCATGCCCTGGCGATCGACGAACAGGAGACGCTCGGGCTTGCCGAGGCGCAGCGCCAGTCTGCCACATGCCGCCGGAGCCACGAAACGTACCCAGGTCCCGCGCGCCAGCCCGTCCACTTCACGCAGTCCGTCCGCGAGCGGTAAATCGGGTTTCCCGGCATCGCTGTCGCCGCTTTCACCGACCTGGACCTGTACCAGGGCGACCGGCAACGGTACAGGAGGTGTCCACACGCGCAGATCGTCCTCGATGCTCTCGAGCAGCATCTCGGTACGCAACGGATCGCATCCCGCATGCATCATTCCTTCGCGCAGGCGCGCGCCAAGGAGATCGGGCAGCTTGTTGGTCGCGCCGCTTTCCCACAGCTGCGCGAATGCGCCCAGTATCGCGAGCGATTCCCGCCATTGCACGCCGTGCGCACCGCCGCGCAGATACGCCAGTGTCATCACCCGTCGCCACCCGTCGCGCAGCAATTCCTCGGCCGCGGCGGGCAATCGGCAATCGCCAAGCTGCTCGGCGAATACCCGTTCAATCGCCGCGCGCGCCGAAGTCTGCAGCATGCGTGATCGTTCCGCGTCCTCGGTTCGTCGCTGCGTCAGCCGCGCGATCCGGAGTTCGTCCTCCGCATAGGCGCTGAAATCGGCCAGGATCGCCGCGTTGCGCGGTTCGCTTGTGCCAAGTCCGTCCATTGCGCGTGCGAGCATCCCGGCGAACGCATCGGGTTGTCCGGATGCGGTGGATTCACGACCCAGCGCCAGCATCGATACCTCGGCGAGGAATCGTCTCAGGGGGTTCGTGGCCGAGGAGAAAAACGCATTGTCCCTGATCGCCGCATCCTGCACCGCGCCGCAAAGACCGGCCAGCAAGCCGCGCGTCTGTACCGTGAGGCGCGTATCCCCGGCAATCGCTTCGAAGGCCAGCGCCACCAGCATCCGCGTCTGCTCGCGACGGTTCTTCGCCACGATCCGCTCACGCAGCGCGCATTCGCTCGCCGCCGCAGCGTTGCGCGCCGCCGAATCATCCGCAACGGCATGCACTCCGGCATCGCTCAGCATGCTGGTGCAACGGGCACAGAACTCCTCGAGTTCGCCAAGCACATTGCGTTCGAACTGCTCGAACACGGCGCGCGTCGCCGCACCGGAAAATCCCAGATCCCTGGCAGCGCTCATGCAGCACGCCGCCAGCAGTTCCGGCCCCAGCATCGAATCGGCAGCGGCATCGAACCGGCACGCGCCCGGCAATGCGTTCAGGAGATCGTTGAGTTCCGCGAGCGGGGCACGGTGGGCAAGCACGGCGCGACCGACCAGCTCGTCGAGCATCTGCAGCTCACCGGCACTGCCGACCAGGGACGCATCGCGATGCACCGGCACGCCACTGTCGAATGCTGCCGTGGAGCGCTGCCGGAACCGGTTCACGCAGCAGGCACGGAAATCTCCGCCCGCGCCGCGCAACTTGTTCATTGCCTCGAAGTAGCCATTCTGTTCGGCGCTGCTCGCGGCATTCACTGCCATCTCCAGCAGCGCGTCGTCGAGTTGTTCGAGCATGATGCCGATGCGCGCGTCGAGCCAGCACACCGTCGATTCGCGCAGCGCGGCTACCAGCGCTTCGCCATCAACGCAGGCGGGTGACGTTTGCGCCGTGCAACAGGCACCGTTCGCAACCAGGGTATTCATCTCGCTCCACACGGATACCCGTCATTGGATCAAGGTGGAGTATAGAAAGGTCCGGGGCGGCTCTGCTCGCGCCGCTCCCGAAGTGTGACGCAGTACAGGGTCGGATGTTCGAGTGGATCACCAACCGCGGCGTGTCAGGGTGCGGCTTCTCCGGTGCCGGCGAAACGCAATGCCACGATATCGCCTTCGTGACGTGCCACCCGCATGAGGCAGCGCTGGGTGTCCGCATCAGCCTCGTCGCTCAGCACACCGTGCAAATCGATTCCGACAAGGCGCCCCCGATACAGCGGCGGCCCCTCGAAACCCCTCAGCAACATCCCACCCTCGGAGATATTCCTGGTACTCGTGACACACGCTGTCACCCGGTCCAGCCGCACCACCACCTGCAACTTGACGTCGACACGGCGGTGAAGGCGCAAATCGCCGTGACTCGCTTCGATCGTCGTTATCTGAACGGCATTCATGCAAACAGGATCCTGCGCTTTCAGCTTGGCAATGACGGCCGGGGCCGCAATTGTAGGCGATCGCGCCCGCCATGTGATTTCCCGAGCATGAACTTCGTCACTTTTCCGGCAAGCTGCCAGCCTGCCCGATGCCCAACTCGCGCTCCAGCCGCTGGCCGGTCGCACCGGGAAGCCCGGCCCGTGCGGTGAGCAAATGATAGGTCAGCGGTACCACCAGCAGGCTCAGCACCGTGGAGACGAGAACTCCGGCAACCACCACCACGCCGATCACGTAGCGCGCCTCGGCGCCCGCACCATAGGCCAGCACGAGCGGCATCGCTCCCATGATGGTGGTGATGGCCGTCATCACGATCGGACGCAGACGCAGGCTCGCAGCCTCGAGCAGCGCCTCTTCGCGCGCCATTCCCTCGCCCCGTAGCTGGTTGGCGAACTCGACGATCAGGATGCCGTTTTTCGCCGCCAGGCCTACCAGCATGATGATGCCGATCTGGCTGTAGATATTCAGTGTCTGGCCGGTCAGCCACAACCCCAGCAGCGCTCCCGCGACTGCCAGCGGCACCGTCAGCATGATGACCAGCGGGTGCAGGAAACTCTCGAACTGCGCCGCCAGCACCAGGTACACGATCAGCAACGAAAGCAGGAATATCAGGTAGATCGAGCGGCCCGAGTCACGCAGATCGCGCGATTCTCCCTTCAGGTCGGTTACTACCCGCGCCGGCAGCGATTCGCGCGCGCTGCGCTCCATGAAGTCGATGGCCTCACCGAGCGCATAGCCCTCCTCCAGGTTGGCCTCGATCGTGATTGCGCGCGTGCGATTGTAGCGGTTGAGCACCCCGGCATCGGCAAACTCCTCGATGCTCACCAGGCTGGCGAGCGGAATCAGCGCGCCGCTGCTCTGCGAGCGCACGTATATGTTCGCCAGGTTCGCGGCGGTGCGCTTGGTTGCGTCGAGCCCCTCGAGGATCACGTCGTATTCCTCGCCGTTCAGCAGCAGCTTGGTCACCCGCCGCGAGCCGAGCAGGGTCTCGAGCGTGCGCCCCACGTTCTCGACACTGACCCCGAGATCTCCTGCGCGGGCGCGATCGATCGCCACGCGCAGTTGCGGCTTGGTTTCCTTGTAATCGTGATCCACAGCGCTCAGGCCCGGATTGCGCGCCATGCGCTCGAGCAGGATATCGCGCCATGCGGCGAGCTCCTCGTAAGTGCCGCCACCGATGACGAATTGCAGCGGTTTTTCGAAGCGTCCGCCAAGCCCCTGGGGCATGGTCGGAAATGCCTGCACGCCCGGGACATCCGCAATGCGACGATTGACGTCCGCAAGGATATCCATGCCCGGGCGTCGTCCCGTATTCCAGTGCGGCAGGTTGAAAATGCCGATCGCCTCGTTGTAGCTCTCGGTGCGCGAGAACCCGCCGGGGACACGCATCAGCATGCGCTCGATCTCGCCGTCGGCCACCATGGGCATCAGGCGACTCTCGATCTCGTCCACGTGCTTCCTGGTGTACTCGTAGGACGACCCCTCCGGGGCCTTGATGAACATGAAGAACGAACCGCGATCCTCGCGCGGTGCAAACTCGCTCGGCAGCACCCGGTAAAGCAATCCGGTTCCGGCAAGCACCACGGCGATCAGCACCAGCGCGATCCACGGGTGATGCAGAACCGAAGCGAGCCGGGCGCGATAGCCCAGCTGGGCACGCGTGAACAGCACACCGAAGCCATGCGGGGTCTGTCCCGGCCGCAACAGGCTCGAACACATCGCCGGTGACAGGGTCAGCGCAACCAGCATGGAGAACAGTACCGCCGCGGTCATCGCGATCGCGAATTCACCGAAAAGGCGCCCGATATCGTCCTGCAGAAAAGTGATGGGCACGAACACCGCCACCAGCACCAGCGTGGTCGCAACCACGGCAAAGCCAACCTGGCGCGTGCCGCGGAATGCCGCCACCAGCGGCGACTCCCCGCCCCGGATACGACGATGAACGTTTTCCAGCACGACTATCGCGTCATCGACCACCAGCCCGATGGCCAGCACGAGCGCCAGCAACGTGAGCAGGTTGATGCTGTAGCCGAAAAAATACAGCACGATGCAGGTAGCGACGAGCGATACCGGCAGCGTTGCGGCCGGCACCAGCATCGCCCGCATATCGCCGAGGAACAGCCAGATAACGGCGACCACCAGCAGGGCCGCGATCGCCAGCGTCTTGTAGACCTCATCGATCGCGCTCTCGATGTATACCGAGGAATCCCAGCTCTGCAGCAACTGCATGCCATCGGGCAGCGACAGGTTGGCGCGGTCGCGCTCGCGTTTGACCGCCCGCGCCACCGCGAGCGTGTTGGCGGTGCTCTGCTTGATGATGCCGATACCGACCATCGGCACGCCGTTGGCGCGAAACTGCTTGCGATTCTCCGCGGCGCCGAGTTCCACCTCGGCCACGTCGCCGAGACGCACCAGGTACCCGTCGCTGCCCTTGCCGAGCACCAGCGCCCGGAAATCCCCGACGCTGCGGTAACCGCGCTCCATGCGCACCACGAAATCGCGCTGGGTCGAGCGTATGCTGCCGGCCGGAAGCTCGACGTTCTCGCGCTCCAGGGCCGCCTCGACGTCCGCCACCGTCAGCGACCGAGCCGCGAGTGCGTTGCGATCCAGCCAGATGCGCATCGCGTAATCGAGACCACCGCTCACGTAGACCTGCGCCACACCATCGATCACCGCAAAGCGGTCGGCAATGTAGCGGTTGGCATAATCCGTCAGTTCGAGACGATCGAGACGGTCGCTGACGAGGCTCATCCACAGGATCACGCGACCTGATGAATCCTGCTTGCGGATGTCCGGCGCGTCCGCTTCGCGCGGCAACTGGTCGAGCACGCCGCCCACGCGGTCACGCACATCGTTTGCAGCCGCATCGATGTCGCGTTCGAGCGAGAATTCGATGGTTATCTCCGATACGCCGTCCATGCTCGAGGAAGCAATCGACTCGACACCCGCGATGCCGGATATCCGATCCTCTATCTGCTGCGTTATCCGCGTTTCGACCACTGCCGCGGAAGCGCCGCGATAGGCGGTTTCGATCGAGACCACCGGCGGGTCGATATCCGGATATTCTCTCAGCGGCAGCAGATCGAACGCCACCGCGCCGAAGGCGATCAGCAGCAGGCTGATCACCACGGCCAGCACCGGCCGGCGTACCGAAAGGTCGGAGAGAATCATTGGGCTGTGCCGGTGAGCGGCTGCTCGCGCATCTGCACCTGCTGTCCTGGCCGTACGGTGAGGCCTTCGATCACCACGAGATCCCCTTCGGCGAGACCACCGAGCACTTCGGCACTGCCCGGAATGCGCAGACCCACCTCGATCTGCCGCCGCTGCACCCGGTTGCCGTCGGCGCTGTCGATCAGCAACACGAAATGATCACGCTGGTAATGGATGATGGCCTGCTCGGGGATCAGCAGCGCATTGCGTCGTTCATGGCGAAGATCGACATTGAGCAGCATGCCGGGCTTCAACAGCAACTCGCGATTGTCGATGCGCGCGCGCAAGCGGACCGAACGGTCAACCGGATTCACGCGCGAGTCGATGCCGATCACCTCGCCGGCAAACTGATGCCCGGCCAGCGCCGGTGTCGTGGCCGAAACCGTGTCACCCGTGCGCAGGCTCCGCAGGTAGATGGACGGAACCGGAAAGTCGAGCCGCAGGGTGGCGATATCGTCGAGCGTGGTGATCACGGTCTCCGGCGTGACCAATGCGCCGGGGCTGACACTGCGCAAACCGAGCACGCCCGCGAACGGTGCGCGGATATTGCGGTCTGCCACCGCCGCCTCGGCGCCGGCGACGCGCTGGCGGGCAATCTCGAGCAGTGTCCGGCGTTCGTCGAGCTGGTTGCGTGACAGGGACTTGCTCGCCACGAGGCCCTCGATCCGCCGCACCTCGCGTATCTGTTCATCGAGAAAGGCGCGCGCTTCGGCGAGCTTCGCGACTTCCTCGCGCTGCACCAGCGTCAGCAGCGGATCGTTCCTTGCCACCGCCTGTCCGTCGCTGAAATGAATCGCCTCGACAAATTCCGTGACCGTGCTGCGCACTTCGATCGACTCCCAGGAGGACGTCGTGCCGAGCGCCTCGATATGCTCCTCGATCTCGCGCATCGTGATCCGTGCCACACCCACTGACGGTGGCGGCGGCGTGTATGCCGGATTGCCTCCGCTGGCGCCGCCGAACAGCTGCCACAGTCCGGCGACCGCCAGCACGGGCAGCAACAGCAGTAACACGACACGGCGAACCCGCATCAACCGAGTCCCATCAGCTCGACCAGGCCATGGCTGTGACCCGCGGTATAGCCGCCGTCGACTGCAAGCGCCTGGCCGGTCACGAACGAGGCGTCCTCACCGGCCAGGAACAGCGCCACGGAGGCTATTTCGGAAGCGCGGCCCAGGCGCTGCATCTTGGTTTCCGCCTGGATGCTTTGCGCGTATTCGCGCAGGAAATCATTGCCGATGGTCTGGCGCAGCAGGGGTGTATCGATGAAGCCGGGGCAGATCGCGTTGCAGCGGATCCCCTGGCGCGCATAATCCATGGCGATATTCCTGGTCAGCAGCACCACACCCCCCTTGGATGCGTTGTAGGAGCTGCCTCCTTCGGAACCCACCAGCCCCTCGATGCTGGCAATCGTGACGATACTGCCGCTGCGCTGCGCCATCATTGCCGGCAGCACCGCTTTCACCGACAGAAAGGTGCCCTTGAGGTTCACGTCGAGCACCCGGTCCCAGGCGGCTTCCTCGACCAGGTGCACCGGACCCGCATCCGCGATACCGGCCGCCGTGACCAGCACGTCGATGCGCCCGAACCGCGCCAGCACCGCGGCGACGGCGCCCTGCAGGGCCGCGGCATCGGTCACATCGCATGCATGAAAAAGCGCGCCCGAAGCGCTGCCGAAATCCTCCTCGCCGCGCAGATCGATTCCCGCGACCGTGGCGCCTTCGCGCGTGAAGCGCTCGGTGCACGCCAGCCCGATTCCCGAGCCTGCTCCGGTCACCAGCGCAACCTGCCCCTGCATCCGTCCCGTCATGTGCAATTCCTCCTCAATTCGCGCACTGCGGCGCGGTGCCAAAAAATTCGACCAGTGACTCCTCGGGCGGTGCGTACCAGTACGAACCGGACACCGGTGTCGAGAACTCGGTGAGCCGGTCCATCAGGCCGTCCTCGGCGCGCCCGAACATGCGATCGAGCTGGATCGCGAAACGCATCAGCTCGCAGGAGAAGCCCAGGAAATACAGCCCGTTGCTGCGCACGCCCCCAAATGGCGTGCTGCGGCGGTAGATCTTGAGCCCCTTGCCGTCGATCTTCACATCCGTCCGGCGCACATGCGAGGTCGGTGGCGCGTCCTCGAGCTCGATGCTGTCGGCCTTGGTCCGCCCGATCACGCGTTCCTGCTCCTCGACGCCGAGGCGGGCGAAATGCGCGAGATCATGCGTCCACTGCTGGGTCAGCACGAAGCAGCCACCGGCTCCTGCCTTTGCCGGTGCAATCACCGCGGCCTCGCGCGCCTCGGCGAGGCGCGGATTTTCGGTGCCGTCGATGAAGCCGGTCAGATCGCGCGAATCCAGGTAATTGAATCCGTGCAGTTCGAGCTCGAGCGCGGCGCTGGCGCCGAGCACCGCATCGATCGCCATCGCGCGCGCGAGGTTGAGATCATGGCGCGTGCCATGAATCCAGAAAAGGACATCGCCCTGGGTACCCGGTGCGGTGTGGTCGTTCCTGCCAAGAATCGGATGAAAGTCGATGAAATCCTCCGGCGCCGCAGTGGGTGCAAGTTCGGACCAGGCGTTACGCCCGAAAGCGACCACCAGATTGCTGTTCGCGTCCGGCACCGCCAGCGCGCGCCCGATCAGCGCTGCGCGCGTGGCGCGCTCGACGCCACCGCGCAGCGCATATTCGAGAAAATAGTGGTGCGTGCTGTCCTCGCGAAAAATCGCGCTCTGGGGGCTCGGCATGACAAAAACTCCGTGGTGCGGATCGAAATAGCGGCTCCGCAGCTAAGCTAGCACGCCGATTGCACGCCCAACAATACGTGCCGGCATGGCCGTGCATGGCTGTACTTGGATCACTTGCCTGAATAAACTCCCCATCCCGGCGCGGTTGATGCGCCCGTGCGCCAAGGGTGCCATCGTGAACGCGCAATTCGAAAAGCGATTCGCTGAATTGAGTCAGCGCGACAATATCGCGCTGCTGCGCTACATCCGCCGCGGCATCGAGAAGGAAAGCCTGCGGATCACGCCTGCCGGCAAACTGGCCCAGACCGCGCATCCCGCCGCGCTGGGATCGGCGCTGACCCACCCCTGTATCACCACCGATTATTCCGAGGCACTGCTCGAGTTCATCACCGCGCCGGACACCGAGTTGAGCAACACGCTCGCCGAGCTGGACAACATACATCGCTTTGTGTACCCGCGGATCGACACCGAACTGCTGTGGACCGCGAGCATGCCCTGCCTGCTCGAACAGGACGCCGACATACCGGTTGCACGCTACGGCAGTTCCAATGTCGCGCGGATGAAGACGATCTACCGCGTGGGTCTCGGGCATCGCTACGGACGCCTGATGCAGACCATTGCGGGCATTCATTTCAATTTCTCGCTGGACGATGACTTCTGGGAGTGGCTGCATGCAGCCGTGCACAGCCAGCTTTCCCTGCGCGATTTCAAGACCGAGCAGTATTTCGCGCTGATCCGCAATTTTCATCGCTACTCCTGGCTGCTGATCTATCTCTTCGGCGCCTCGCCGGCCCTGTGCGAGACCCTGACAGGCGATCGTCCGCACACGCTCGAACCGCTCACACGCGGTACCCTGCACGCCCCCTGGGGCACCTCGCTGCGCATGGGTGATCTCGGTTACCAGAGCGACGCCCAGGGCCAGATCGAAATTGTCTACAACAGCCTCGATGACTATATCGAAGCCTTGCAGCGCGCGATCACCACGCCCCACCCGCCCTATGTCGCGATCGGCACGCGGCGCGACGGCGAGTGGCTGCAGCTGAGCACCAGCCTGCTGCAGATAGAGAACGAGTTCTACTCATCGGTACGCCCCAAGCGGGTAACCCGGAGCGGCGAGTCTCCGCGGCACGCGCTGAGCGAGCGCGGCGTGGAATACGTCGAGGTGCGCTGCCTCGACATCGACCCTTTCGAACCGGCCGGGATCGGGGCGCCTACCGCGCGCTTCGTCGATGCCTTCCTGCTGTACTGCCTGCTGCGCGAGAGCCCGCCGTCCGATGCCGAGGGACAGCAACGGGCGCGCAACAATCTGCAGCTGGTGGTCAATCGCGGTCGCGAACCGGGCCTGATGCTGCAGCGCACGCAATCCGTGCACCAGGAACTCCCGGTCTGGGGGCTGAAGATGATCGAGGATATCGCGCGTATCGGGGACCTGCTCGATCAAGCGCGCGGTGGCAGCGAGTACCGCGCCAGTATCGAGCTCCAGAAGCGCAAACTCGAGGATTCCGCACTGACACCATCGGCAAGAGTGCTTGCGCATCTGCGCGAGCGCAACCAGTCCTTTTTCCGGTTCGCGCTGGAGCAGTCACTCGCCCATCGCGGGCATTTTCTCGCGCGTCCGCTACCGGACGCGGAGTTCGCACGCCTCGCCGTGCTCGCCGGCGAATCGCTCGCGGCGCAGCGGGCCATCGAGGATGCCGACGATATTTCCTTCGAGGAGTATCTCGCGAATTACTACCGGCAATGATCCGTGAATCATCTGGCGCACTTTCACCTGACCGGCGGCTCCGAGCCGCTGGTGGTCGGTGCGCTGCTCGGCGACTGCATCAAGGGGCCCCTCGACGGACGGCTGAGCCAGCCGCTCGAGCTGGGTGTGCGACTGCACCGGCGGGTCGATGCGTTCATGGACGGGCACCCGTTGCTGCGCCAGCTGCGAAGCCTGTTTCCCGGCCGGGAGCGGCGGCTGGCCGGCATCGTGCTCGACATGTACTTCGATCATCTGCTGGTGCGCCACTGGAGGCGGTTTCACGAGCGCGAACTGGCGCATTTCAGCAGCTCGATCTACGCGATCCTGCGGCGCAACCTGGCTCAATTTCCCGCTTCCGCAACACATCAGCTTGGCCGCATGATCGAGCACGATCTGCTCAATCGCTACGGGGATTCGTCACTGATCGACGGCGTGCTGGAGCGCATTGGCACGCGCCTCGGGCAGCCCGTCGCGATGCGTGCGGCCAGTGCGCGGGCGGGCGGGCGCCTCGACGAGCTGGAGCAGGCCTTCCTGGTGTTTTATCCCGAAGCCATCACGATGGCACGGCGCATGGTTCTCAGCGCTGGACGATGAACGAAGTGAACAGCAGGTCGGTTACGCCGGAAACTCCTGCCTCGTCCTGGATGATCTTCTGCACCTCCGTCAGTGCCGCGGTGCGCAGCGTTTCGCGCGCCTCCGTGGATTGCAGGTTCTCGATGCTTTGACCGCTCAGCATCATGATCAGCTGATGGCGCAGCGCCGGCATGTGCTGCCGGACGGCGTCTGCCGCCGCCGTATCGACCCGCAGCGAGACATCCGTCTTCAGAAAGGCCATCCGCTTGCCATCGCCAACGTTGACGATGAATGCCGGGCTCATTTCGATATAGCCAAAGCCACGGCTGCTTTCCTCGGGCTTCTTGTCGGCCGACGCGCTCGCCAGCGCCGGCAACAGCAAGATACACAGCAGCCAGGCAATACGAGACATCGACATGATCCGGGGTTCCGCAGGGAAGTTGCCTACAGGATACACGAGGCGGGTGATTTTTCGCGCCGGGCGCGCCGGGTGCATTGACCCGCCGCCGCTCATCAAATAGCGTGGCGCTTCCCTGCGCTGCGACGGAACCCCGATGTTGCCCTCCTGGTTCACTTCCCGAATGCTGTTCCTGGGTGTGTTTGCGGTTTGCACCGCCATGATGGCATGCGGGTACTGGCTGCAATTCGCACTCGGGCTCGAACCCTGCCCGCTGTGCATGACGCAGCGCGTCTTTATCGTGGCGGTGGGGCTTGCCGGCCTGGTCGCGACGCTGCATGACCCGGCGCGCCTCGGGACCCGGATCTACGCGGCGGTCATGGCACTGTTGTGCGTGGCGGGCGGCGCGTTTTCCGCGCGCCATGTGTGGCTGCAAAGCCTGCCCCCCGACCAGGCGCCGGCTTGCGGTCCCAGCATCGATTACATTCTCGATACCTTCCCGATCATGGAAGCGCTGGAGATCCTGTTGCGCGGCAACGGCAATTGCGCCATCGTGGACTGGAGCTTCATGGGCGTTTCGATTCCCGGATGGACCCTGCTCGCATTTGGCGGCCTGCTGGCGCTATCGGCCTGGACCCTGCTTCAGCCGCGCACCAAGTCTAGGTGAGCGAACACTTACTCCCTGTCCAGGCGCCATATACCGAATCTTCAACACGATTATCTGAAAAAGTCCGGATGCTCTCGGCCAATTCAACCGACAACGGGTTCCCGTTCAAATGCGAAAAATTGCCGCTTATCTCTTCACATTAAAGTGAATTATGAGAAATATCTTGCTAACCTCCTGATTGAGAAAGACTATATATTTTTGGTCAATACTGCTGTTCAGGGGATTGGAGTCAAGCATAATGAAAAACGGCAAACTCAATGCTGCCCAACAATGGCAAAACGTGGATTCACTGCTGCGCCGCTGGCTCGCCGAACGCCAGCAGTTACTGAGCCTGTTCTGCTCGCTGAGCAGCGCCGCGACAGAAACGCCGCCGCGCACCAGCGCCCAGCCGAAAATCGATCGCTTTTGCGAAATACTGGTCGATTATGTTTCGGCCGGGCATTTCGAAGTCTATTGCGAGTTGCTCGACGAGGGGGCGCGCCGCGGTGCCCGTGGCAGCCACGAAGCCGCCGCACTGTACCAACAAATCGTTCCGACCACGGCGGTGGCGCTCGACTTCAACGACCGCTACCTGCGCCGCGCCGGATGCACCAATTTCGCTGCGGATCTTTCCGAACTTGGCCAGGTGCTGGCCTCGCGCTTCGACTGGGAAGACGAGTTGGTCCGTCTCCTGCACCTCGGATCGCGCGCCGTCGCCTGATAGCCCGGGCCCGCGACGGCGGGCGCACGCGGAGATTTGCCATGCTGCATGCGCTACGGTCCCGGCCAGTGCGAATCGATATTCCCCGGCTGCTTGCCTGCCTGGTCCTGTTGTTCGCACTCGGCGGATGCGATGCTGGCCGCATGCCTTCATCGAGCCTCGAGGTAGCTGACAAGGGCGCCTTCAGCGCCGCGCTGTCCCTGGACGGTAACCTCGCGGTGGTGGGCTCGCTGACCCACGGCGGCAGCCTGTGGGATATCGGCACCAATGAGCGTCGCTTCAACTGGAATCACCGGTCCGGCGAATACTCACCGCTCACCGCCGCGGCGATCTCCCCCGATGCCGGTTACGCGATTACCGCGGAGAACGATTCGCTGGTGGTATGGAATACCGCCAGCGGCGCCGCAATCACCTTCTTCAGCGCACCGAGCCAGGTGCTGAGCATGGCGCTGGGGCCACAGGGCCAGCATGCGCTGCTCGGGCTTTCCGATGATAGCGCGGTGCTGTTCGATGCGCTGAAGGGCGGAATCCTGCGCGTGTTTCCGCACCAGGGACGGGTGCGCAGCGTCGCGCTGAATCGCGACGCAACGCTCGCGCTAACCGGTTCCGAGGATGACACGGCGCGCTTGTGGGATATTGCCAGTGGCCGCGAACTGCAGCGCTGGGAGCACGCGGGTGACGTTAGGCTGGTGACTTTGTCGGGCGACGGCGCGCGTGCGCTGAGCGTCAGCAAATACGATCGCGCAGCGCTCTGGGACACCTCTACCGGCCTCGAGATCGGCTCATTGCCGGTCTCGCGCTGGCGCACCGTCCGTGGCGAGACCTTCACCGCGGCGGCCTTTTCCCCTGACGGAACCCGGTTGCTGACGGGAACCACCGATCACCGGGTGCAGTTGTGGCAACTACCCACGCAGCGCCAGGTCGAAGCGTGGGAGTTGCCGCGGCGCGCCGACTGGAAACGTTCGGGCGCCTACGTGCTGACGGTTGGCTTCACGACCGACGACCGCCTTTTGCTGGGCGTTTCCGCCGACGGTTTCATTCACCGTCTTTCGCTTGCGGCGGCTCGATAGCGAGCAGCTCCACTTCGAACGTGAGCATCGCATTCGGCCCGATCTGACCGCCTGCGCCGCCGGGGCCATAAGCCAGGTCCGCGGGAATGTAGAGGTTCCACTTCGAGCCGACCGGCATCAGTTGCAGCGCCTCGACCCACCCCGGAATCACGCCACCTACCGGGAATGTCACCGGTTCGCCGCGCTTGTAGGAGCTGTCGAATTCGGTGCCATCGAGCAGCGTCCCGCGATAATGCACCTTGACGGTATCCTCTGCGCTCGGCTTGGCACCGTCGGCCGCCGTGATGATCTTGTACTGCAGACCGCTTGCCGTGGTCACCACGCCTTCTTCGGCGCCGTTCTTGGCCAGGAATGCGTCGGCTTCGGCCTTGTTGCGCGTGGCAATATCTTCCTGCTCGGCTTTCATCCGCTCGGCATGCCCTTCCTGAAGCTGCTGCATCGCGGCACCGATCTCTTCCTCCGTCATGCTGAGCGTGTCGCTGCTGAAGCCCTCGCGCACCCCGCGCACCAGCGCATCGGCATCGACCTGCAGGCCGTCACCGCGGAACTGGCGGCCAACCGACACTCCAAGCCCGTAGCCCATGCGCTGCTGGTCCGTTTCGAGGGTTGCCGGCTTGGCAGCGGTCTCAGGTGGCTTGGCATCGCTGCAAGCCCCCAGGGCAAACAGCGAAAGGCTGAAAAGCACGGGCAACGAGAAAGAACGGCTCATGGGGAAATCCTCTGTATGGATCGCGCGGGTGAAGAAACGCGGCATGATACACGAGCGCCCGGATCGCCGCTCAGGATCCGGACACGGCCGCGGCCAGCGAATCGGCGCGGCGTTGCGCCACCGCGGATTCGACTCCCAGCAAACGCAGGTAGTCGGCAATCGAGGTGCCCGCCTGCGTGGCGCGCTCGCCGCTCCGGCTGACGCACACCGGCAACAGCCCGGCTTGCGCAAGCCAGCACGCCTGCAGACATTCGGCCCGCAACTCGGCGGCCTGCAGCCGCGCCGCGGCCTGCGCGAGCTCGACCGAGCCGCTTGTCTGCGCGGCGGATTTCAGCGCGCGGCGGGCGGCACGCAACGGACCGATGAGCTGACGTGCCAGCGGTGCGGAGCGTTCGCACAACGCGCGCAGGCGCGTCATGTCCAAGACATCACCGCAACTGGCGCGCCAGCACAGGAACAGCAGCACCAGCACCTCGGCCGCGTACCGGTCCTGCAACTCGAGACACTGTGATTGCACTCCTGGTCGGTCGTAGCACTCGAGAGCAAAGCTCCAGAATGCCGGGCCCGCACCTGTCCCGGGCGCTCGCACGGCAACGCGGGCGCGTGATTCATGCTGCTGCGATACGCTGCTCATGGCACGCACTATAAACCCCGCGCGCTTGAAACCGGAGCCGTTCGCCTCCATGTTGCAAGCAGCTTGCACGCGGATGCTATTATGCGGGCGCACTTGAAACCCACCTGTATTGACTGCGGAGATTTCCGATGAGCGATTCCATTGTCCACGTCACCGATGCCAGCTTCGAGGAGCAGGTGTTGAAGTCGACACTCCCGGTTCTCGTGGATTACTGGGCCGAATGGTGCGGGCCCTGCAAGATGATTGCCCCGGTGCTCGAGGAGATCGCGCGCGAGTATGCCGGGCGTCTGAAAGTGTGCAAGCTGGACGTCGATGCCAACAACGAGACACCCAATCGCTACAGCGTGCGCGGCATCCCGACGCTGATGATCTTCATGAACGGGAATACCGAAGCCACCAAGGTAGGTGCCGTCAGCAAGAGCCAGCTGGCCTCGTTCATCGACGCCGCGATTGCCTGAACGGGCATGAGAGGTCCGGGTGCGGCTGCACTTGTCGGCGGGGGCTTTGGTCCGACTGACCGGATCGAGTCGTCTGGAATCAACTGATCAGCGAGAAAATTTGATGAACGAACGACCAGGAATTATCTTGACATCACAGGATCTGGATCGTCTGCAGACGCTTCTTGATACGTTGCCGGCGGCCACTTTCCCGGGCAAGACCGAACTGCAGATGGAACTCGATCGCGCCGAGGTCGTTGCGCCGCAGAGCGTGCCGCCCGATGTGGTGACGATGAACAGCAAGGTGCGCTTTGCCCTGGAGTCGGGGGAAGAGTTTTGCCTGACACTGGTATACCCGAAGGACATGGATGGCAGCGCCGAACGTATCTCGATACTCGCGCCCGTTGGTAGCGCGCTGTTGGGGCTGTCCGCGGGTGAACATATCGAGTGGCCCCGACCGGGGGGCGGCATGATGAAGGTGCGTCTTGTGGAAGTCGTCTACCAACCCGAGCGGACCGGCGAGTTCCACCGCTAGCGCGCAATATCGCCATGCCCACGCAGGTTATTCCGGCAGCGTGTAGCGGGCATTCACCAATTCTTCAATCATCTGCCGCGTCTGCCAGGGCTCGAGGTCAGCGCGACATTCGACGCGTTCCGTCTCGTCGGCGAGATGATCGTCCTTGATCGCGTGGCGGAACCAGCGCGAGTAGTCGCCACGACGGAGATGGTACATCCAGGTCGACTCATCGATACCCTGGGCGATCTGGCAGAAGACGACGAGGTTCTGGGCCTTCAGGTTGTGATGGTTGTCCGGGCCGCGGAAATAGAAACTGTGCCAACGCAGATTGCCTTCCGCATACTTGCGGTGGTGGCGGATACGCTGGGCCCGCCCGGGTTGTGCCTGCATCGCGAATGGTGCGTGCCCGCCTTTGTTGAGCCATACGACAACGCGATCTGCCTGGTAGACCAGATCCACGGGCCAGGCAATCGACCGCCCCGCCGCCCCGGCGAATTCCTCGAGGGTCTTTTCGGGCGAATGCCCGATGGCCACAACAACGTCAATCGGCGCGAGGATTTCCGGGGCCACGTGGTCGGGATGCACGGTGACCAGAATGGTTTCGTGGAGTCGTTGAGGCAGCACGGACGCGGCGTGCCCCCAGGTGTCGGGCAACAGATGGTGCGCTTCGTCCACGACCAGCCAGTGTGGCCGCCCGGTCCGGGCACGCATGGCCTGCAGGTTCGGTGCAAGTTGGGCGAAAAAATTCGGCCGCTCATCCAGCGAGATGCCGAGGAGATTGACGCTCAGGTTGATCTTGGGGTCCTCGAGGATCGCCAATACCTCGGCGACGCTCGGGGAGCGCCACTGGTTGCCGAGAGCCACGACATCGCGCAAGGTTCCGTAATCGCCTTCCGGATCGACAATGCAGACCTGGTAATCCTTCTCGATGAGCCGTTCGATGATGCCGGCGGCGAGCGTGGACTTGCCGCAGCCGGAAGGACCGGCAACGAGCATGTTGTGGCCGTAGGGCGAGAGTTGTACGGTGGTCCCGTCTGTGCGTTTCCCGAGCGAAATCAGGTTTTGCGAAAGTGAGCCTTCCAGTCGGCGCAAATCGTCGCTGATCAACTCGTCGATCAGTTCGATGACACCATTGCCATTTTCGGCCGCCGTTACCAGGGCGGCGATCTGCTTGATGGACGGTGCCGCGTTGGCCACCGCCACGGCGCACTCACAGCGCTCCAGAAACGAATGATCGTTTTCCGCGTCGCCGATGCCCACCACCTCGTGGCGCGAAAGGCCCAGCTCGCACAGCGCGTGCTCGAGGCCGGTCGCCTTGTTGACGCCAGCCGGGAGCACCATCACCGCGCCGCGATTACCGATCACCTGGACCTCGAGGCCGAGTTCCCAGATCACGTCCTGAACGGCCGCGCGGTGCGGTGCGTGCGTCGCCACCAGGACCTGTCCGATCTCGAGTGGCGCGACCCCGCGCGCCCGCAGGCCCTGTATCAGCATTGCGGAAGGTGGGTTGCCAAGCCGCGTCTCTTCGCGGCTGTCCGGAGCATAGACGACTGCGCCGTTCTCGGCGACGATGAGATCGAACAGTTGCACGCAGGAACAGAGCGCAAGCAGGTCGTCGAGCCGACGACCCGTGACCAGGATGGCCCGCCTGCCGGATACCCTCAGGCGCTCAAGGGCGCGCACCGCCGGCTCTGACACTCTGTCATTTGAAGCCAGCGTGCCGTCATAGTCCGTTGCGAGCGCAAGGTAACGCATATCGTTCCCCCCCCCACTTTATGACTGGTATTACTGCGCAGCCGGATCCAACTTGCTGGAGGTGGCTACGCTCGTATCAACACCGATCAAGCTGAAGCTGGACTGCCCGGACGGCACATGCTACATTTCTCTCCGTTCCAACGCATTCGACCCGATAATCCAGCCCTGTTTTCGTTGACCCCCTTTCCTCCGCGTCTGGATCCGCGCCCTCCGGCGTGACTCGCTCGTACTCCGATATTCCGGTTCCCGGACAGTGCTGAATATTGCCCATCCACTTTTTCCAAGACAACACACCACACCACCATGAACCTTACCGAACTCAAAGAAAAGCCGATCAATGAACTTGTCGAGATGGCCGAGGCCATGGGCATCGAAAACGTTGCCCGCTCGCGCAAGCAGGACATCATCTTCTCGTTGCTCAAGCGTCACGCCAAAAGCGGCGAGGACATATCGGGCGACGGCGTGCTCGAGATACTCTCGGACGGATTCGGATTCCTGCGCTCCGCCGACAGCAGCTATCTCGCCGGCCCCGATGACATCTACGTCTCGCCAAGCCAGATCCGGCGCTTCAACCTGCGCACCGGTGACACGATTTCCGGCAAGATCCGGCCACCGAAGGACGGCGAGCGCTACTTCGCGCTGCTCAAGGTCAGTGACATCAATTTCTCGGGTTCCGATTCGGCTCGCCAGAAGGTGCTGTTCGAGAACCTCACGCCGTTGTTTCCGGAGGAGCGCCTCAAGCTCGAGCAGGGCAACGGCAGCAGCCAGGATCTCTCGGGGCGGATCATGGACCTGGTGTCCCCGATCGGCAAAGGCCAGCGCGGGCTGATCGTCTCGCCACCCAAGGCCGGCAAGACCCTGATCCTGCAGAACATCGCGCAATCGATCGTGCGCAACAATCCCGAATGCCACCTGATCGTGCTGCTGATCGACGAGCGCCCGGAAGAGGTCACCGACATGGAGCGCTCGGTGCGCGCTGAAGTCGTGGCCAGCACCTTTGACGAGCCTCCGTCGCGTCACGTACAGGTGGCCGACATGGTGATAGAAAAGGCCAAGCGTCTGGTCGAGCACCAGAAGGACGTGGTGATCCTGCTCGACTCCATCACTCGCCTGGCACGGGCGTTCAACACCATCGTGCCCTCGTCGGGCAAGGTGCTGACCGGCGGCGTCGATGCGCATGCCCTGGAGCGGCCCAAGCGCTTCTTCGGTACCGCACGCAATATCGAGGAAGGCGGCAGCCTCACCATCATCGCCACCGCGCTGATCGATACCGGTTCGAAAATGGACGAGGTGATCTACGAGGAATTCAAGGGCACCGGCAACATGGAACTGCACCTCGACCGGCGTATCGCCGAAAAGCGCGTGTTCCCGGCCATCAATATCCGCCGTTCCGGAACCCGCCGCGAGGAGTTGCTGACCAGCGACGAGGAACTCAACCGGATGTGGATCCTGCGCAAGCTGCTGCATTCGATGGAAGACATCGACGCCACCGAATTCCTGGTCGACAAGCTCAAGGAATCGAAGACCAACGAAGAGTTCTTCAACTCGATGAAGCGCAAGTAACCGCTCGCATTGCAATGAGCTACCGTGACCTGCGCGAGTTCATCGCGGCGCTCGAGCGCATGGGCGAACTCAAGCGCGTCGCGGTCGCGGTTGACCCCCGCCTCGAAGTCACCGAAATCTGCGACCGCACGCTGCGCCGTGCCGGACCGGCACTGCTGTTCGAAAAGCCACGCGGCTCGGACCTGCCCCTGCTCGCCAATCTCTACGGCACCGAACACCGGGTCGCGCTCGGCATGGGCGGCAAGGACGCCTCGAGCCTGCGCGAAATCGGCGAACTGCTGGCCTTCCTGCGTCAACCCGACCCGCCGCGCAGCATGCGCGAGGCGTGGAACAAGCTGCCGGTGTTCCGCCAGGTGCTGGATATGGCGCCAAAGCTCGTGGCGCGCGGCGACTGCCAGCAGAACATTCTCGAGCGCGATGATGTCGATCTCGGCATGCTGCCGGTGCAGACCTGCTGGCCCGGAGATGCCGCGCCATTGATGACCTGGCCCCTGGTGATCACCCGCGGTCCGCACAAGGAACGCCAGAACCTCGGCATCTACCGCATGCAGGTGCTGGGCAGGAACCGCCTGATCATGCGCTGGCTGTCGCATCGCGGTGGTGCGCTCGACTTCCAGGAGTGGCAGCGGGCGCATCCCGGGCAACCGTTTCCGGTCGCGGTCGCGCTCGGCGCTGATCCGGCAACCACCCTGGCGGCGGTAACGCCAGTTCCCGACACCCTGTCCGAATACGCATTTGCCGGGCTGCTGCGCGGCGGCAAGACCCTGCTGGTCAAGTCAACAGTGGGCACGTTGCAGGTGCCAGCCAGCGCGGAGATCGTGCTGGAGGGGCATATCTACCCCGATGACCTTGCCGACGAGGGCCCGTTCGGCGATCACACCGGGTACTACAACGAAGTGGAGCGTTTCCCGGTCTTTACCGTCGAACGCATGATGTTCCGCGACAATCCGATCTACCACAGCACCTATACCGGGCGCCCGCCCGATGAGCCCGCAGTGCTCGGCGCGGCCCTGAACGAGGTGTTCGTGCCGTTGCTGCAACGTCAGTTTCCGGAAATCGTGGATTTCTACCTGCCACCGGAAGGCTGCTCCTACCGCCTGGCGGTGATTACCATGAAAAAGCAGTATCCGGGTCATGCCAAGCGGGTGATGATGGCGGCCTGGTCGTTCCTGCGCCAGTTCATGTACACCAAGTTCCTGATCGTCACCGATGACGATGTGAACGCCCGTGACTGGAAGGACGTGATCTGGGCGATGACCACGCGCATGGACCCCGCGCGCGACAGCCTGATACTCGAGAACACGCCAATCGATTACCTGGATTTCGCCTCGCCGGTCTCGGGCCTCGGCGGCAAGATCGGGTTCGACGCGACCAACAAGCTCCCCGGTGAAACCACCCGCCAATGGGGCACACCGATCACGATGGACCCGGCCATCAGGAGCCGTGTCGATCAGCTCTGGTCACAGCTCGGTATCGATTGAGCAGGCGTCGTGCCTTTTATTCCAGCCGATTGAATACCGGCGCCGCGAGCTGGTTACGACTCTCCGGCATCGGCAGCGTCGGCAGCTCTCCTACCGACAGTTTCACCGCACGCTGCAGCATTGCGCTGGCGCGTTCGTGCTCTCCCAGGTGCTGGTAAAGCCGCGCCAGTTCCGCGCAGGCTTCGCTGCCGGCGCCGTTGGCCAGGCTGCTCTCGAGATACTCGCGGGCCTTGCCCCACAGGCGATTGCCGAGCGCGAGTCGCCCGAGGGCGAGCAGCAGCTGCGGCTCGCGCCCATGCCCGGCAAGCAAGGATTCGGCAAACTTCAGCCGGGCGCGCGCATCGCCGGTTTGCAGCAGCGCATATGCCCGCACCAGTTGCGCATTCCATTCGCGCCGCAGCGCGGCGGACAACAGTTTCGCGGCATCGTCGCCGAACCCCGCGCGCCAAGCCGGCGGCATAGGCAGTCAGCAATGCCGGATGCTGTCGAGCCGGCGAGGGTAGCGCTTTCCATGCTGTTTGCAGGGACCCCGAGCTCGCGCCCGCGTGCTCGAGCCGCGCCAGCCAGCTACGCTCCTCGAGCGCTGCCAGGGCAGTCTCTGCGCGCAGTCCGTAGCGGCGCGCCTCGGGCAGCAGGGCCGCGATCCGCTGCCAGTCTCCCAGCCGTTCCAGCACTTCCAGTTGCAGACGCAGCAGTGCCGGGGCATCGGCGTGATCGGCATCGTCCACATCCAGCAATGCCAGCGCTTCGCTCAAGCGCCCGCCGCGCATCTCGGCCCGCGCCCGCGCCAGTCTGACCGCCAGCCCGGCACCGGGCGCTTCCGCCGCCAGCTGATAGAAGCCTTGCGCCAGTTCGCGATCACCGAGCTCCTCGCTGGCGCGCGCCGCCAGCAGATGATTCAGCAACGGGGTATCGCTGTTGCGTGCGCCGCGCGCCAGCAGGCGTACCGCAACGCGCCAGCGCCCTTCGATGAAAGCCACCGTTCCGCGGGTCGTGATCCCCCGGCGTCGCGCATGCCAGGAACCCAGCATGCCTCCAAGCCGACCGGGCTTGCGCCGCCCGAGCACACGCGCCAGCAGGTCCGCGCAGACCACCAGCAATCGCCCCAGATAATAAAAACCGAACAGCAGCAGCAGCAGAGCCAGCAGCGCAACCCAGATCGTGGTCTCGACGCTCAGCCCGTGGAACTGGACCAGCACATAGCCCGCGTCGAGGCGCACCAGGTAGGCCAGGCTCGCGGCCGCCGCAAGGATGACCAGCACCGCCACAAACAACCGGCGCATCGATCAGCCCTCGTCCGCGGTGTTGCGTTCGCGCAACGCCCGCAACGAGCCGGAGATATCGGGCAACACGGGCGCGATATCCACCTCCGCAAGCCGGGTCAGTTCGCCGAGAAAGGCCTGGTTGGCCGCAACCTCGGCACTGAAGTACGCGCGCGTCAATGCAGCCGCCTCCTGCAGCGCACCACGATACACCGCGGGCTCGGTAGCCAGCAGCGCGAGCTTGGCCTGCTCCAGTGCCAAACGCTGGTTGACCCGCAGGTACTGCTCCTCGGCCAGGGGCATCAGTGGCTTCACCGGTTGGCGCTGACGCACCACGATGTAGCGATCGAGCAGCAATCGCACCCGTGTCCACCAGCGCGGATCGGCATCACTTGCGGGTGCCACGGGCGATGCTTCGCGCGCTTGCGCCAGCGAACGCTCTTCAACCACCAGCATCGGCAATTGCGCGCCCAGCGCGGAAAGTCGCAGGTAAAGCCCCTCGACATCGAATCCGGCCACCGCCTCGAGGCTGGCACGATCGCGCGCCAATGCCGCGCGCACTTCGTGCAAAGCGGGATCATCCTGCTTGCGCAATATCTCGTCCGCGGCATCCAGCAGCGCGAGCGCCCCCCGCACTTCGCGCCCCATCAGCAGGCTCTGGTTGGCAAGGCGCAGCAGGTACTCGACCTCGGCGAGTGCCCAGTCACGCTTGTCGGCGCTGCCGATCACATCGAGCGAGGCCTGCGCGGCGTGCTGTTGCGCATCGAGTTGCGTCAGGCGCGCATTCAACGCCGCGAGTTCCTGATCCACATTTTGCAGCGACCGCAGCATCGCCGGCACCCGCACATCGGCCACGCCACCGGCCGGTGCCGCGCTATGCGTTGCGAGCGCCGCCAGTTCGAGACGCAAGCCATCGATCGTGGTCCACAGATAAGCACCACCTGCGGCCATCAGCAGCGCAAGCAGCAGCAACGCCAGCCACAGCAGTCTGCGTCCGGCCGCCGGCTGCGGGGCATTGGTCTCCACGGAAAGGACTTCCACGGTGTTTTCGCTGTTCTGCTGCTTCATGTGTGTTCCGATTCTGCACGTTTGCGCGCGGCCAGGCCGCGGAGCGCGGCGAGCATCGCCTCGTCGGTGGCATTGGCCGCGATCTCGAGACGCATGAATCCGCTGGTACGGGCCAGCTGCGCCACCCGTTCACCGGGAACCACCAGGGTGATCCTGCCTGCCATCGTGCCAGCCAGATCCCGACCGAGCAAGCCGAGCAGGTTGGTGAAGCCCTCGCCGCTGCTGATCAACACGGTATCGACGCCGCTGCGTGCCAATTGCCGCGCCAACTCGGCGGTTGGCGTGGCGGGTGCCACGCGCCGATAGAGCGCACACCCGCTGACGTGGGCGCCGCGTGCACGCAGGCTCGCGGCGAGCAGATCGCGACCACCGGCACCCTTGAAGATGACGATCCGCCGGCCATCGACCTTCGCGAGCACATCCAGCGCCAGCAATTCCTCGCTGTTCATCGCCGCCGCAGCACTCGTCGCTGCAATGCCCTCGCGCGCCAGCGCCTGTTCGGTGGCGCTGCCGATCGCCAGGCACATCAGCTGCGCCGGCCATGCGCCTCCCCGCGCGCGCCAGCGCCCCAGCGCCACACGCACCGCGTTGGCACTGATGAAAATCGCGATATCGAAACCATCCAGCCGATCGAATACCGCATCCGCGGACGCGTCCCGCTCGAGCTCCCGGATCTCCAGCAACGGGAGCGCCAGTGCTGCGCCACCGGCTTCGCGAATCGCCGCGACCAGGCTCTCGCCCTGTGGCGCGGGTCGCGTGACCAGCACGCTCACACCCTCCAGGGACCGCGCCATGCCTCAGTGCGCCTGCGCCAGTTCACCGAGAATGCGCGCCGCGCCACGGCCCAGCAACTCATCGGCAAGCGTCGCCCCCAGCGTTTCGGCATCGGCGCGCGCGCCGGAAATCTCGCCGCGCACGATCTCGCTGCCATCGATCTTGCCCACCAGCGCACGCAGGCGCAGCGTTGCAGCCAGCGAATCGATCTCGGCGAAACCGGCGATCGGAACCTGGCACCCACCCTGGAGACGGTGATTGAGCGCGCGCTCGGCACGCACGCACACAGCCGAATCCTCATCGTGCAACGGGGTCAGCAGCGCGCGCAGTTCGGCATCGTCGGAGCGGATCTCGATGCCGATCGCACCCTGCCCCACCGCCGGCAGCGATTGCACTTCGGACAGCAGGGCACGGATGCGCGCGCGCATCCCGAGCCGCAGCAGACCCGCCGCCGCGAGCACGATGGCATCGTAGTGTCCGTCATCGAGCCGTGCCAGACGGGTGTTGACATTGCCACGCAGATCGAGAATCCGCAGATCCGGCCGCAGCGCGCGCAACTGGCATTGCCGGCGCAGACTCGAGGTGCCGACCCGCGCCCCCACGGGCAGCGCCTCGAGCGCGGCAAAACGATTCGACACGAAAGCATCGTGAGGATCTTCGCGCCCGAGTATCGCGCCGAGACCGAGCTGCGGCGGAAAATCCATCGGTACATCCTTCATCGAGTGCACCGCCAGGTCCGCGCGGCCCTCGAGCAGCGCGGTTTCGAGCTCCTTGACGAACAGGCCCTTGCCACCGATTTTTGCCAGCGGTACATCGAGGATGCGGTCACCCTGCGTGGAGAGCGGCACCAGCTCCACGCCAATGCCCGGATGCGCCGCCTCCAGGCGGGCGCGGACGTGCTCCGCCTGCCACAGGGCAAGCTGGCTCTTGCGGGTTGCGATGCGGAGAATCCTGGCGCTCATGCTCGGCTCGATATCAACGGCTGGAGTGCCATGATAAGCCATGCGCGCCGCCGCGCGCGGCGGCGGCAACCACCCGGAGCCCGTCGGATCTGGTCGTCCGGGGCCTAGAGTCCCGCGACCACCGTGCGCACTGCGCTCAGATGACGCCGGCTGACCTGCACTCGCAGGTCCAGGCCATCGAGTTGCACCCGCTCGGTGCCCGCATGGCGGCTCAGCCCACTGATATGATGGATTGCAACCAGCGCCTTGCGGTGTACCCGCAGAAACTGGCCCTCGAACTCCAGCTCGAGCTCGCGCAGGCTCTCGTCGAGCAACAGGCTGCCACCGGGATACAGCGCGGTGACGTATTTCTGGTCGGCCAGCAACACCCGGACATCGGCAACCGGCAACAGATGGGTCCCGGCAGCGGAGCGCGCGCTGAGGAAGCGCCGCTGTTCGCGGGTCTCGCGCGCCAGCGCGTTCATCTGGTAGCGGGTGGTTGCGCGCGCCGCATCGAGTGCCGCGTCGAGTTTGTCACGCAGCACCGGTTTCAGCAGGTAACCGACCGCTCGGCTCTCGAAAGCTGCCACCGCGTACTCCTCGAACGCGGTGCAGAATATGATCGCGGGCGGGTGCTCGCCCTGCGTCAGGTGCCGTGCGGCCTCGATACCATCCATGCCCGGCATACGGATATCGAGCAATATCACATCGGGCTCAAACTCGGCATTGGCCTCGATCGCCGCGGCACCATTGGCGGCTTCACGCAACTCGGTGCAGTCGCTGCGCTCCTCCAGCAGGCGCCGCAGCCGCGCCCGGGCGAGCGGTTCGTCATCGACCAGCAGCAGTTTCATGCCTTCGCCTCGAGCGGAATGCGCAGGCTCGCGCGAAACGTACCCCCCTCGCTGTGCAGCTCGAGACTTGCCCGGCCTCCGTAGATGGCGCCCAGCCGGTCGCGGATATTCTCGAGCGCGATCCCGCTGCCACGACCATTCACGTGCACCGGCCCGGGTAGCGGATTCAGCACATCGATGCACAACACCCGTCCACGCACGGCAACATCGAGGCTCACGCAGCCGCCCTCGGGCAGGGGCTGGATACCGTGATATACCGCGTTCTCGAGCAGCGGCTGCACGCACAGCGGCGGCAAGCGCACCTGCTCGGGCATCTCGCCGATATGGCGCTGCAACTGCAGCCGCTCGCCGAGTCGCAGTTGCTCCAGCCGCAGGTAACGCTCGCAGAGATCCAGCTCAAGTGCCAGCGCGACCGTTGTATCACCTTCGCGCAGGCTGGCGCGGAACAGCTCCGCGAGATCCTCCACCGCGCGCTCGGCCAGCTCCGGCGCCAGCGGTATCAGGCTGGCGATGATATTCATGCTGTTGAACAGGAAATGCGGGCGAATCCGCGCCTGCAGCGACTGGATGCGGGCACTGAGCTCGGAGCTCTCGCGCTTCATCAACTCGCCGCGCAGGTGGAAATGGCGCAGCGCGGCACCACCGAGCAATGCCGCGATCAGCATATCGCGCCCGCAACGCGTGTAATCCACGCGCCCCGCACCAAGCTGTTGCAGGAACCATTGCGCCGCGATGCTGGTAAGCGCACACACACCGAGCACGATGGCAAAGCTGAGACAGGCGCCGGTCGCCACCGGCCAGCGCGCGATACGCAGACGCAGCTGACACAGCAACGCCGCGCACAGCAGCATGTTCCAGAGAATGAACAGCGCGACGCGCCCCAGCTCCATCCAGCTGAAGCTGGACAACCCGGTCGCGAACAGCACCAGCGTCAGCGCCAGCAGGGCGCTGTTCAGCAACAGGAACAACACCGCCTGCGGCGAACACAGGTCCGGGATCAGGAAACCCGGCGCCGCGGACCGCGCGCCATTCACCGGTGTGCTCCGGTGACCGGTGTCGATGGCAATTCGATGCTGCGCATGCCGCGTCTCGATCGGGAACCCAAGCGCTAGTTTAGTCCGCAAACGGCGGCGACGGGTCCGACGCCCTCCGGCGCGCTGCTATAATCGCGCGCCGGTTCACAGCTGCACCAAGGAAACCATGGACAAAGAACCTGTTGCCAAGCCCTGGGGCGGGCGTTTCAGCGAAAGTATCGATGCGTTCGTGGAGCGCTTCACCGCTTCGGTCGGGTTCGATCACCGCCTGGCGCCACACGATATCCGCGGCTCGCTCGCACATGCCTCGATGCTGCAACGCGCGGGACTGCTGAGCGAAGCCGAGCACGCCGCGATCAGGAGTGGACTCGAGACACTCGGCACCGAGATCGGTGAAGGACGGTTCGAGTGGAGCGTGGCGCTCGAAGACGTGCACATGAATATCGAGGCGCGGCTCACGGACCGTATCGGCATCGCCGGCAAGAAGCTCCATACCGGTCGCTCGCGCAACGACCAGGTCGCCACCGACATGCGCCTGTTCCTGCGCGCCGAGATCGATCGGATCGCGACCGAACTCACCCGCCTGCAACACGCGCTGGTCGATATTGCCACGCGCGAGGCCGCCACCATCATGCCCGGCTTCACCCATCTGCAGACCGCGCAGCCGGTGACTTTCGGCCACCACATGCTGGCCTGGAACGAGATGCTGGAACGCGATCACGGCCGCCTGCTCGATTGCCGGCGTCGCGTGAACAGTTGCCCGCTGGGCGCCGCGGCGCTGGCCGGTACCAGTTACCCGATCGACCGCGCCTACACCAGCGCGCTGCTCGGTTTCGATGCGCCCAGCGCCAACAGCCTCGACGCGGTGGCGGATCGCGATTTTGCGATCGAGTTCTGCGCTTTCGCGGCCCTGCTGATGACCCACCTGTCGCGTTTCAGCGAGGAACTGGTGCTGTGGACCTCGGCGCAGTTCGGCTTCGTGAACCTGCCGGATCGCTTCTGCACCGGCTCGTCCATCATGCCGCAGAAAAAGAATCCCGATGTGCCCGAACTGGTGCGCGGCAAGAGCGGGCGCGTGACCGGGCACCTGATGGGCCTGCTGATGCTGATGAAATCGCAGCCGCTCGCCTACAACAAGGACAACCAGGAGGACAAGGAACCGCTGTTCGATACCGTCGATACGGTGCGCGATTGCGTGCACGCGTTCGCCGACATGATGCCGGCACTCAGCGTCAACGCGGCGGTCATGCGCGAGGCGGCGCGGCGCGGTTTTGCCACCGCGACGGATCTGGCGGATTACCTGGTACGCCGCGGCATGGCGTTTCGCGATGCCCACGAAGTGGTCGGTCGCGCGGTCGCCGCCGGCGTCGCCAGCGGCACCGATCTCGCGGACATGTCCCTGGAACAGCTGCGCGGCTTCAGCGCGCAGATCGATGCCGACGTATTCGAGGTGCTGACCCTGGAGGGTTCGGTAGCCGCCCGCGATCATCTCGGCGGCACCGCGCCGCGGCAGGTCGCACAGGCGGCGCTCGCCGCACGCGCGCGGCTCGAGGCACGAACGGCTCCACCCGGGTAGCGCGCCGGCACTCCTCTATACTAAGCGGCATGCCGAGCAAAGCCGCATCCCCTTCGATTCCCGAGGAAGGCATCGACCGCAAGCAGTTGCGGCTCGCGCTGACGCGTTTTCGCGCAATCAGCGCAGCGCGGCTCGCGCGCGTACGCGCGATGCTCACGCAACGCCA